>CASFCQ010000019.1 GCA_949293185.1 uncultured bacterium
GAGTATATTATTTTTTTAACCTTTACGCAGTTTTATACAAAAACTTATCCGAACATCGGCAAGGCGAGTGTGTCTGAGCGCAGCGAGTTCGCGAGCCTGGGGTGAGGATTAGTTAATGTTAAAACGGAGTATCAGGTATAAAAAAATAATATACTCTTTGTATTAAGCTTTAACAAAATTTCAAATACTGCTTAAACAAACAAGAAACATAATAAATATTATCGCTATAAACCTTCTTTACATTTTGTTACAATTAATTTTTTATGTATTGAGTATATACTATTTTGAAAAATTTATGCTTGAAATTCAAAAAAGTATATACTCATTTAACTTTTTCGAAATATTTCTTAATATTTAAAATTTTTGCATGACTCTTAAGAGGCAATTATTTCTTTTTTATATACTTTATATAAATGTAAGAGATAAACAAACCACAAAAGAGATAAACTAGACTAATAGATTCTAATAAACTTAAAACATATAAGGAACGGGAAAATAGGTATTTAAAACACGAGGCTATATAAAAAAAGCCTCTTTTTTTTTGTGTAAATTTTAAAATAATAAAATAAAAACACCGTCCACACATACGACGGTGTTTTAGTTTACACTTGGAATCTATCTATACTAAGCCGTTACCGGCACAAATACTTTCATATTGCTTGCATATTTAGGGTTGTTGTTTATAAAATCGCTTGCTGTTTTTCCGTTGCCCAGTGTTATTTCAACGTGACCGTACTGGCTGCTGTATCCTGCAGAACCTCTCGGGTATACCAGTATACAACCGGCTGGCAAGTTTGCAAGTTCATCTTTAGAAACTTTTACTTCTTTAAAGTGTGAGTTATTTCTTAAATTATTTTCCATTTGATAAGCGTGTCCGCGCGTTACAGGAATTCCGGATGCTTCAATTGCATTGCTTACGAACTCTGCACATCTTTTTTGCGAATGCGCTCCTGCTTTAGATTTTGCGTTTTGTGCAAGTTTTTTTGCTGAATTTGAATCATAGTTAACATCTTTTAAACTTGCAGTAGGTGTAGTATTCCAGTTGAAATTCAAGTTAAACATTTCCTGAATTTGGCTCAACTGATTTTTATAATTTTGCATTGTCGCATTATACATATCCATTAACATGCTCATATCGAATTTAGGCATTTCAAAATTAAAATTGAAAGCGCCCATTGACGGATATGTAGAATACGAAGGAATAAAACTGTCCATTGCATTAAATGTGCCGGGCATATATTGTGAAAAATCAAATGTAGGCATAGAGTACGATGATGTTAACATAGGATCAGAATACAAGTTCATCATACCTGTGTCTAAATAAGCAAGATTGTTGAAATTAATCTTATCTAATGTCACAATTTTCTCCTAAAATATTCCCCTTATATTAATAAAGTAATTTTGTTGTAAAATATTGCTAAAAATGAGATAATGTTAACAAATATTAACCCTTATCAGGGAAACAAATTGCGTATTAATAAATTTATAAATATGAATAAAATAAAGCTTTTATTGTTAATATTTTTATTTTGTTCAACTATCTCCAATCCCGTATCTGCATTAAATGCAGTTGCTCCTGTAGAAATGGATGTTGCTGAACAGACTGAGATTGCTTCTGTCGAAGAAAATGAACAGACTGATGATATGTTTGCGCCCATTGATCTGGATTTAACGGATTATACTTACTTAAATAAAAAAAAGAATAAAAAATTTGAGCTGTCAGCAACAAAAGAAGGCGAACCTGCATATGTAAAAAATAAAGGTCAAATCTGGGATGAGGACATGCTCTTTCGCTACAGTTTCTATTCTGATGAAGACAACCTGCGCGTATTGCCTAGCTACGGCTCGCTAAACAGTTATGTTAATCAAAAACTTGATGAAAACACAACTGTAATGATAGGACAAGACGGAATATCGTCGATTAACGGTGATACGGTCAATTTTGCATATGCAAACAGCTCGTACTACAGCAGCGGGGCAAGAATTGACGGAAGTGCAAAGAACTTTAACTATTCAGCAGGCGCTTTTACAGAAACTGACACTCTCAATCAGGAGCTTGCCGCAATAGTTTCGACAAAACCAACAAGCATTTTAAATTCAAAGGGAAAATTTTATGTAGGCGGCGGAGTATTTTCCAATTTGATGGATGATGTTAATAAAAATACTACAGGTGTCTTTGCGCAATACAATAATGACAAATGGTCTTTGGGAACACAGCTTGCGCGTTCACAGTATACTAAAAGCGGCTACGATAATTCAAACAGTGTTCATTTTCTGACCCAGTACAAGGTTAATGATCACCTTTCTTTAAAAAATAAAATTGTTAAAAATTTTGATATTGACGAACTGCAGGGAGAAATAGGAATTGTGTATAAGCCTTTGAGTGACACAGACAGGCTGCAATTTGAACTAACTGCAGCAAATTATCAGTCACAAAATGTTATAACAAGACAGAGATTGAAATTTACAACCTCATTTAAATTTTAATGTAATTCAAATATTCTGTTCTGGAAATATTTACCTGTTGCGATGTATCCAGATTTTTTACAGTTACTGTATTAGATTTGATTTCATCATCCATAAGAATTACTGCATATTTAGCTGTTTTGGCTGCTTTGTCCAGCTGCTTTTTGAATTTTTTATTCGCGTAATCAAACTCTGCACTAAAGCCATTTTCTCTGAGTTCTTCAACGAGTTTGAAAGCAGCTGTTGTATCTTCTGATATCACAAAAGCATTGAGTTTTTGCTCCGGTGTTTTGCTTATCAGTGAGTTTAATCTTTCCATACCCATTGCCCAGCCGACAGCAGGAGTGGAAGGTCCTCCGAGAGTTTCTACAAGAGAATCATATCGACCGCCGCCGCAAACAGCGTTTTGAGAGCCAAGATTGTTCGATTTTATTTCAAACACTGTTCTGTTGTAATAATCCAGTCCTCTGACAAGCTGTTTATTTCTTTTGTACGGAATATTCAATGCTCTGAGGTATTCCTGAACCTTTTCAAAGTGTTCTTTGCATTCTTCACAGATAAAGTCACCAAGTATAACTTTTTGAATTTCTTCCTTTTCAAATATTTTTTTACAAGAATCTACTTTGCAATCAAGAATTCTTAACGGATTTTTTTCATACCTGAAGTTACAATCCTCACAAAGTTCCTGCAAGTGAGGTTTTAATACTTCTTTTATTGCTTCTCTGTATTTTTTTCTGCATTCGGGACACCCGAGAGAATTTATCTCTATTTCCAGATCATTCAGACCGAGCTTGTTTAAATATTTTACAGCCAGATTAATAACCTCTGCATCAGCGGAAGGTTCGGCTGAACCGAACATTTCCACTCCTATCTGGTGGAACTGTCTCTGGCGTCCTGCCTGAGGTCTTTCATAACGAAACATCGGACCTTTATACCAGAGTTTTACAGGCTGCGGCAGCCTGTGAAAGCCATGTTCAATATAAGCACGCACAACACCTGCGGTATTTTCCGGACGCAAAGTAAGAGAACGTTCGCTTTTTTCAAAAGTATACATTTCTTTATTTACAATGTCTGTAGAGTCACCAACTCCTCTTGCAAAAAGTTCTGTTGCTTCGAATATAGGAGTTCTTATTTCTTTAAAATTAGCTTTTGAAAAAATTTCATATCCGGCTGATTCCATTTTTTGCCAGTTAGCAATTTCCTGCGGAAGTATGTCTTTTGTTCCCTTTTGTGCTTGTATCAATTTGTACCTCTCATTCTCATTTTGATTATATATTAAACATGGCTATTTCAATATATTGAAATTTATAGTAAAATCACAAAGGTGCTATAAAAAATGAGGCAGCTATGGATATAAAAAGTTCAATAACCCCAAAGAACATTTGTTTTACTCTTTTAGTGTTATTTATAATATTTTTGCTTGTCAAAATGACTGATATTGCACTGTTATTATTTTGCAGCTATGTAATATCCTCTGCAATAAATCCGTTTATTGACAAACTATCGGAAAAAATGCCCAGAAGTCTGGCAACAACACTGATGATAGTGTTGATTCTGCTGGTAACATTAGGAATTTTAACTCCGATTGTAATTATGTCTGTAAATGAAATTACAGACTTAGTAAACAACATGCCTCAACATATTGCTAAACTGCAGAATTTTATTGCTAATTTCAAAATATCAGGGCATGGCATAGCAGAATACCTCAATATTGATACTGTTTTAAACAACTCTTCCACAATTGCTAAAGAAGTTATTAATAAATCAATTAATGTTACTGTTGGTTTTGTAGGCTTGCTAACAGTACTAGTGACAATAGGTATTATTGTTTATTTCCTTTCTAATGACAGAGAGGATATTAAAAAGTTTGCATTAAAATTGTTTCCATATGACCTCAGACCCAGAGCTTCTGAGGTTATAGACGACTTAGAAAACAAGGTCGGCGGCTATGTAACGGCACAGCTTCTGTCTATATCTATTGTCGGTATTGTTGTTGCTGTATTTTTACTTGTAATGAAAGTTGAATATGCTGTATTTTTAGGCTTTATCTCAGCGATACTTGACCTTGTTCCTGTTGTTGGTCCGGTGATTTCCGGTGTATTAATTCTACTTGTAGCTTTCCCAAAAGGATGGATAGTTTGCGCCATCGCTATATTTTCACTGCTATTAGGACAATTCCTTGAAAATAACTGGGCTAAGCCTTATTTCTTCTCAAAGTATATGGATTTGCATCCTCTGGTTGTAATTTTTTCATTTGTTGTTGCCGCAAAATTTCTCGGTGTTATAGGGGTTCTTATTGCACCGGCTATAGCAGCGGTGGTTGTTACATTGTTTGAAGAAATATATGTTAAGACAATGAATGACGGAAAAGAGGATTAAATTTGTCAGATATTATTTTATATGATATTCCTTCAAAAAATCCTGAAATCAATATTTGGATGGCATTCCCTGCGATGGCTTCGTTTGGAATGTCTTCTTTAGGATATATGTCTATTGTTAAACGTCTTGATATGCATAGTGATTATTATGTAGAAAAGATTTTCACCGATACAACAAATACTAAATTAAGACCTCAAGACGTTGACGTAATGGGCTTTTCCGTGTCTTTTGAAATCGACTTTTTAGGTATTTTTAAAATACTGGAAAATTTCAATATACCTTTTAAATCCTCACAAAGAGACGATTCTTACCCTTTGATATTCGGCGGCGGACCTGTGTTGACAGCCAACCCCGAGCCTTATTGTGAATTTTTTGATTTTATTATAATTGGTGATGCGGAAGAAATCGATACAAAAATAATTGATGTCATAAAAGAAAACAAAGATTTAACAAAAAATCAAAAACTGGAAAAGCTTTCACATGTTAAAGGCATATACGTTCCTTCTTTAACAAAATACGACCCTAAAAAAGGAGTTGTTACTTTAAACGGAGAACCGTATTTTATCGAAAAATTATCGTCGCCGTTATGTGAGTGTATTACAACACCTGTGTTGAGCGAAAAAAGTTTTTTTTCAAACACATACGTTATAGAAATTGTCAGAGGATGCCCGCAGCGCTGCGGATTTTGTCTTGCCTCATATTTAAATTTACCGTCGCGTTTTTGTGATTTAAATAAGATTATTGAAAAAATTGATGAGGGATTGAAATATACAAACAAAATCGCGCTACTTGGTGCGTTGATTACCGCCCATCCTGAGTTTGAAAAAATTTGTGAATATATTTTAAAACGAAAACATGACGATGTATCCGACTTAGAACTTTCAGTTTCTTCGCTGCGTGCTGATTCAATCTCACCTTTAATAATAAAAACACTTGTTGAATGCGGGCAAAAACATTCTACAATTGCGATAGAAGCCGGATCTGACAGGTTAAGAAAACTCATTAATAAAAACCTCACTGAAAAACAAATTTTTGAGACTGTAAAAACTGCTCAGGATAACGGATTAAAAGGTTTAAAAATTTATGCAATGATTGGTCATCCGACAGAAACACAGGAGGATATCGAAGCTTTTGTGCATCTTGCTAAAAAATTAAAATCAGAATTTAAAACATTTGAGTTTACTTTTTCTTTTGCAACATTTGTTCCTAAATCGCATACTCCTTTTCAATTCTGCGAGAGAGAAAGTATAAAAAAACTTGAAAATAAATACGAATATTTAAAAAAAGAGTTTCATAAACTTGGAGTAAAAATCAGAACTTCAAGCGTAAAATGGGATTACTGGCAGGCATTGTTGTCGCGCGGCGACAGAAGGCTAGCTGATTATTTGATTGCTGTATATAAAAACGGCGGCAACCTCGGAGCTTTTAAACAAACTTATAACGAAATCAAAAAGTCATGTAATTTATCGCCTTCTGATTTTTACGCAATTGAAAAGAAAGACTTAACAGATATTCTTCCCTGGGATTTTATAAAAATTGTTCCCGGTAAAGATACACTAATTAAAGAGTATCAAAGACTTTTGGCGAATTATAACAGAATGTAAAGCTTAAACTGTTTTTTTATAACAAAAGGTATTGACATTAATTTTTCATTTGGCATAATAAAATATGTAAGGTTTAAGTGTAGTCGAAACACTAAATAACATCTTAAATTACATTAATAACCCCGAACACATATAAACTCCTAAATAATAAACACAAAAGAGACCATTAGGAATCTGAGTGGCTTTTTTTTATTCTTAGAAAAACTTATAAACTGTATATCATTTGATATCCAACAAGTGTAAATTTAACAATAAATAACGATTTATTGTTAAATAGTGA
Source organism: uncultured bacterium (assembly GCA_949293185.1). Taxonomy (GTDB): domain Bacteria; phylum Cyanobacteriota; class Vampirovibrionia; order Gastranaerophilales; family Gastranaerophilaceae; genus Limenecus. The sequence goes on from CASFCQ010000019.1 coordinate 6,730, forward strand.
ATTATGTCACGATATAATCTGATTTGATTTTCTATAATAAGGAGTTTATCATTGAAGAATGATTGAAATAAATGCAAATTTGCTTGAAGAAACCGTCTATAATCTCTGTGTACAAGCCAATACGATTTATGATATGCGGCTGTATAATTTAATCTTACAAAAGTTTGATAATGCGGTTTCACAAGATGATAAAATTAAATATTCAAATATTTTAAATAATATAAAACTTGCTTTTGAGACAAGAAGACCGCTTTGTCAGGATACCGGACAGGTTATAGTTTTTGTCAGACATGGTTGTGAATGTATTTGTAAAAAGCCTGTAAATGAAATTATAAATACTGCTGTTGAAAAAGCATACACGGATAACTATTTTAGAAAATCGGTTGTAAAAAATGCACTGTTTAATCGTGCCAACAGCAACACAAATACACCGGCTGTTGTGTATACAGATATTGTTCCGGGTTCTGAAATAACTATTGATTTAATGATAAAAGGTGCAGGTTCTGAGAACTGCAGTGCTGTAAAAATGTTTAGACCATCAGCAACTAAGGAAGATATTTTTCAGTTTATAAAAAATACAGTAGCTTCTGCCGGAGAAAAAAGCTGTCCTCCTGTGGTTTTAGGTATCGGCATTGGCGGAACTCTGGAATATGCTGCATTGCTTTCTAAAAAATCGTTTTTTCATAAACAGAATCCAGACGAAAATAATTTCGTAACACAACTTTGCACTTATTTAAAGAATGAAGAATCTAATATTTTAGATATACATTTAATGACAAGTTCAACCCATATTGCTTGTCTACCGGTCGCTGTAACACTAAACTGCCACAGTACAAGGCATGCTTCTGCTCATATATGCAAAAATAAAGTAACTTATAATACGAGCCTGTGCGAATACAAAGACATTACACATGAAAATACTAATTTTAAAGAAGTTTTTAGCTGTGATACCGATATAATACGTTCATTAAAATGCGGGGAAAATATTCTTTTAACCGGTTATATTTATACGGCCCGTGATGCAGCTCACAAAAAGATTCAAGAGCACTTTGAAAATTACGGCTGTATGCCGTTTGATTTTAAAGATAAAATTATATTTTACGCAGGTCCGTGTCCTGCTGCAGCCGATGAAATTATCGGTCCGGTAGGTCCGACTACTTCTGCACGTATGGATGATTACTGTCATCTTATGTATTCCAACGGACTGCTTGCTTCTATTGGCAAAGGAGAACGAAGCCAACAGGCATATGATGTTATAAGAGAATATAATGGCAAATATTTTACAGCACAAGGCGGTATTGCCTGTTTGCTCTCAAGATGTGTAAAATCAAACGAAATACTTGCATTTGACGAGTTGGGTACAGAAGCGGTGCGAAAACTCTATGTTGAAAAACTACCGTTAAAAGTTATCATATAATGTTTTCCTGTTATCTGCTCTGGTTGGCAAAATACACTAAATTTCAGCTTTTATAAATGACGTTGGTGGTGGTTGCTGGATTTTGTCGTCTTACAATATATCTTTATAAATAGTGATAATTTTAATTATTATTAAAATCCTTGCTAAAACCATAATTTATAGTACAATTGGGGTATGTGTAGAAAATGGTCCTTTTGAGATGGAAAAGAGGACAAGGGAGAAAAAATGGCTAACTTACAAAAATGGTCAGGTTTGCTAAAAGGCGGTGTTTTATCAGCATTCGCTACATTTTTAGCTGCCAACTGCGCTTTTGCAGGAGAAGCCGATTTGGTAGTGCCGAATCTGGCTGCTGACTCACACAGCTTTAATCTGCTGTTAGTGGGTATTGGTATTTCCGTACTTGGCTTAGTTTTTGGCTTGATTGAATTTATCAAGGTTAAAAATTACAAAGTCCACTCTGCAATGGCAGAAATCGGAAACACTATTTTTGAAACTTGTAAGACATACCTTATTCAACAGGGTAAATTCTTACTTGCATTAGAAATTTTAATCGGTTGCTGTATTGCATTCTACTTCGGCGGATTGCAGCACATGGGACTCAAAGGAGTATTGATTATCCTTGCGTGGTCAGTAATCGGTATCTTAGGTTCTTACGGTGTAGCATGGTTCGGTATCAGAATGAACACTTTAGCTAACGCAAGAACAGCATTTGCTTCTTTGGAAGCTAAACCTTTAAAAGTTTTAAACATTCCTTTAAAAGCAGGTATGAGTATCGGTGTATTGCTCGTTAGCGTTGAGCTTATCATGATGCTTATCATCCTTTTATTTGTTCCCGGTGAGCTTGCAGGTGCTTGCTTTATCGGTTTTGCTATCGGTGAATCTTTAGGTGCGTCAGCTCTTCGTGTAGCCGGCGGTATCTTTACAAAAATTGCCGATATCGGTTCTGACCTGATGAAAATTCAGTTCAAAATCAAAGAAGACGATCCGAGAAACCCCGGTGTTATCGCTGACTGTACAGGCGACAACGCTGGCGACTCAATCGGACCTACAGCTGACGGTTTTGAAACTTACGGTGTAACAGGTGTTGCTCTTGTTTCATTCATTCTGTTAGGTGTATTCCCTGAATATCAAATTCAGTTGTTAACTTGGATCTTCACAATGAGATTCTTGATGATTGTTACTTCAGTAGTTGCATACTGGGTAAACACAGGTTTGACACAGCTTTTATTCGGCAATGCTGAAAAAGTTGACTTTGAAAAACCTTTAACAAACCTTGTTTGGATTACATCAATTCTGTCAATTATAATGACATTCGGTGTATCTAAATGGTTACTCTCATCAATGGGTGAAAACCTCTGGTGGGTATTGGCAGGTATCATCTCTTGCGGTACTTTAGGCGCTGCTTTGATTCCTGAATTTACAAAAATCTTTACAAGCCCGAATGCATTGCATACAAAAGAAGTTGTTACTGCTTCTCGCGAAGGCGGTTCTTCTTTAACAATCCTTTCAGGTATTGTTTCCGGTAACTTCTCAGGTTTCTGGATTGGTATGGTTATCGTATTCTTAATGGGATTGTCATACTACTTCAGCACAATGATTCCTGATACAGTTATGATTTATGCATCTGTATTTGCTTTCGGTCTTGTTGCTTTCGGTTTCCTCGGTATGGGACCTGTTACAATCGCTGTTGACAGCTATGGTCCTGTTACTGACAACGCTCAATCAGTTTACGAATTGTCATTGATTGAACAAAGAGAAGGCGTTGCAGAAGAAATCGAAAAAGATTTCGGCTTCAAACCGAACTTTGATGTTGCAAAACAACAATTAGAAGAAAATGACGGTGCTGGTAACACATTCAAAGCTACATCTAAACCGGTTCTCATCGGTACAGCTGTAGTTGGTGCTACTACCATGATTTTCTCATTGATTCTTGTAATCAAAAATACATTAGGTATTGAACCTGAAGCTGTATTAAACGTACTTAACCCTTATACATTGCTCGGTTTCTTAGCCGGCGGTGCGGTTATTTACTGGTTCTCAGGAGCTTCTATGCAGGCTGTTACAACAGGTGCATACAGAGCTGTTGAATACATCAAACGCCACATCAAAATTGATGACGAAAGCGTAAAAACAGCAAACGTTGCTAACTCTAAAGAAGTTGTTAAAATCTGTACACAATACGCACAAAAAGGTATGGTTAACATCTTTATCGCATTGTTTGCTTTTGCATTAGCATTTGCTTGTTTATCAGCTCCTGCATGCAAAACAGTTGCTCCTGTAGCATTCTTTGTAAGCTACCTGATTGCAATTGCAGTATTCGGCTTGTTCCAGGCTGTATTTATGGCTAACGCAGGCGGATGCTGGGATAACGCTAAGAAAATCGTTGAATGCGACCTTTGCGAAAAAGGTACACCTCTGCATGATGCTACAGTTGTTGGCGATACAGTTGGTGACCCGTTCAAAGATACTTCATCAGTAGCTATGAACCCGATTATCAAGTTCACAACTTTATTCGGTTTATTGGCTATGGAAATCTCTATCAACGAATCTTTCAGACATATCGCTCCTGTTGCAGGCTGGATATTCCTGATTATTGCGCTGGTATTTGTATGGAGATCATTCTATGCAATGAGAATTCCCGAAAAATCAGCTGATGAATACGCTAAAGAAGAAAATTAATCATTTAGTTGATTAAATAGGACAAAGCCCTTTGAGATTATCTCAGAGGGCTTTTTTATATTTCATTGATTTTATTTTGTGCTTCTTGTATTTTTAGCAGACTAAATATCCCCATCAATCTCTGTATTGAAATCAAGCCGTCAGAAATAACCTCTGTTGTATATGACGCAGTCTTTTTATCGTTTGTGTATAAATCGAAAGTTCTTAATTCTGACTCAGATTCTGACGGTTTAGATAAAACAATTTTATGTTTTGTGTCATTCTTGGTACGCAATTCAAAGATTGTTTTTACAACATCAGATGCGTCAGGAGCAACAAATTGTGCTTTAAAAGATATGTTGGACGGGGGGATATTCATAGTTTTTATTCTCCTAATCTAATGTTAATTTTAAAAACAATAAAAATTATTTTTGTTATTTTACCGGAGATTTGTAAAGATTTGTAAAAATTCGCGAAAAAAGTGTTATAAAATCTTAAAATTGGGAACTATATATATAGAGGCAATTATAAAAAAGGTTTAAATTTTCTCTCTCTCTCTAATTCCTCTCTCTAATATGTGGTAAAGTTTAACCGGCGTAAGTCGGTTTTTTTTTTGCAGATTTTTATATTATTAATGCTGAAATAATTTTACCGGCACAAAAACACAAACCCCGCTGAAAATTTCAACGGGGCTTGCAAGGATCTTATTTCACAATAAGAATTATATTCTTCCGTAGTATGCATCGAGATACATTTGTTTGATTTCTTCAAACAGCGGATATCTCGGGTTTGCACCTGTGCACTGGTCGTCGAATGCGAGTTCAACCATTTCATCCAGTTTTTCAAGGAATTCGTGTTCTTCGATACCGAATTCTTTAATGGACATAGGCAAACCGAGGTCTTTTTTCATCTGAACAAGAGCCTGTTGCAGCAATTCAACTTTTTCATCATCATTTTTACCGCCTAAGCCTAATTCATCAGCAATTTGACCGTATCTTGCTTTAGCATTCGGGAATTTGTACTGCGGGAATGCAGCCTGTTTTGTAGGTTTGTCAGTTGCGTTGAACTTGATAACCTGATTGATTAACAGTGCGTTAGCCATACCGTGAGGTACGTGGAACATAGCGCCAAGTTTGTGAGCCATAGAGTGGCAAACACCTAAGAATGCGTTAGCAAATGCCATACCTGCAATTGTTGAAGCATAGTGAACTTTTTCTCTTGCTTGCGGATCGTTTGCTCCGTTGTCGTAAGAACGTTTCAAGTATCTGAATAACAGCTTCAATGCTTCTAAGGAGTTAGAGTTTGTGAAGTTTGTTGCCATTGTAGATACATAAGCTTCGATTGCGTGAGTGATAGCATCGTAACCGGATACTGCCGTCAAACCTTTCGGCATAGTATCAACAAGGTTCGGGTCAACGATAGCTACGTTAGGAGTCAATGCGTAATCAGCGATTGCGTATTTAACACCTGTTTGATCATCAGTGATGATAGCAAACGGAGTAACTTCTGAACCTGTACCTGATGTTGTCGGTACACAAACCATTTCAGCTTTTTTACCGAGTGAAGGAATCATGCAAATTCTCTTTCTGATATCCATAAATCTCATTGCGATATCTTCAAATACTGTATCAGGTTGTTCATACATTAACCATAAGATTTTAGCTGCGTCCATAGAAGAACCGCCGCCTAATGCTATGAATACATCAGGTTCGTAAGCTTTAACCATCATCATTGCATCGTTAATTGTAGACAATGTCGGATCAGGTTTAACATCAAAGAATATCTGATAGTCAACACCGATATCATCTAATGTGTTAGTGATTGCATTAGTCATGCCGGAATTGAATAAGAATCTGTCTGTAACGATGAATGCACGTTTTTTGCCTTGCAATTCTCTGAGAGCCAAATCCAAAGCTCCTCTTTTGAAATATACTTTAGCCGGAACTTTGTACCAGAGCATATTTTCTCTCCTTTCAGCAACTGTCTTGATGTTCAATAAGTGTTGAGGACCAACGTTTTCGCTTACAGCGTTGCCGCCCCAAGAACCACAGCCCAATGTCAATGACGGATTGAGTCTGAAGTTGTACAAGTCACCGATACCGCCTTGAGAAGAAGGTGTATTAATCAAGATTCTGCAAGTGTGTAATTTTACACCGAATTTTTCGATTCTTTCAGAATCTCTTTCATCTGTATAAAGAACAGATGTGTGACCCGCACCACCAAAGTCTACCAGATCATAAGCTTTTTGTACAGCATCGTCAAAATCTTTTGCTTTGTACATAGCCAATACAGGAGAAAGTTTTTCGTGAGCAAACGGCTCTTCTTCGCAAATGTCTGTTACTTCACCGATAAGAACTTTTGTACCAGGTTCAACAGTAACACCGGCCATTTCTGCAATTTTTGTTGCAGGCTGACCAACGATAGCTGCGTTTACTCTGCCGTCTTTCATAATGATAGCGCCGACTTTAGCTCTTTCTTTATCGTTAAGGATGTGTGCACCTCTTAAGATAAATTCTTTTTTAACTTCTTCGTATACATCTTTAACAACAACAACTGATTGTTCAGAAGCACAAATCATACCGTTATCGAAAGTTTTTGACATAAGAACTGAAGAAACTGCCATTTTGATATCAGCTGTTTCATCAATAACTGCAGGAGTGTTACCAGGACCTACACCTAAAGCAGGTTTTCCTGATGAATAAGCTGCTTTAACCATGCCCGGACCGCCTGTTGCCAGAATCATATCTATGTCTTCGTGGTGCATCAAAGCGCCTGAAAGTTCAACTGACGGTTCGTCAATCCAGGCAATAAGTCCGTCCGGAGCGCCTGCTTTAACAGCAGCTTCGAGAACGATTCTTGCAGCTTCGATAGTACATTTTTTAGCTCTCGGGTGTGGTGAAAAGACAAGAGCGTTACGTGTTTTTAATGCGATTAATGATTTAAAGATAGCAGTTGATGTCGGGTTAGTTGTAGGGATAACCGCAGCAATAACACCGATAGGTTCTGCTACTTTTCTGATGCCGTTAGCTTTGTCTTCAAAAATCACACCTGCTGTTTTCATATTTTTATATTTGTTGTAGATGTATTCGGCTGCGAAGTGGTTTTTGATAATTTTATCTTCCATAACGCCCATGCCGGATTCTTCTACAGCCATTTTAGCAAGAGGGATTCTCATTTTGTCAGCTGCTGTAGCTGCTGCTTTAAAGATTTTATCAACCTGTTCCTGAGAAAATGTTGCATAAATCTTTTGAGCTTTTTTAGCTCTTTCGATGATTAATTTCAAATCATCGTGAGTTTTTACCTCTGTTGATTTGTTAAAAGCCTTTTCTAACTTTTCAGTTTCGGCTTGCTTTTTTGTTGCCATGTGTAATATCTCCTTTATCGTGAAATAATTCACTATTAATATTACACATAAATAAGAAAATTTCAAGTGTTATTTTTACAATTATTAAAAATTGTGAATGAGTGAAAATCTCTCGTAGAGAATGTTACGAATATATATACAATATATGACTTGATTAATTTTCAAAAAACTTAAAAAGTGATTTTTATCACAATTTAAGTTGGTATAAAGCATTTGCTAAAATTACTTGTTTAATTTTGCTCTTATACTTTCAATTTTTTCGTAACCTGCTTTTGTAAATCCGGAAAATGAACGTCTGTGCTGCCTGACTATATCATTGTTATCAAAGTTATTAGCAAAAATGTTCAAATATTTATCCAAATCCTTTAGTATTTTTTTCCAGGGTTTAAAAAATGGCTTGTGATAGTCAATAATTTCTCCGGTTTTATTATCTATGACCAGCTGGGTTTTCCCAAGATTAAAAAATGTTTCCTTTTGCATTTGTTCATTGTCGTCAACATTTTTTAGAAGGCATCTTCCGTCAATGAGTTCTGCTTTATTACCTATAGAAATTTTTTTTAAAACATCCGCATCAAAGCTATATTCATTGTTTGCGTATTTTGACTCCTGATTCATTCTTGTTATGACTTTTTTCATATTAGAAAACATTGGTTTTGTAATAATTCTTTGAACTTTGGGCATTTTCAGACTCCTTCTTATGACAATTATAATATAAATAGCAGAAAGTTATTTTTTTTAATCTAGTGTCGTCTTTTTCGCTTCGAGCTTTCGAAGCTCAAAGACTCACCTTTTCAATGTGTCACTCAAAAAATTCGTTTACGTCACTTTGTTCCTTATCACGAATTTTTCTCGAACATCTTTTAAATTATTTTATGTTTTTGATATAATAAACTATCAATTGGGATAAAAGAATATTGAAAAGCCGGCAAAACGGCAGCGGAAACATTAGCAGGTGGTTATGTCATTAAATATAAAAAAGAACAATATAGACGAGTTGTTTTTAAATCTTACGGAAAATCCAGTAGGATTAGAAAATAAGGATTTCAGACTCCAATTAAGCACTATATATCAAATTTTTGAAGATGAGTTTGAAGACGCTTTTGTCGGGAAAAATACTCCTTTAAGAAACACTGATTTTTACCTGCTTGAAAACGGTGATTTTTTTGTAACTCCTACTAATAATTTTGATTTTTACGCAAAATCAAAGGGCTCTTTATACAGATTCCGCTCTGAAATAAAAGAAATTACCGCAAATGGCGAAACCAAAGACATGATTGGTTACGTAATAAAACAGAATCTTATATTTGAGTATTTTACAAGTTTTAACGAGATATTAAACTTTGAAAGCGGGTCTGACAGTTTCAACTATTTGAATAAATTTGTTTATACAATAATGAAGATAGTTGAAAAGCTACACTTTATACCTGTAGTTAAAGAGTCAGATACAATCTTTCAAATTAGGTATGAAATATATAAAAATAGCAAGGACGTTGCACTTGCACTGAATTCTATTAAAAACGATATTCCTGATGACTTTATAACAAATTCTGAAAAATACGATATAAATAAACTTATAGACAGTTTTTTAAACTATATTATCTTTAATTTTTTACATATTAAAGCAGGCAAATTTAAAGAGGGAAAATCAGCTGTATACTTTATAAAACAAGCGTCCAACAAAAGATTTTTCAGAGGACTGGATCTTGCTCTTGCTATATCTGAGTGGCTGGATGAAATTTATATAGGTAAATACGATATTCTGCCTGAATTTGAAATTCTTAAACTTACTGATGAGGATTATCAGTTAAAAATTAATGTTAAAAACAAACATACAAATGAAAAACATCGTATAGAACATATCTATGATGAGACAGAGCATTTTGACAACTATACTAACCAGGAAGTTGTTGATCTTATAGAAAAACAGCTGACTTATGTTGCAAGATATTATCCGGAATTAGAAGACTTTTTTGCGGAAGAACATCAGTTTGAATTAAATATGAACCTTAATGAGGTTTATAAAATTATTGCCCAGATCTCATATTATCTGCAAAAAGCTTCTATAGATGTAATTCTACCTGAGGGTATAGATAACATCGTTACCCCGCGAGCTTCTATTAATGCAAGGGTGAAAGCAGCCAGAACAGCAGAACTAAGAGATATAATTACTTCTAACGGCGCTTCTGCATCTTCACTCAATGATCTGTTTGAGTTTTCATACACAATAGCAATAGGAGACGATAAACTGTCTGTAGAAGAGTATGAAGAACTTACAAAAAATGCTCACGGGCTTATTAAATATAAAAATCACTATGTATTAATTGACAGAGAAGAAAATGCCAAGCTTATAGAAAAGGTTAAACATCCTAAAATTACGGATAAAAATAAAATGGAAATACTCCATGCCGCATTGTCCTCCCAAATGGATGATTATGATTTTGATTATGATGAAGCTTTTGCAAACATCTTGAAAGATTTAACTAAGACAGAGGAAGTCCCGCCGCCTGAGTCATTGAAAGGTGTTTTAAGACCTTATCAGGAAAGAGGATTTAAGTGGCTTTATACAAACATTCACAAAGGTTTTGGCTGTTGTATGGCTGACGATATGGGGCTTGGTAAGACTATTCAGGTTATAAGCTTTTTGCTTAAAGAAAAAGAAAACGGAAACCTTAAAAATCCAGCTCTTGTTGTTTGTCCGACAACGCTTCTTGGTAACTGGGTAAAAGAAATCAAAAACTTTGCACCGCAATTAAAGACCTCTGTATACCACGGCATAGAAAGAACTCTTGATAAAACTGCTGATGTTATTATAACGACATACGCTATTTTGAGAATTGATATTGAAGAAGTTAAAAAATCAAAGTGGTCTATGCTTATAATAGATGAAGCGCAAAACATTAAAAATCCCGATACTTCTCAAACTCAGGCTGTAAAACAAATTAAAGCGGATACAAAAATTGCTATGACAGGTACACCTGTTGAAAACAAGCTGACTGAGTTGTGGAGTATTTTTGATTTTATAAATCGCGGTTATCTTGGCACAATAAGGGATTTTCAAAAGAGTTATGCAATACCTATTGAAAAATTCAAACAAACAAACCGTGCTGAAAAACTGCGTCTTGCAATTTCACCGTTTATTTTAAGAAGATTAAAAACAGACAAGTCTATTATTTCCGACCTGCCGGATAAAGTTGTATTGAATGAGTACTGTTATCTTACAAAAGCTCAGGCAGCATTGTATCAGAATGTTTTAGATAATCTAATGTCTGACATTTCAAAACTCAACGGTATTAACAGAAGAGGCATGATTTTCAAACTGATTACCGCTTTGAAACAAATCTGTAACCATCCTTATCAATATTTGAAAACCGGTGATATTTCAAAAGATGTTTCTGGTAAGGCAGAAAAGCTTGTTTCTATTACTAATCAGATACTTGAGAATAATGAAAAAACTCTTATTTTTACCCAGTACAAGGAAATGGGAAATATTCTTTGTACTATTTTGAATGAAGAATTAGGTGTAAACCCATTGTTCTTCCATGGTTCATTAAACAGAACCCAAAGAGAGGAACTAATCAAGGATTTTCAAGAAAATTCAGATTCCAATGTTATGATACTTTCTTTAAAAGCAGGCGGAACAGGGTTAAACCTTACAGCTGCTACAAATGTTATACATTATGACTTGTGGTGGAATCCGGCTGTGGAAGATCAGGCGACCGACCGAACCTACAGAATCGGTCAGGATAAAAACGTAATGGTGCACAGGTTTATTACACTCGGTACATTTGAAGAAAAGATTGACGAAATGATTAGCAACAAAAAAGACCTTGCTAACGTTGCAGTATTTGAAGGCGAAAAAATCATCACAGAGCTTTCTGATGAAGAAATTTACAAAATATTCTCACTTGGTGTTTAGTTCGACTTCACGCAGGATTTTTTCAGGGTCAACAGCAACTATGTGTTTGGCAGGCATGTTATTTGCTTCAGACACAGTAGGTACTGCGGGTTTTATTTCTTGCTCAGATTCAGGTTTAGGAAGCGGTGTGTTTATATCATCATGTTTTTTTAAGTCGTTTTGTTCGTTAACCGGCGGTTTCTGCTCTTCTTCAGTAAGCTGTTGAGACTGTTGCTCGCAGGTGGTTTCGGCATCTAAATCCTCAATATCTGATGATTTAAATTTAAGTATAAACATTGTGTTTTCTTTTATGTCAATGTCTCTGCCCTCTTCAACATAAGAAAATATTGAGTCTTTATAGACTTGTTTAGCACCTGATTTAAAACGATTATCTTCCTGGTTTTTTATTACACCTTTGGCAAAGGAAACAGACTCTGATAACAAAGGTATATGGAAAATTATTCCTCCTGCTGTTGCAGCAGTTGAGGTTGCCAGCTCAAGTTTGTTAAGTTCTTTGTACTCGATGTATTTTGCTATAAAATTGGGGTCGTTTACAGTGTAAGTTTTTCCGTTATACATGTATGATGTCGGCTTAAATTTAAAGGACGCATTTAACTTGGCTCTTTTAGGCTGTTTTACTTCTGTTATATCGCCGTAGATAACAGTTCCGTTTTCAAACACTATACCGTTGTTGAATTCCACTCTTTCTAGAGTAATAACTTTCATCTTTTCAGGAGGATTCAGTGAGTTAAACGGTGTTAGAGCTGATACTTTAACTTTTTGCGCAGCATTTGCAGGTAAGGCAAAAAACATCACTATTGTAAATGCATATATAAATAAACGTTTCATAAATTCTCCATATAAACTTCTGCCCTTAATAACAGAATTATACAAAAGCGTTATAAAAAAAGACAATAAAATTTTTAATAAAGTTATTGAAAATTAAAATTTAGCATTTTATAATAATTTCACGGACATGATAGTCCAAATTGAAAATAAAATAATGTATGGGATCGTAGCTCCCACAGTGAGCGAAAGCGAACGGTTTTAGATTAGAAACCAAACTGAGCTACATTCCAACTTGAAAATTAAATACTATGGCGTGGGATCGTAGCTCAGTTTGGTTAGAGTGTCTGCCTGTCACGCAGAAGGTCGCGAGTTCGAGCCTCGTCGGTCCCGCCATTTGAAAATTGACCCTCTTGAGGGTCTTTTTTGTTAGTAAAATCAATGCTTTCCGGTGGTTCGAGAGTGTTTAATTTCTTATCTTCTTCTTTTATTAAATCTGATAGAGTATAGAACACTGGAAACAGCTCTATATCTAGGTTTTTGTCGTGATATGTAATGTTCGAGATAACAGTTGACGTGATAAAACGTTTTTCTTCCACCGTTCCATTCAAATACATGTCATGAGCATTCTTGCAGAATTTCAATAACATTTCGCACATGTTGTAAAATTCTTCATCCGCCTTGTTTATTCTCGTTCGCTGGTTTTCCAATTTGGAGATTTCTTCATGCCATGGTTTAGTCTTTTTCTTCCAAAAAACTTCAGTTATTTTTCCGTCTAATTTATCGTTATATGCTTGGGATATACGACGCTCTAATACGCTTATTTGCCTATTTATTTCAGATTTGGTATGTTCCCGATATTCATTCTTAGCATTATGAACTTCTTTAACACTCCTCAAAACGTCATCTAATATAGATTTCGTGATTTTAAAGCTCTTCAAAATATTTACAATAGCTGTATCAATAGTATTCTGATTTACGTAGGATTTTGCCTTACAGCCCTTCTTATGATAGTCATTACAGTGATAATATACATACTTTCCTTTCTTTAGTTCTGGAGATAGTACACCTCCGCATATAGGACAACGCATTAACCCTTGATATGGGAATTGTTCGTCATGTGTTTTAGCCTTGCTTTGACCGCTTAATCGTTCTTGAATGATATTAAAAGTGTGTTCATCAATAATTGCTTCATGCTGTGCGTTTTCACATATATAACCGCTGTATTCAAATTTTCCGATATAGAAAATATTTTTGAACATTCGTTCAAAAGTCTTAACAGAAACTTTACAGCCCTTTTTACTTCGCAATCCTTCTTCATATAGTAAGTTGCATATTTCTAGCTCTGAATATGAGCCGGTAGCATACAATTCAAACGCACGCTTTATGTATGGTGCGCGCGCTTCATCGACTATAATAATTCTCTTACCGTTCCCATTATCTGCATTAAGATACCCCAAAGGTGCGGTTGACGGATATATGTTCTCCCTAGCCTTTTGCGCCTGCCCTTTGCGGACTTCTTCTGAAAGATTATCAGCATAATCTTTTGCAAGAAGAACTTTAAGACCGTGTGTCAATTTCTGGCTGCGTGTCGCATTTTCAGAAATTATTTCCCCTTCTTTAACAAAGTGAATTGCCACATGCTTATAATCATCTAGTGTTACATAATCCTTAAAGTTACGTTGTAGTCGGTCGGTTTTTTCTACGAGAAGATTTTGAACAGTTGGGTTTTTATCAAAAAATTTTAACATTGCATTAAACTGTTTTCGACCGGCTTTTCTTGCGGTTTCTGCTTCCTTAAAGATTTCTACAATTTCTAAGTTGTTTTTTTCTGCATAATCCCGCAAAAGTTCAATTTGCGCGGGAATTGAATATCCGCCCTTTTCTTGCTCGCGACTAGATACGCGGGCATATATAACAGCTTTATTACCATAATCATGTTTTTTCGCCATTAGACACACTCCTTAAAAGGAGTATAGCTAAAAAATGGAGATAATACAATCTACTCTACTTCTTAAAGCCCATTTTTAAAAGCTTATAAAGATATCCGGCTAATCGTTTTTTATCCTCTTCAACACTTAATCTTTGTTGAGGTTTCACTAAATTAACAGTTATCCCATTAACCTCAAAAGAAGATACAATTTGCTTCATTCGCTAAGCCTGTTCCGATAAACAGCGAAAATAAACCCACTTGGGTTTAATCACTTTTATCATTGAACCAGACTTAGCCTTTAAAAGGTCTTACATGGGCTATCCCCTAAGCCGTTATCCGTTTTTTATCCCTAAAAGTATAAGTATTATTAACGGCATACGTTCACTATACTACAACTCAATTATACCATAAATTGCGGTTTTTCTCAACTGTTTTGCGGTTTTCGGTGGCATTTATAATTATATTCAATGCTTAATCTTCTGAAACTCTTGAATGATGTTGAATAATACCTCAAGTTCTTTACCGGTCTTTGCTTGTAGCAAGGTTATATAGTCTTTATCTGCAACTTGTTCATCAGTTTCAAGAAACACAAATAGTTTGTATACTGGTACATTCAGGGCTTCTGCAATAAGGGGTATTTTGCTTAAGGTTACTGGATTATGAGCATTCTCCCAATAACTCACTGTTTTTGTCGCAACTCCTACCCGTTCAGCTAATTCCTCTTGCGACATATTAGCTTGCAGTCTTAATTGTTTCAGACGTTTTCCAAATTCTCTATAAAAACTCTTAAGTTTCATAGAATAAAGATATTACATATTCAAGCACAATATAATCCTACAGTTAAGCATATATGCTTATTTATGTTATGATAACAATATCTTAATAAGGATAGATTAATCATGAGTGACGGAAAAACATGTTTTTTCATTGGTAACAGGCATACTCCCAGTAGCATTACAGACCAACTGGCGGAAGCTGTTGAAAGGCATATATCGGAATATGGCGTTAATACTTTTACCGTCGGACATTACGGCGGATTTGATTACTTGGTACAAGGGGTTTTAAAGGAAGCAAAAACACGCCATGATGATATAAAATTATACTTACTCGCGCCCTATGCGCTCACTCAAAAAAGAGAAATACCGGAGAGTTTTGACGGCTCATTTTATCCGGAGGGTTTAGAAGCTGTGCCATTACGGTATGCTATCGTACAAGCTAATAGATATATGGTGCAGAATAGCGATTATCTTATATCATATTGCCACCATATAGGCAATACTCGCAATATCGTTGAATACGCCCAGAGGCGTGAGAAAAAGGGATTAATAAAAGTTACTTTGTTATAACTCAATAGTAGCAAGGGTTTTGACCCCGTTGAAAGTTTCATGAAAACTCCGCCCTCTGTGTGAGGTTTAGCGCGTGCATGCCGGCGCAATATTGAAACCCCTCTTTCCCCCTATTTACGGCGGTTTTTATCTGTCAAGTATGCAAATAGCTAGTTTCTTGTCTATTTTTCTGTACTGTTATTCTTTTTCTTATGAACTATGGACGCGTCAGAATGACCATTAAGGCGGGTTAAATTGAAAATAGGTATCAGATATTTTCGTGTAATGCTTTTAATGTTTAAATGAGAAAAGTTATTTTTCATACTTATTTTTATCGGTGTTTATATTCTTCTATGTACTGGATTACTACGGAGTAATCCGCAATAGAAAGGTATGGGAATGACTGAAAGATTTTCAAAGACGTTTACCCTCACCAAGAGGGCGTGGGAGTTCCTGAACACATTAAAATTACAGGAGCAGAAAAACATCAGCGCATACATAAACGCGCTAATCGTTAGGGATATTGAGAAAAGAGAGGAGAACTCAAACAGTGTTAAATAGTAGATATTCGGGGATAATCCCGCCAAAAACGGATTTAAGACAATTTACCATTAATCAGGTAAAAAATGATATTATCAGCTATTTAAGCAAAGGTAAGGTGCAACACGCGCACAAGATGTATTTAGTGCGCCTTGTCCGGCACTTAAATACAAATAGCGCGTATCCGA
This sequence comes from uncultured bacterium, assembly GCA_949293185.1. GTDB lineage: Bacteria > Cyanobacteriota > Vampirovibrionia > Gastranaerophilales > Gastranaerophilaceae > Limenecus. The sequence goes on from CASFCQ010000019.1 coordinate 22,836, forward strand.
AATATAGAGAGAACATAATACGCGCTGTATGCGCCAATTTAAAGGGAGAAGTCATAAGATTAGACCGGCTGGGGCGTTTATCGCGCGGTATTCAAGCTGGCATGCTTGTGGAAATTGTACAAGATATTGAGGATATTCTGCTTGACAGAATGCCTGAATTGCTTACAGATTATGACTTTGTGAGTGAGGAGGATTTATAAAAATGGTAGAGAATACTGAAATGCTCCAAGCTAACGGCTGGCGTGCGCGTGCAAAAGCCTACATTAAGATGAAAATTATTAACGGTAAAGACCGGATAAACGCACTTAAAGCCGTTGAGGGGGTAAAAATGCCCTTGTATTTAGCGCGTGGCGGTGTATCGCAGGAAGTTCTGAAAGATATTTTCGTTAAAAAGGTCGTTTCTGCTGTATCTCACGCGCTAGACACAGAAAAGTACAATACGATTATTACGGGAATGAGGTTGTAAATGGCTAAAAATAAGGATTTCGAGGGGCTAGACTTTAGCCCCTCTCTGGAAGAAAAAACGGTTAATAACGTTATAAGTATTCGCGCAAATAGCGATAACATAAAGGATTTAAACGCCCTCAAAGCGCAACATGTTAATGTATCGGGGTGGGTAAACGAGTTAATCTCTAATGGTTTTAAGCATACCCGCCGGTTAAGCCCGCAAGAAATTAGCCGGAATTTAAAGGACTTTAGACCTGTCAATTTATTGGTGCATAAGTCGGTAGCGGTGCTGTTGGAGCGCGCTCTGGCTTTTAATGGTAGTTATGAAGTTGGAAAATTTTTAAGTTTACTTTTATCACACCAGCCCGATTTTATCGCGGGTAACGCGATAGCCTACGGGGTTACAGATGAAAAATTTGAGCAGAAAATGAAACATCTGGATTTTACGCTTAAAGACCAAGAAACACCGCGCACTGAATAATTTAATTAAAGAGGTATAACCGCCGTAACGGCGGTTTTCTTTTTTTGTCTGAAAATGTAATACGTGTAATACACGTATTATCTGTAATACGTCAATAGTGGGAAATTGTAATACCTGTAATACATTGCATGAATTGTAATACAGTTTTTCAGCTATTTTAGCGGAATTTGCACAAATTTGAGGATAAAAGGCGGTGTAATACTTGTAATACGCCGATGTTATAAAAATGGGCTGTATATCAATAATAACGTATAATTTCAGGTTTATTATGACGGCGGTTTTGTCTGATTACATTGTGAGATGTCCGAGTTAATAACATCTCGGACACGTCGCTACGCGACATCTCTTATGCCGAGCGGGAAATTATACAAAAATTCTGAAAATAGGCGAAAGTCTACGTATAAACGGTATAACCGGCATGGTTTAATCTCTAAGACGTTCAAGCAAGTTATGACTTTAAAAAACGCGTTATTATAGCTTAAATATGCTTGAACGCTTACTTATACGCGTTCAAGCTATAATTTATTTTCTTGGGATTTCATGCTTATCTGTCTTTAATCCCAATTCTTTCGCAATTCGGTAATAGGTTGTTTTGTTCAGGTTCAATTCCCTCATAATTGCCGTGTGCGTAGTTTTCCCCTCTGCTGCTTGTTTAAACTTTTCTGTAAATCCGTCTGGGGCTTGAATTTTCGACTTTTTAAACTTCCCTTTTTCCTTAGCTATGGCTATGCCTTCGGCTTGCCGTTGCTTAATTTTGGCGCGCTCGGTTTCGGCTACAAATCCGAGGAGGTCAAGGACTACATCAACGATTACCCGCCCGATAAGGTCTGTTTGGGCGTTTGTAGTGTCGAGAATTGGCATATCTAATACTTTTATATGCGCGCCGATTTCTTTTGTAATATACGCCCATTCGTTCTTTATGTCATCATAATTTCTGCCGAGCCGGTCAAGGGAATGAATAACTAGGGTATCACCGGCGCGGAGTGTGGCGCGTAACGCCTGATATTGAGGGCGGGCGGTATCTTTTCCGCTTTGCTTTTCAGCGTATATGTCGCGCTCATCAATCCCCTGTGCGCGCATTGCTTCTATCTGCCGGTCGAGGTTCTGGTCTTTCGCGCTCACTCGACAATAACCAAACGTTTTACTTGTCATAGTTCCCCCTTAATGCCGTCGTAAAGGCTGTTTAGCGTATTTTCCAGAACTTCACCAACGGCAAGCACACTGTTAAATGTCTGTGTGTACTCTGGTTCAATACTCTCAATACTCCACGCCATACGGTTGAGCGCTGTTGTGAGTCCGATACTTAGCGATATTTTGTCTGCAATTTGTGTGATATCTGCCATGTCTACTACTCCATAAATAGGGGCTTGCGCCCCTATGCGATTGAAAATCTCCTACTTGCTACCTGCTTGATAAATGAGTTGTAAAGGTCTTGATGTAATTTTTTAAACGCGTTTGTGTCAAATCTATTTGATAATACAGAAGTAAATCTGATGATAACGTTACCGAGGTTCAGCTCTTCTGTTTCCCTTGCTTCCATTTCTTCTTTAATAAGCGCTTCGCGTTCAACAATCATAGCCTTTAATTGGTCTGCTTGTGCGTATAATTCTTGTAATTCTGTAACTGTTTGTCTGATGTCTGCGTTTCTCATTGTTCGTATCTCCTATTTGTCTGTTCTCTATACTTTTATTATAACGTATACGTTCAAGAAAGTCAAGCGTTTTTCTTGAACGTTCGTTACAATTTTTAATACTTCATTGAACGTATAAAATAGGAGTTTTTTAATCTTTTTACAGCGTTCGTGCATGTGTACTTGCATGAACGTTATCTAGGCGATTTTTCGTTCTTGTAAAAATTTCAGCATAAATATAACCTTTTGCGAGTGTTGTTCAGATAACTGCATTTTTAACTTATCTAAAAATGGTTCGATATTAGCGACATAGTTCCCGCCATTTAATAAAAAAACTCCACTTTATGTGGAGTTTTTTATTTTATATTTTGGGCTAATAGAGGCTAGAACTCCACAAAGCAAAGCTTTGTTTTAGAGTTCAGCGCGAGCGAGCTGAGGCTGGAGAGTTTTTGTGTTGTGTTGGAAACACAACAGCAAAACTCGGAATTGCCGTTACACGTGAGCGAGCAAGACAAGCCTCGTCGGTCCTGCCATTTAAATTAAGAGCCTTTTCAGAGGCTCTTTTTTTGTTGTCTTGATTGTATTTCTGCATGTTTTGATGATGTATAAAACTTGACTTTCCGGCAAAAATGTGGCAAAATAATGGCAAGAATGCGGCAAATTTATGGCAAAATTTAATCCAAAATTTAATCCAAAATTTAATCCAAAATATTCAATCACTAATTCCATTGCAAATAACCTTCTTGAAATAGAAAGAGTTAAAGAAGGGATTAAAACTCTACCAATTAACCCTAAACTTTTAAGTTCCTTAAGAGAAACCGCTAAAGTTGCAACTATTCACTATTCAACACAGATTGAAGGAAACAGACTTTCCAGAGAAGAAGTTTTGGAGGTCATTAAGAAAAATAAGGTTATTTCTAATACAGGAAGAATACGTGATGAGAAGGAAATTAGAGGTTACTATGCAGCTCTTGATTATATTGAAAAACTTGCGAAGAATAAATTGCCTATAACAGAGGATAATATTAAACTTATCCATGCCTATGTAACCGGAAGCGGAAGTACCAAGGTAAAACCTAATGAATATAGAGAAGGGCAAAATGTAATTACGGACTCATTAACCGGTAATATTGTCTATATGCCTCCTGAAGCAAATGACGTACCGGAATTAATGAAAGAGTTTATTAAATGGATTAATAATACTAATGATGTTCCTATACCGATAAAAGCAGGGATTATTCACTACCAGTTTGTAACAATACACCCTTATTTTGACGGTAACGGAAGAACAGCAAGACTTTTAACAACCCTTGCTCTGCATAAAGAAGGGTATGACCTTAAAGGTATATACTCTCTGGAAGAATATTATGCAAAGGATTTGCAGGGATATTATGACGCAATAACTATCGGCAATTCCCATAACTACTATATGGGACGTGCTGAAGCGGATATTACAAAGTGGGTAGAATACTTTGTTGAGGGAATGGCAGTTGCTTTTAAATCAGTCTATAAAAAGGCTAAAGACAATGAAAGTTCTAAGGATGAAGTTAAACTATTAAGAGAACTTGACTCTAAGCAGCGTCAAATACTTAACCTCTTTGAAACCCAAAAGTATGTTACAGCAAAAGAAATTGCCGATTTCTTCAAATTTGCACCACGTACTGCAAGACTACTTGCTTCCGAGTGGACAGAAGCAGGGTTTATTATTGCAGAAGGAGAAGGAAGAAAACGAAAATACAGATTGAATGATAAATACGAGGCTATTTTGTAATTAAATAATTTATTAAATAGCAGATTTTATCTGTGTCATTGGTATCGAGATTGTTTACATATCTTTGAACTAAAAGTGCGAACCTGTGAGCGTCCTTGCTGCCATTATTTAAAAAGAACCCCAAAAGGGTTCTTTTTTTGTTGTTAATTCTCGAACTTCCGACCTACGGTCGCTCACTCTATTTGCTCAGTAAAGTTTTGAAAAATTAAGGTGTATAAACACGTAAACAGATACAGCCTTTTGACTAAATAAAATCATAATCCAGTCCGTGTTCCAGCGCCCATTTTAAGCATCTGTTGCGAATTTCTTCAAGCGCTTTGTCATCTTTTGCGCATTCCGGGTCAATAAGATAAGCTTTCCCGTCTTTGGCAATACCGATTTGATCTTCTGACATGTCAAAAGGAGTGTAACCTGCATCTTCAATCATTTTTGATATTTTGTCAATGTCATTATTGTTTACTTTTGTAATGTCGCATTTTTCCTGAAGGTAGTAAAAGTATCCGTCATCAGTTATTCCTTTTTCATATACCCGAGCGTCAAATTTTTCCGGTTTTCTGTCAAAGCTAAATTGATTAATTGCAGAAAGTTTCAACACTTTTCCGTCAGTGTTTTCAATCGCCATTGCGGTGTTGCCTGCACCAAGGTAGCGGACAAATGACATGTCTTTAAATTTATCGCTAAATGCTTTTTCAAAGTCTTTGTATGTGTGTTCGTATCTTGATATGCCGTAGGTAAGCAGGTTGTATTTATTTTGTATGTACTGAATCGCTTTAAGTGTATCCTTAAGATTTTTGGGCTTGTTAAATTCCAGATACGAAAATTTATCATTGTGATAGTGTACAGTTCCGTATTTTGTTTGTACAACTCTGTCTGAGGCTTTTTCAAAGGTGTCATTGCTTGCTTTCCTTTTAAAAGCCGGATTAAAGTTTTGCTTAGCCAAAGAACAGGTCTGATAAGTTCTGTGTATATTATGAAAAGGTATATTTAATATGTTCATACTTAATTAAGTATGAACATATTATTTTTTGCTATTTTTTTCATCCAACGCTTTTATAATTTCAAAAAACATATCATTATATGGCGTTTTGATTCCGTATTTTTTGCCGAGTTCGCTCACATATCCTGCAAAAATGTCAACCTCTGTCTGTCTTTTTGCATCAACATCCTGCAGCATAGAGGTCCTTGTTTGCGGCAGCATAGTTTTTATGCAGTCCAGTACTTCCGGTATAAGATTTTCTGTATTTTTAACGCCGTATGCTTTTGCAACCTCAACAGCTTCTTTCATCAGATTTATAGCAATATTATTAACCCTTTCGTAATTTTGAAAGTCGCCGTAAGAGGCATTTAAAACAGCTGATGTCTGATTGTAGCCGACATTGACAAGGAATTTCCACCACCTTGAATATTCCATATCCACAGGAATTTCATATTTTATACCGTTTTGTTCAAAAAAGTTTTTAACAGCAATAACTTTTTCGCTATAGCTAGTGTTTTCACTCTCTCCAAAAACAGTTTTATAAACATCGTCGTGAGTGACATATCGTCCGGTTCTTGTGCTTGTGTGTCCTATATAGTATGAGTATAGGATTTTATCCTTACCGAATTTTTGGGCTATAATATCTTCGCTTTTTAAGCCGTTTAAAAGCGAAAGTATTATCGTATTTTTACCTACAAAGTTTTTTATTTCAGACAAAACCTGCTGCAGCGAATTATTTTTTGTTGCAATAATAATTAAATCAGCAGCAAAATTTTCGTCAGGGGTAACGTATTTGAATTGGTATTCTTTGCCGTTAAAATGGAGCGGTTCTCGCTTATAACGGCTCAAACGCTCTTTATCTACAAGCACGCTTAAGTCTGCTTTATTATTTTGTGAAATTTTGACTGCATATATGCTGCCTATTGCTCCAAGCCCGCATATAAGCACATTTTTAATTTCTTTCATAATATTATTTTATAGTGAAAGTGGCGTTAACAACAGCATTAATCTTTTTATCAACAGCACTTGTGTTGTAAATACCGTAGTCTGATACATCGGTTGAATTTTTTGCAACAATCTGGAATACACCCATTCTAGCATCATTCATGACCCCAATGTGTCCGCCTGTGCTTTCAACCATGCTCTGTGCTCGTTTTTTAGCATCCTTAGTCGCTTCAGCAAGCATTTTTATTTTAAGTTCATCAAGGTTAGATACATAATAATCGACTCTGTTTGAGGACACTTCTATGTTTTTATTAACCAGTTGAGAGGTATTTTCAGAAAGTTTAGTGAGTTTATCAACATCATTGGAGCTGATTTCAACATTTTGAGAGAGTCTGTATCCGTCTATATCATTTGAATCATATCCGTTAGGCATTCTTTTATAAACCGGATATGACGCAACAGGCGTAAACTTGTATGAATCTGGAGTAATACCGTTTTTTTCAAGAAAGTCTGTTATTTGTTTTTTGTCAGAATTAACTTTTGCGTAGCCCTCTTTAAGGTCTTTGCTTCGTACTTCATATGTTAAATTCCATACAGCCAAATCAGATTTTATTTCCTGACTGGCTGAACCTGTAACGGAAAGCGTTTGTGTATTCATTTTCTGGTAAGAAACAATAGCATTTGATAAAATATATGTTGATAAAATTGCTCCGAGTGCAATCAACAACCCTAACAGCACTATCTGATAATCTTTTACTTCTTTGATATCTTTCATAAAAACTCCTTAATAAAAATTTTAATAAATTAATTATAAAATAATTTTTAATTTTTTGTTAGTATTATTTTATGATAATAAGACAATTTGCTCCGATAATTTTATTAACAATATCAAATGTATTTATGACTTTTGCCTGGTACGGGCATTTAAAATACAAGAATACTGCCCTGTGGGCAGTGATTTTGATAAGCTGGGGAATTGCATTTTTTGAATATTGTTTTCAAGTTCCGGCAAACAGAATCGGGCATGAGTATTATGATGCAGCTCATCTTAAAACTATTCAGGAAGTTATAACTCTTGTTGTATTCTGTTTCTTTTCAGTTTTTTATTTAAAAGAAAATCTGAAATGGAATTATATAGTAGGCTTTTTGTTTATTATACTTGCTGTATTTTTTATATTTAAAAAGTGGTAACAAATATTCGTTACCACTTTTCTTTTGTATAAATAAGCAGACTACTTTGTGACAGGAGCAGCAGGTGCTGTTGTTTCTTCTACAGCAGGTGCTGTTGGTTCTGCGGCAGGTTGTTCAGGCGCAGGTTCTGTCGCTTCAGGAGCAGTAACAGCTTCCGGTGCTTTTACCTCTGGTTCATTACCAGGTTCTTTTGGACCTGGAGCGAATTCAGGAGCTGCAGGACCATGTGGACCATGGTGGCGTACCTTCATTTCTTCGTGATGTTTCTGGCATGCCGGACATCCGCAATCACAAGAACATGGTACAAATTTTGCTTTTTCTGCCATCATTTCTTCATGCATTTTCTTTAATTCAGCTTTTTGTTCTTCTGTTAAAATAGCTTCAAACTTTTTAACATTTTCAGCTCTGGTTTCCATTTCCTGAGCAACAAGTTTATCTAATTTTTCCTGTTCTTTCTTGATTTTAGCTCTGCAAGATTTTAATGATTTCTTTTCTGCAGCTTTCAGTTCTTCAATTTTAGTTTTTTGTTCCTCTGTAAGCTTTAATCTTGCTTCAAATTCAGCTTTTTTAGCTTCCATTAATTTTGCATGTTCAGCCGGAGGCATTGGCTTAAAGCAATGCTGCGGATGATGTGGAGGCATTTTTGCTTCCTGTACGCAATCTTTTTTTGCCGGACATGTTGCATTAGCAGGTGTGCTGTTTACTGCGCAAAAAGTAAAAACAGCTGCTGCAAGCATTACAGATGTTAAAAGTGTCTTTTTCATGTAGCTCTCCTTGTACTAATTCTAAAATATTTTAATTAATTTATTAAGAATTTTAATATTTAAAAAACAAATTAATTAAAACCACTTATAATCAGTGTAATTATCTTTTTTAAACTGTCAATAGCTCTAAAGTTGTAAATAAATTTACATAAATGTAATACTACAAACTTAAAAACAGAGATAATAAGTGTAGTTAATACACAATTATTCTGTTGAAATATTTTGTGCAGGTAAAAGCAATTTATTAAAAAAGGAGTCAAATTAAATTGATACAAAATGAAAAAATTTCTGTTTATCTGGTAGAAGATTATCACCTGATACGAAAATCTATAAAACTAATGGTTAATAAAGCAGAGGATATTGATATAATAGGAGATTTTGAAACTGCAGAAGAATTTTTGGAGACTTTTGAAAAACGTCAATCAGATGTAGTTATAATGGATCTGGGTTTGCCGGGAATGAACGGGCTTTGTGCAACAAAGATTTTAAAAGATAAATATCCCTCAACAAAGATAATTATATTGACTTCTCATGAGCAAACAGATGAAGTTGTTGCGGCATTGGCTTGCGGAGCCAATGCCTATTGTTTAAAAGACATAGAAGCAGATGAAATACAAAACATAATACGAAGTATTTATAAAGGAGTAATGTGGATACATCCAAAGGTATCGGAAGCAACAAGACAAAGCGCGCCAAAGCCTATATCTACTGATTTTGATAATTTATACAGCAGATTGTCTGATGATACAAATCTTACAGAAAGAGAATACGAAGTCCTAAAAAAGATAGTAGACGGAAAGACTAACACGGAAATTGCACATGATATGTGCATAAGCACACATACCGCCAAAGCCCATGTCGGTAATATATTATCAAAATTATCTGTTTCTGACAGGGTAGAAGCAGCTGTCAAAGCAGTAAGAGCAAAGATTGTAGATTAGGAGCTTTTTGTGTTAGGTAAAAGATTGCACAGAAAAATGCTTTTTTATGCTATTTTGTTGTTGTTTATAGCTTGGCTGCTGATAGAACCTTCTGTTTCTCTGTCGTTTCGTGATGCATGTTTTTTGGTTGTGTTTTTATTCCTTGCTCAATCATTAATAGAAAAGAAGTATCTTTATACAAAACTTTCCATTAAGTATAAAAACCAATCGGATTTATTAAACAAACTTTTTTTGAATTGTCCGGATTTAGTGTACAGAAAAGATGCAAGTCTTCGATATAAGGATTGCAACCCTGTTATGAGGTCAATGCTTAATCTTAATAAAACAGAAAGTATTTATAACAAAACTGACTACGATTTTTATCCTAAGAAAACAGCCAAAATTATACGATATTATGACAAACAGGTTATTAAATCAGGACGTATTGTATCTTATAAAATAGAAAAAATACAGCCTAACGGAGAAAATAAAATTTACGAAACATTGCTTGCTCCTGTAACCGATAAATCACAAATAACAGGTGTTATCGGAATACTGAGGGATACAACCCAGTTTGAAGTTTTGAAAGAAAAACTATTTATACAGAATGCTCAATTGGAAAGTATATTGAACAATATGCCCTATATAGTTTATATGAAAGATTGTGAGGGCAGGCTGATTTTTTGTAATAAAAATCTGGAGAAAAAAGTAGGACAACCCCAGAGCAAACTTCTGGGTAAAAAATTTACTGATGAATATTTTAGTGATTCACTAACAGAGCTTAACAATCAAGATAGGCGTGTCATTGAAACTAAAGAGAGCATTGTTAAAGAAAAGCAGCTTAAGTTTTTTAGTGAAATTCCTGGATGGTATCAAATTGGCAAGTCTCCTATACTTGACCACAAAAATAATGTGGTCGGCATTATTGTCATGATAAAAAATATTGACAATGAAAAGGCATTAGAATGTCAAAAAAGAAATCTTGTTTCAACGATAACTCACGATTTAAAAACACCGACAAACGCACAGCTTGGAGCAATGAATATTTTGCTGGACGGAAGTCTTGGAAAATTAAATAAAGAACAGAAAGAAATGATTGAACTCAGTAAAAACTCAAATATCTATATGAAAAATATGATATCGACAATACTTTCTGCTTACAAATCAGAAGACACCCAGACAAGAGTTGAGGCAGTGTTTTTCAATTTTTATGAACTTGTGCATTTAACTGCAAAAGAAATTGCAAATCTGGCAATTACAAAGCAGCAAAATATAATCATTCTCTCTAAGCTCGTTAACGAAGAAATAAAAGCAGACAAACTGCAAATAAAGAGAGCTGTTATGAATCTTCTTGGCAATGCAATTACATATGGTTTTGAAAAGACGGACATAATTGTTGATATATACGATAAGGATAATCACATTGTTTTTAATGTGATAAATAAAGGCTATCATATTACGGATGAAAAAATAAGAGAAATCTTTGAAAAATACAAGACCAACGAAAATGCAAAATTTAATAAAGCAAGCACAGGACTGGGTCTGTATCTTTCTAAAAAGATTATAAACCAGCATAATGGAAAAATTTATGCCAAAAGTGATATAAATAATACCTGTACATTTGGTTTTAAAATACCAAGAATTTTTGAAACGGATGAAATAAAAATACAAGAAGTAATCAATTAATTTTATTTAATATTTCAACCGCATTTGGACACATAAAATGCAGTTTTTCAAAAACTTCTTTTATATTTTCTAAAATCTTGCTTTTAACTAAAGATGTCTGTTTAACAGGTAAAAAATATAAATCCATTGGAACATCCCCGCTGCTGTTTGGATAAAAGTATGTGCAATCAAGTTTTTGGACACCGCATGAATTGTAAAACTTTATTCTTCTGATTGTGTTGATATCTGATTCATCCGGCTTTTCGACTTCAAAGTACAAACAACTTACATTATTAAAAGTATTTTTTAAACATTCGATAATCTTTCTGCCGAATCCTCCTGAATAGAACTGCGGCAATACAGCTATATAGTCTATCCATATAAAATCCTGCCCCTTGCAAAAGAGTATGTAACCAACTGGTTTATTTTCATTTTTGGCAATATAAAAGTTGTAACAGTGTTTTTCTTCGGACAGAAGGGTTACAAAATCATTATAACTTTTTAGTTCGTTACAGGGAAATTGGCTTAGCATGTACTGATTATATATTTCAGTAAATTTTTCAATATTTGCTTTTTCTATTTTTAGCATTAAAGTAATCCTTAACTGTAATTTAATGTATAATTAAATATTATAGGGAATTTAAACAAAAATGAAGAGAAAATTCTATAACAAATTTATATTATTACTGATTGTTTCTTTAATTGGTACAACACCGGTATTTTGTGCCGGCTCAATGTTTGATGATGACGGTAACTATTCCGGTAACTGGAAACAAATGACTAACGTATCTTCTTCAACAGGCAACAGGTCTTACAGCTCATATTCAAGTTCTGCATATTCAACTTCAACGTGGTATGAAAATAACCGCAAACAACGTGAAGCTTCTGCATCTACTCCTTATTCAGCAGCTAATTACACTCAGATGAACACAGTCCCTTTCAGATACAATACACTTAATTATACAAGAATACGAAAGGTAAAAGGCGGCTACGGAGATTACAATGCAAAATGCTCTGATATTGGAGATGTTAGCTTTTGCCACTAGTGCATAATTTTTTTATGTAACTTTGCAAACATAAAGGTAATTCCGTTTTTTGCAATATTGTAGTAAAATGTTTCCATATAATGAAATTTATAAATAACATAGAATAGAACGTATTATGGATATTCAAAACAGTAAAGACAAAGATATAAAAGACGAACTGATAGAAAAAATAGCTCAAAATCCGTCTGATGAAACTAATTATATAGAACTCGGCAAAATCTATATAGCGGAAAATGATTATCAAAACGCACTGGGTTTATATGAATCACTGCTTAACGTAAATCCGCTTAACTCACAGGCACTTATTAATGCGGGGAGTTTGCATTTTTACTTTAGAAACATAAATAAATCTATTGACTATTATTCACGGGCTGCAGAAATTGAGTCAAAAAGTTTTTCTATATATATGAATCTGGGTAATGCATACGCTGAACTCGGGCAGTTCGAACCTGCTATGAAAAATTATGAAAAAGCACTCGCTTTAGAACCCAACAGTGCTGCTTTGTTTAATGCCATAGGGCTTCTATTTCAGGATAAAAAAGACTATCTGACGGCTATTGTTTATTATGACAAGGCTATAAATGCTGATGCAAGCGATCCGGAAACTTATATAAACAAAGCAAGCGCCCAGATGTCTATGCATATGTACAAAGAGGCAATAAAATCGCTAAAGCACTCTGTTGAACTTGAGCCGTCCAACCTGAAAGCAACTATATGTATTGCAAACTGCTATGCTTCATTAAAAGATTTTTCTAATGCTGATAAGTATTTTGAAAAATGCTATGAAATAGATGACAAAGCTTATCAGGTATATGTTTGCCACGCAATTGCATATTCTGATGCGAATAGAATTGATATGGCAATAAGCAAATATAAAGAAGCAATTTCTGTTGCTCCAAATATGCCCAACGCGTACATACTGCTAGGCAACATATATGTTGACAGAAAAATGTATCAGGAGGCAATTGACTGCTACAAAAAAGCATCAGATATATGCCCTAATGATGCAAAGATTTATTCATTCATCGGCAATACATACTTTATGCTGGAAGATTTGCCCAATGCAATACATACGTACAGGAAAGCATTGCACTATGATGAAAAATCTATTGAAAACAAACTTGTTTATATTGAAATTTTGCAGGAATATATAAAGAAAAAAGAAGAAAATGCAATTGCATAAAGTAATTGCCAAACACTGTTAATCACGGGGAGAGAAAAATTGTCATACATAAGAAATACATCACCTTCAGTTCTTGAAAGACTGGTAGCTGCAGCATCGTATATAATGCCGCTTATCGGGCTTGCTTTTTTCATAATTGCATATTTAATGAAAAAAGACCTGCGTCCGTTTTTAAAATATCATATTTTTCAGTCAATATTTATTGCTTTTGCGCTGTGGCTTCTTATTACAGGACTGGGGTATGCAATGAATTTGTTAAGCTATATTCCGATATTAAAAAATATTCTGGGTATGATAACATTCTTTCTTAATACACCGCTATTACTTGGTTTTTCAATTATAACGCTCATTTATACACTGTTTGTCTTGTACCTTGTTATAAGTGCAATTTTCGGTAAAGACAGTTATGTTCCGTGGGTCTCCGATATTATAAAAGAAAATTTAAGAGGACAGCTATAAATTAAGCACGGGAGAGTTGGAAGATGAAATTTGATACAGTTGCGGTTCAATATGCGCATAAAGCCGGAAATAACAGACATTGTATACCTGTTCCGATTTATCAAACCACTGCTTTTGACTTTGACAGTGTGCAGTATGCCGCTGATTTATTTGATTTAAAAGCTCAGGGCGATATATATACAAGAATCTCCAACCCGACAACTCAGGTGTTGGAAGAGCGTGTAGCAGCTTTAGAGGGTGGAGTCGGAGCGCTGGCTGTTTCTTCAGGACAGGCTGCTTCTATGATATCGGTTCTTAATATAGCAAAAGCCGGAGATGAGGTTGTTGCTTCTTCTACTCTTTATGGCGGAACTTTTAACCTTTTAAATACAACTTTACGCAAACTGGGGATTAATACAAAATTTGTTTCAGGAGAAACTCTGCAGGACTATGCACAACTTATCACAGATAAAACAAAGTGCATATTTATTGAGATGATTGGAAACCCAAAACTGAATATTGCAGATGTTGAGCCTATTGCGCAGCTTGCACATGAAAATAAAATTCCTTTGATTGTAGATAATACCGTAGCGTCACCGTATCTGTGCCGTCCTATTGAATGGGGGGCAGATATAGTTGTTCATTCGCTTACAAAATACATATCCGGGCATGGAAACTCTATGGGCGGTATGATTGTGGATGCCGGCAAGTTTGACTGGGCTGCTTCTGGAAAATTTCAGGAACTTGTAGAGCCTGATGAAAGTTATCATGGATTGAGCTATACAAAAGATTTTGGAGAAAGTGCTTTTATTGTTAAAGCAAGAGGGCAGTTATTAAGAGATTACGGCTGCTGTATCAGCCCGTTTAACTCTTATCTTACTCTTTTAGGATTGGAAACTCTTGCTTTAAGAATGCAAAGAGTTTCTGATACAGCACTTTGTGTTGCAAAGTATCTTAAAGGACACAAAAAAATCGCATGGGTAAATTATCCCGGTCTGGAAGATAACGAGTATTATCCTCTTGTAAAAAAATACATGCCTAAAGGGGCATCTTCCATAATAAGCTTTGGTATAAACGGCGGTGAGTTGAGCGGAAGAGAAGCAGGAAAACAATTTATTGAAAATGTAAAACTTTTAATACATGCAACAAATATAGGTGATTCACGTTCAATAATAACTTATCCATGCCTGACTACGCACAGACAGCTTAATGATGAACAGCTAAAGGCTTGCGGTATATCTGATGATTTTATGAGATTGTCTGTTGGTTTGGAAGATGTTGATGATATAATTGAAGATATCGAACAGGCTTTGCCTTGAGTTTTTAATTAAGTTAGAAAAGGAAGTTAGAAAAAATGCAAGAATACGTTCAATCAAAGATTAGAGCTATAAATGATTTTCCTAAAAAAGGGATAATTTTTCGTGATATTACAACAGCCGTAAAAGATCCTCAGGCAATGAGATATATGATAGATTTCCTGACTGAAAAATATAAAGATGAAAGAATCGATTACGTAGCAGGTATAGAGTCCAGAGGTTTTATTTTTGGCGCAGCTCTTGCATACAAACTCGGTGCAGGATTTGTTGTAATAAGAAAACCGGGAAAACTTCCTGCTGACACTATTTCTCAGGAATATGAACTTGAATACGGTACAGATAAAATCGAAATGCATGCTGACGCTGTAGAACCCGGAAAAAAGGTTCTCATAGTTGATGACCTGCTGGCGACAGGCGGGACTGTAGATGCTGCAGCAAAACTGATTAAAAAGGCAGGTGCAGATGTTGTCGGAGCAGCGTTTATTATTGAATTAACAGACCTCAAAGGCAGAGAAAAACTCAAAGATATTGATGTATTTTCTATGGTTCAATTTGAGGGTGAGTAATTAAATTTTGTCATAGGTTTTAACCGCACATATGGTAATGACAAATAAAATATAAGCAAAACAAAAGGGCACTTATTGTGCCCTTGAAAACCTACCATACCTATTATAAACCGAGGAATAAAATTATATTGTGTGTGATTGAATTTTAAATTATTTCTATTCTTCGCCGTATGCTTCTTTTTCTGCTTTAGTAAGTTTTTCAGCGAATGCTTTGATATTTTGAGAAGTTACTTCTCTTTGTTTTTTATCAATCAATGTATCAGGAACATTGATTTGTTGTGGATCATAGTATTTACCACCGACAGCTATTAATTTTTCTTTTTGTTCGTCAGTCGGGTTGGTGACTTCTTTCAAGAAACCGTATTTAGCAGCTACTTCAGGGTTGTTTTGAGCAAAGTGTTTAGCTCTAGCAACAAAAGCTTTGTCTATAGCATCTATATGAGGTTTAGCATCATTTGAACCCATACCCCAGAATGCTTCGCCGCCGCCCCAGCCGTCGCAATCTGCGAATATAGCATCTACGAGAGTTTCGTTATATTTTCTTGCTTCTCCTAATTGAGCGAATTCGTTATATACTTCAAGTACATTGTATTCGTTCATATTCTTTTCGGAAGTAAGTTCATATAATTTGCTTACATCAGTGCCCCAAGCTTCATACAAAGCTTTTACATATTCGCGGGCAAGTGATTTGTAGTTGTCAGGTGAGCCGGCTTCTGCTGCATTCAATACTTCCTGATTTTTTGCAGGTCTTTCGCTTTGTGTTTCTTCCTGTTCATTGTCTTCTTCTACATAAGCACCTGGACCGCCAGGATTTTTAGCTATTTCAAGGAGCTTGCCGTAGTCTTCTGTTGACAACTCGCCTGTTTTAGCATATTTACCTGCTATATCCCAGAGAAGTTTGTAGTTTTCTTCACTGATTTCAGCAGTTGTAGGATCGTCTTGATATTGTTTAGACAAATCAATTAATCTGCGTAACAGTGTAGTTTTTTCTTCTTTGCCGTCTTTGTTTGTTATTGTGATTTCTTTGCTAAATCTGTCTTTATTATTAGGATCATTTGCGATGCTGTTTAATACATCTTTGATTTGAGATTCTTTGATAACTGTTGTGCCATCAATATTTGAATTATCGTTATTGTTATTGTTATTGTTTACATTGATATTAGTGTTGCTGTGGAGGTTTGCCATAATCTTTTGATACATTTCTGCCTGTTGAGCCATCCATTGTTTCAACATCGGCATAACCTGCATATAAAGATTTGTTGATGTGTCCATTAATGAAGAAACACCGTAATCAAACCCCATCAACTGAGAGTCATTAAAGTTAGAAAGTCCGTCACTGGGGTACATAACGCTCGGTGTTGTTCCCATAGGAAACAAGCTGTATTGCCACAAGTTAGGACTTACAGTTCTTGATGAACCTGCTGGTACATTAACTGTCCAAGTTTTTCCAATGCTTAATCCGTCGCCCATTTTAGTATCCCCTAATATCTTTCTTTATAATTCCTCTTAAAAAACGATAGACTTTTGCGTCTATATAAATTCCTCGTTCCTGTATATATATAAAGTATTTATTCAAACTAAAATTGACTTTTTTGATTAATTTAGGATAATTTTGTTAACATTTCTTAATATTTCGTCTGGAAAGTATTGTTAACTAAGGCTTTTAACTACTTGATTTTTGACAGAACGTTTTTGTGCTAAAATTTCACATGTATTATTTATAAAGAAACATGAGGATAACAGACTATGGTTGAACTTTCACCTTTGCAAAAAGCAAGATTGGCATTTAAACCTGTTCTTCCTTCTACACTTGCTGCAGGCATTAAAAAAGTAGAGGTTATAGAAGGCGAAAAAACAGAATGTGTTAAAGACCAGGAACAAATTAAAAAACTTTTTGAAAACACATACGGCAAATGCACAGTTACTTTTAAATCAGGCAATGAACAGGAATTTGCAGCAAGAAACGTTGGTGTAATCCTTTCCGGCGGTCAAGCTCCGGGTGGACACAATGTTGTTGCAGGTTTGTATGATGCATTAAAACAGGCTAATCCGCAAAGCAAACTATACGGTTTCTTAGGCGGCCCGTCAGGTATCATCGATGGCGAATACATTGAATTTACAGATGAAATCATTGACGCTTACAGAAATACCGGCGGTTTTGATATCATTGGTTCAGGCAGAACAAAACTTGAAACAGAAGAACAGTTTGAAAAATCTTTGGCAAACTGTAAAAAATTAAACATTTCAGGTATTGTTATCATCGGCGGGGATGATTCCAACACAAATGCTGCTATGCTTGCAGAATGGTTTGTAGCTAAAAACGCCGGCATACAGGTTATCGGCTGTCCTAAAACAATTGACGGTGACTTGAAAAACGACCAGATTGAAATATCTTTTGGTTTTGATACAGCAACAAAAACATACGCTGAACTCGTCGGTAACATACAAAGAGATGTTAACTCAGCTAAAAAATACTGGCACTTTGTTAAAGTTATGGGCAGAAGTGCAACACACGTTGCATTGGAAGTTGCTTTACAAACGCAGCCGAATATCACTTTGATTTCAGAAGAAGTTGAAGAAAAGAAAATGTCATTAAAACAAATTGTAGACTATATGGCTGACATAATTGCAAGACGTGCTAATGATGGTAAAAACTTTGGTGTTGCATTGATTCCTGAAGGGTTAATTGAATTTATCCCCGAAATGAAGACAATGATTGCAAACTTAAATGATGTTATGTCAACATTAGAACAGGATGCATCTTACAACAAACTCACTGTTCCTGCTGACAGATTCGATTTTATCGAAAGCAGACTTGAACCTGAAAACGCTGCAGTTTTTGAATCTCTTCCTGTTTTAATTAAAGCTCAATTGCTTATGGACAGAGACCCTCACGGCAATGTTCAGGTTTCTAAAATTGAAACAGAAAAACTCTTAATCGAAATGATTAAAGTTAAACTTGCTGAAATGAAGGCTCAGGGTGAATTTATGGGCAAATTCTCTGACCAGTGCCATTTCTTTGGTTACGAAGGCAGATGCGCATTCCCGTCTAACTTTGATGCTAACTACTGCTACGCATTAGGCTTTAACGCTTATGCATTGATTCAATCAGGTTTGACAGGATACCTTTCATCTGTAAGAAACCTCACTGCTCCTTCTACAGAGTGGGTTGCAGGCGGTGTTCCTCTTACAATGATGATGAATATGGAAAAACGCCACGGACATATGAAACCGGTTATCCAAAAAGCACTTGTAAGACTCGATGGACCTGTATTCAAAAAACTCGAAGCTAACAGAGAAAACTGGGCTATGAATGATGAATACATTTTCCCGGGTTCTATCCAATACTGGGGTCCGAGCGAAGTTTGCGATATTACAACACAAACTTTAAAACTCGAAAGAGAAGCTGCTCTGGCTTCTGTATAAATTGAGTGCATAAATAGAAGAAAAAGCAGGCAATTACAAGATTAATGCCTGCTTTTTTTCATTCTCTAAATAAGTTACTTTGAAAGATAATATTTTAAAGCTTTATATTGTTCTTTCAGGTAAAAATATTTTCTGTTATATCTTTTTCTTGCCTTGCCTATGGAAAATATATGCAAAAAAGCATATCTGAAAAATTTCTTTTTGATTTCTTTATATTGTATTGAGTCTATGCTGTTAAATTTTACCAGATTTTCCAATGGTGTTTTGGAAATATGTTCTTTGTATTTATCAATATTTTCTTGTAAATATACCGGCAGAATACTGTAGTCTAAAGCCTTATAGCTGCTAAGAGAGTTCTGAGTATCAATATTATTTATCTCTTTGATAAGATTTTGCATTACAGAATCAATATTAGCCATAACTTCCTGATGAGCATAATTTTCATATTTATAAAGAACCTTTTTTGCTCCGCCCATAAACGAAAAGTGCCAGCCGCCAAAAGGTATCAGGTCGCATTGCTCATACATTCTGATTTTATTGGCTGTAGTGCCTTTATTGTATTCTTTGACAGTAAAAGTGTTGTAGTTGTATTCAACATTATCAAGACAATTTTTAAAATTTTTGTATGTGCACATTTCCGGATGAAACCATAACGGTTCATTGCAGTTTATTACATTAAGGTAATATCTCATATTGTATTGGACAAATTTTTTAATCGGTGTCCCCTGATTAATTGTTTTTATGCCTTCTGTGATTGCATTAGGGGAAACTATTTCATCAATATCAGAGATGATTATGATGTCATCGTCTTTACAATCTTTTAAACCGAGAGAAATTGCATTGCGCTGGGTGTTTTCAAGAACCCAGGGATTGTCGCTGTTTGGAAAGTCATTAAATTCAATATAAATAATTTTATCTTTGTATTTTTCAAATCTTGAAAAGTTATCTTTAAAATTCATCGGTTTGTCTTGTCTGCTGAATGTTTTGCTGCTTTCAACAATAACAAATTTGTCCACAACATCATTCAAGATATTTAATCTTAATTCTAATAAGTCAAGCTCATTGAAAAAAGTAAAACAATCATAAATCATAACTTTAAACACCAATTCATTAATACAATTATTGTAAAATTGTAGCATAAATTAGTATGTTATTATTTTTCTGCATATATACAATTCTGAAGCGTTTTTAGGGCGTCATCCTTGTATATGTCTCGTAATTCGATGACAAAAATTGTTACATTTTAACTCTTAACATACACGGCTTACTTAGTAAGCCGTAGGGGGTTCGGGGCGCAGCCCTGATGGAATACGATTAGAGATTTTTAAATGAAGGAATGAAAATTTACCGTACCGATATTGTCATTTTAAGAGTGGACGGAAATTTTCGTTTCTGAATTTTAAAATCTCTTTTGGTATAGCGTGTTTTTCTTTTTTGGTTCGTTTTTTCTTTTTGCATCGCAAACAAAAAGAAAAAATGAACGTAAAGAAAAAAATATTTGTTAATAGAAATCA
>CASFCQ010000020.1 GCA_949293185.1 uncultured bacterium
CTAATCAAAAAACACTGTAAATTTTTAGAATAAATTTTGCATCCACTTCACTACGTTACGGTCTGTCAAAATTCACTCTAAAAACTAACAGTGTTTAATAGTATTCCGGCAGCAAAGCCGCTTACACTGCTGACGCAGTTTTAATTTACTGTTTATTTCTTATGTTAAGTAAGAATTATTTCTGTCACCGAATCACGTAACATATACACTATTGAGCGAAGAACTACAAACTTTTTAATTTTATATGTCTTTTCAGGTATTGGCATAAGGCTTTAAAATTTAGTTTTGTATTACAATTGTCTCTTGGGCTTATTTTTATTCCATTAATTCTTTCTGTAATTTTAGTATTTTGGGCGATAAAAATGCAATTGTTTAAGGTTATTCTTGTTAAAAAGCTTTATACAGAGCTTTTTTAGTTATGAAGAAGATAAGAAAGGTATAAAAATGACTTTTAATCCACTCCAAGAAAAGGGAATCCCCGTTGAAAAACAAATAAGAAGCTGGCATGAAATAGCCAAAAAGCCCTTCAATAAAAACGATGTAGACTGCTATACAAGAACACGCCAGATACTTATGAACGGTATCGAGGTTGAGGCGTGGAATTTTAAACACAACTTCGCAAGAAATTGCTCTGACCCTGAGATAAATAAGTTTACTGCAATGACAAGGCGTATTGAAGATATGCAGCAAACTACAGTTAACTGGCTTACTCCATCAGACCAATCGGTTTTAGAAACAACATTGGGCTATGAACAGGTAGCAGTCGATTTAACCGCCTGGATGGCACAGAATGAGCCTGATCCGTATGTAAAGGAAACATTCGATTTCGGTCTTTTGGAAGATTTTGATCACCTTTACAGATACAGCCAGTGGGCATATTTTGAACATGGCATAAGTCCGAATGACATTGTACAGGGGCAAACAGATGTTATTCTCAGCCGTCCTACCCAAAACCATCATAACGATAACACGTTAAGACTCAGAAAACATTATGATAAAGCAACCGCCGACCCTCAAACCAAGGTAAATATCTATACTCTTGTCTCAGGCGAGCAGCAGACCCACAACTATTATGCCGAACACGGTATGGAATACGGAAATCAATGCATTAGAGAAACCTATGCAGAAATTAAAGACGTTGAAGAAGAACACGTTACTATGTATGAATCATTAATTGATCCGTCTGAAAGCTGGTTTGAAAAGCTGCTTCTGCATGAGTTTACGGAGGTTTGTAACTATTACACCTGTGTAGAAGACGAAGTTGATGAACGTATAAAAAGAATCTGGGAAATGTTTTTGGAATACGAAATAGGACATCTCAAAATTGCTGCAGATTTATTTAAAAAATACGAAAAACGCGACCCTGAGGAGGTAATCGGTACAAAAGTAGTTATCCCTAACAGGTTTAAATCCCAAAAAGAATATGTAGCAAAAGTTCTTGAAACACAAATTCAAAAAAGACTTTCCAATGAAGGCATGGATTATACAGAAATCAATAAACTTCCCGATGACTGGAAAAGTTATAAAGTCCAACAAAAAGCCGGCGAAGACGGTTCTCCGACAGAAATGGTTATTCAGATAATGACAGCAGCTAAAGGTCGTGATTTGGTTATTGCAGATAAAAAACTCAAAGACAAGCAGGCTGACTTGCTTGAAAAAGGGCTTGAACCCAAAGCACAAGCGCCTGATACCGTCAGCGTTGAACAAATGCGTGAAATGATGGAAGAAGAAGAAATAGAACACGAATGCTGATGCTGTTTTAAACCAAAAGACCGGCTCAATACCGGTCTTTTGGTTATGCATAAAATTCTTTTGTTATATTTTCTGTTTCTTCTGTACTATCACATTTAAATATCTGCTGGTGCATTTTTTCTGACGGCTCGGCTAACATTTTTATAAATTCTGTCAGATTTTCAGCCTTAAAATATCCGGCTATTGATTCCTTTTTCGGGTTGTATGCCCCGAATTCCTTTGTATCTACGGATTGATAAATATATAATTCATCATCTTTATGTACATCATCCAGCTTTTTTAATGCGGCTTTGTATTTTTCATAGCGTCCTTCTTGTATCTCTTCAAGAGTAAGCCTGTTAATATCTTCTGTATTTTTTAATCTGGCTTTAAAAGATGGTATGCCGGTGTTTAGTTTAATCATTATATCTCTCCCAATGTGATGTAGAGTTATAATAAAACAAAAAAGGCTTATATTACACAAGATTAAGTTACGTAAAATTTTATGCTAAATACTAACAAAAATTTTTATTTATGATATTTTGAATACACATAAATAAACATGGTCACAGGTTAAGGAGTATATTATATGCAAGTACAATCGACAAGCTCAGCCACAACAGCACAAACAAAACAAGCACCTTCTAAAAAAATTAAAAGAGAATCTATTCTGTCTGATTTAAAAAGTGATATTGTCAGCATTAAGGACAAAAAGACTGAAAACAAAGTTGCTATTGGTCTTTTGACATTAGTGTCCGCTATAGCAGGTTTCAACAGTGCAAAAAGCGGTTTATTTAAAACAATTAATACAATTGTTATGGCTGCAGTCGGTTTTGTTGCAAGTATTAGTTTAACTAAGGCTGCTGATAAAGATGCAAAAAATAAAACCGAAAAAACTGCAGATGACAAAAATAAGCCGGCATCAGCATCTGAAACTGCCAAACCGGAAGTAAAACAGGATACAAAAGCGCAAGACAAGCCGGAAATAAAAACAGAAGAAAAAGCCGAAACAAAACCTGAAAATGAAGAAAATAAAGAAAAGGGCGACGATAAAGATGACGACTAAATAAGTCGTATTTATAAAAATAGAAAAGCAGAGTTTTCTTAAGCTCTGCTTTTTTGTTCATCTTAACCGGTGCTAGGAAAATGTTTGAGAAAGACATGCTCCCGTTCAATACGTTAGCAGAGTCAGTTGACTATATGAAATTTTTAAATTTGTGCTAAATTGTTTTTATGAAGAAAAAAATCGTCTATTTAATATCACTTTTACTGTTTATTTGTGTTTTATTGGCAAGCTGCATAAGAGCGGACAAACCTGACGCTGATGAACCTGCACAAAATACCGGCAGCGGGTTTGAATTAAAACAAAACTATATTCCCTATCCCGTACAAACAAAAACAATTAACGGAGTGGACTACCTTATGTCACGCAGCCCTGCCGGAAAATACGGCGGAACACTTGTTACAAGTACAATAGGTGAAGGACCAAAAACTTTTAACTCATGGAACTCAATGGATGCAACTTCTTCTCTGGCTGCTGATATTATGTTTGATGCGCTTGTTACAACTGACCCGTATACAGGAGAAGTTATTCCTAAACTGGCAAAAAGCATAAAAATTTTGCCTGATAAAAAGACTTATATTATAGAACTCAGACACGGGCTAAAGTGGTCTGACGGAAAAGAAATTACTGCTGATGATGTGTATTTTACCTGGAATACAATTATTTTCGGCGGCTTTGGCAACACAAGCACAAGAGATGCAATGTATATAGGCACTGAACTTCCGAAAGTGGAAAAAATAGACAAATATACGGTAAAATTCACTACCCCAAAACCGTTTTCACCTTTTTTAAGACAGTTGAGCGTGCCTATTGCACCGAAACATGTGCTCGAACCTGTTACTAAAAAGGGTAAAAGAGCCTTTGCTTCTTTTTGGAGTTCAAATACTAAACCGTCTGATTTTGTAACCAGCGGAGCTTTCAGACTGAAAGAATACGTTCCTGCCCAGCGTCTTGTTTACGAACGCAACCCTGACTACTATATGATTGATGAAAAAGGGCAGAAACTTCCTTACCTCGATAAATATATTATTTTAATAGTCGGTGATTTAAATAACGAACTTTTAAAATTTAAAGCCGGAGAACTTGACACTGTCGGGCTTAGGGGAACAAATGTCGCAATGTTTAAAGAGCAGGAAAAAAATTCAGACTATAAAATATACAACCTTGGACCTGACACGGGTACAATGTATTTTTCGTTTAATTTAAACACCCGCAAAAACGACAAAGGAAAATACTATGTTGACCCGGTAAAACAAAAATGGTTTAACGATGTAAACTTTAGAACAGCCGTTGATTACGCATTGGATAGAGAAAACATGGTTTTCAATATTGCAAGCGGAGTCGCAGCCCCTTTGTTTACACCGGAACCTCTTGCTTCTATTTATCTCAATGAAAAAATAGCTCAAGGGCATCCGCAGGATATGCAAAAAGCAAGAGAATATCTTAAAAAATCCGGTTTCTACTGGAAAAAAGGAAAGCTCTATGACAAATACGGCAACAGAGTTGAGTTCGACATGTATACAAACGCCGGCAACACAGAACGCGAGTCCATAGGTGTTATGGTAAAACAGGATCTGGAAGAACTCGGTATGACCGTAAACTTTAAGCCGATAGAGTTTAATACACTTGTAAGCAAACTTGTTAATACAAATGATTTTGATTCGGTAATCATGGGATTTACTGGCAGCCCGCTTGAACCTTACGGCGGTAAAAATGTCTGGTATTCAAACGGAACTTTGCACGTGTTTAATATGAGAAAAACCCCGCAGGAAAACAAAAATATATACCCCTGGGAGCAGCAAATCAATGAACTTTTTGACAAAGCTTCTCTTGAACTTGATTTTGACAAGCGTAAAAAGTTATACGAACAGTACCAGCAAATTGTATACGACCAAAAACCGTTAATTTATCTTTATTCACCCGTAAGGGTTACCGCTATAAGAAATAAATTCGCCAACATCAATCCTACTGCCTTAGGCGGCGTTGTGCATAATCTTGAAGAGGTATATGTAAAATAATTATTATCCTTCAAAATTCAAGCCGGAAGCTTTTCTCATTGAAGTACGTATTGCCTGTTGAGATTCTTCAAGTATTTTTTGCTCTTCTGGTGTAAGCGTTTGTCCAAGAAGGTATTTGTTTATAACTCTGTTGTATTCCTTGTTTTCAGCATTCATTCCAGTAACTGATTCAAACATTTTGGATTCGCTGGCTGCTGTGATGACTCCGTCTTCTTTTCCGTCAAGCCCGTCAGCTATTTTGTTGAAGAATGCAAGTTCCTGCGCATCAATTTTACCATTGTCGTTAAAATCCAGGTTCTGAGCAAAAAGATTTGCACTTCTTTGAGAAATTGTCTTATACTGCTGCATTTCTTCATCTGATATTTCTGTTGGCTCTGCTCCCATTGCTCTTGTGTCTTCAGCTATTTTATCCAACGTTAAATCAGTAACCCTATCGTTGCCTTGTTGCTCTTTTTGAGCAAATTCTTCTTCTGTTACAACTCCGTCTTTGTTTATATCATAGTAATCAAGAAGTAATTTTTCACTGTAATCGTTGTAGGCTGCAGACTGTTTGCCATCTGCAACTGTATTTGTACCAAAAATTGAAACAGAAGAACTTTCCAGCCTTTGTATGTCAGAGTAGGTCTGTATATTGTTAAAATTTATTTTATCAGCAACTGCCTGGTTTACCTCTTGCGAGTATTGTTTTTGCTCTTCAGTTGATTTGCTAAAATCTATTTTAATTTTTTGTCCGATTTGCAGCAACTCAGGATTGGTCATACCATTTGCTTTAATGACTTCATTAACTTTATTGGCAATATCTCTATTACTTTGAAGGTTAAATTCTCTTTTACAAATATTCCAGAGATTGTCACCTCTTTTTACCGTGTATTCACTCATTTTGTTCTCTCTCTTTTAAATTTTTGCAAATATATATTATGTATATATAAAAAATTTTTTGTCCCAAAAAATGCCTTATTTCGACAAAATCGTGTTAACAAAAGTTAACAGAAAAATTTATAAGAGCGAAAATATTGTATAATTCAAAAGTTGGCATTACATATAGCCGTAATAAACAAGGGGAGTTTAAATGAAAGTTTTAATTACAGACAAAATTAACGAAACAGCAAAACAAATTGTGGATGAAGCAGCAGAAGGTGTTATCCTTCCCACAATGAGCGAAGATGAATTGTGCAGCGTGATTGGCGAATATGATGCACTGATGGTTCGCAGCCAGACTAAAGTAACAGCAAAGGTGATTGAAGCAGGTAAAAATCTTAAAATCATCGGCAGAGCAGGTGTTGGTGTTGATAACATTGATTTGGAAGCTGCAACCTCCCACGGTATTATTGTTGTAAACTCCCCTGACGGCAACACTAATGCCGCAGCAGAACACACAGTGGCTTTGATGCTGGCTATGTCCCGTAATATTGCAAAGGCAGCAAATTCTACAAAACAAGGACTCTGGGAACGTTCAAAATTTACAGGCCATGAGGTATTTGGCAAAACTCTCGGTATTATCGGATTTGGTAAAATAGGGCATCATGTAGCACAAACAGCAAAAGCGCTCGGCATGAAAATTTTAGTTTCCGACCCTTACACAACAAAAGAAGTTGTAGAAAAATTCGGAGCTAAATATGTTGAATCTCTTGATGAGCTCTGGGGTGAATGTGACTATATTACGGTTCATGTTCCTAAAACCAAAGAAACATTGCATATGATTAACAAAGATACAATCGCAAAAATGAAAAAAGGTGTGAGGTTAATCAACTGTGCACGCGGTGGAATTATTGATGAAGCAGCTCTTGCTGAAGCTCTGGAATCAGGTCAGGTTGCACAGGCGGCTGTTGATGTTTTCGAAACCGAACCTGATATTGCAAATTCTCCGCTTGTTAAAACAACTGGTGATATACTCCTTACGCCTCACCTTGGAGCAAGTACTGAAGAAGCTCAGTTAAAGGTTGCCGAAGACGTTGCCCAGCAGATAAGAGATGTACTTTTAGGCGGCTCTGCACGTTCTGCGGTAAATATACCTTCGTTAAAACCTGATAAACTCGAACCTGTAAAAGATTATATGCAGTTGGCACAAAATATAGGCGAACTTGCTATGCAAATGTCTCAAGGAAGCCTTAAGGGGGTTTATGTTACCGTAAAAGGCAACCTTGCTGATTTAGATGTTTCTCCTCTTGAAACT
This sequence comes from uncultured bacterium, assembly GCA_949293185.1. Lineage (GTDB taxonomy): Bacteria > Cyanobacteriota > Vampirovibrionia > Gastranaerophilales > Gastranaerophilaceae > Limenecus. Next base: position 6,986 of record CASFCQ010000020.1, read on the forward strand.
GCTGTTCTCAAAGGGGTATTTTCTTCGTTTATGAATTCAGTAAACTTTGTAAATGCTCCTATCATTGCAAAAGCAAAAGGAATAGACGTAGCAACTACAAAATCGAATACGACAACTGATTATACCGGTTCTATTACTCTAAAACTTGTTACTGATAAAGAAACAAATACGGTATCTGGTGCGCTTATCGCAGCAGATATGCCGAGAATAGTAAAAATTAACGGCTATAATACAAGTATTGAGCCTGAAAAACACATGATTCTTGTTCCTCACGAAAACAGACCTGCAATGGTCGCTAAAGTTGCCACTGTACTCGGTGACAAAGATATAAACATTACAAGAATGAATGTTGCCCAAAACCGTTCTCAGTCCGATAATATTTCGATGATGATAATTAACACAGGCAGCGAAGTTTCTGGAAAAACTCTTAATGAAATTGCCGGCATTGACGGCATAGAAGGCGCAAAATATATTAACCTGAGCGCTTAAAATTATATTAAAAAGAGTGGTGACTTAAAACAAAGCACCACTCTTTTGATATACTTAAATTATTAATTGTCATATTTACACTTTATTAAGAATTGTAAAAAAACTTTACTTTTTTAATGATTTTTGATTATAATTAGCAAATAATAAAATTTACCAACTTAAAGCATTTGCCAAGACTAAGTAAAATATAAAAAATAGATTGGAAAACCTATGAAAACCGAAAATCTAGTATATAATATTCAAAATTTTCAGCCCGTTAATACCCCGAAGAGCAAAATGCGAGAACAAAAGGCAGCCGTGAGCGCAAGACCTGTGTTCAGAGGCAATAATGTGCAGGGTTATGACAATTTTGAAGTGAATAAAAGTGTGACTAAAGCGACCGCAGGACAAAATCCGAGCGGTCGTTTGAGTTTTAAAGGAGCTCCTGCTCAAGTCGTTGCAAAGACATTCGGAGAAAAATTAGCTGTTAACAAATGGTTCAACAAATTTTTGGACATACTTGCAGACAATTCTCTTATTGCTGATGCTCTTATTGCATTAGGTTTAACAACTATAGCAAGACCGGCATCCATATATATTATCCCTACTAAAAATCCTGTAGAAAAGAAAAAGAATAACTATCAGGTTGCTCACTCTATTTCTACCGGAGTTTTAGGACTTGCTACAACAATTGCAGTTGCAGAACCGGTAAAACGCGGTGTTAAGAAACTGATGAACAATCCGTCTAAATACATGAAAAAGGATGCTTCTTACATCAAAGAAAACGCCAGAGTATTCAAAGAAACAGCCGGAAGACTCCATCAACCTATTTTCTTGCCATTAAGAGCAGCTTTAACAATTGCTATTGTTCCGCCGATACTTAAGATGTTTGGTTTGTCTAAAACAGTAGAAAATGTTAAACCATCAGACAAAGCAAAAGTTGATTACTCTTTTATGAGCTTTAAAGGTGCTGATTCAAAATCATTCAAAGGATTTACAAAGGTAAAATCATCTTATGACAAAGCGTATGATAAAGCTGCTAAAGTAAATTCTTCAAATCCTTCATTTAAAGGTGCAGGTGCTCTTGTAACAGAAGGTATAGCCAAAGGTGTAGGTAAAATCGCCGATACAAATAAATTTAAACAGTTTATTTTATGGTTTAAAGATCAGAAAAACTGGTTTCCTCATTTGATTGCAGGTGAAAGCTTGTGGCTCTCTGGATTCTATATGCAGCAAACAGCTAAATCAAAATCAATCGAAAAAGACCAGAAACTGCCGATGATATTGAATCAGGGTATAACAGCAGGATTATGCACATGGGGTGCTTATGGTCTTGACGGTGTAATAAACAAAAAACTCGACAAATACAAAGAAGTTTACAAGAGAATGAATCCTCAGTTAAGTGAAGAAGTCATGAACAGAAGACTTGTCGGTATCAGACTTTTAGGACCTATTGTAATCTTCACCACAATCTACAGATTTGTCGGTCCGGTTGTTGTAACTCCGATAGCAAACTGGATTAGCGAAAAAATCCAACCTCACAAAAAATCTGCATAGTTTGTGGAAGTAAATCAACAGCGCAGGATTAAACCCTCTTTTTGTGAAACCCGTAATCCTGTGAGATTGTTCGTCCTAGAGATTCTATCTTTTTTACAATACTGTTTTTATATTCCTGAGCAGTGTTATTTAAGCCTGCTTTTCCGGGGTAAATTGTGTATTTTTGTTTGCATTCTTCATCAGTAACATTGGGCATGACTACATTTGCACCGCTTTGCAGAGCCAGCAGACGTCCGTTTTCCTGTAAAGTTTCCATAGCTGTGGTTGCGGGGATATTTATATCCGGCAGCAGAAGTCTTGTTAGCGCCATAACTTTTAGTGCTTTTATAAGAGTACCGCCTTTTTCGTTTTGCAACGGAGTTTTTGGGCAGGGAATAAATGGTCCGAGGCCTATCATATCCGCATCGAGTTTTTTAAAAAACAAGATATCTCTTGCCAGCGATTTGTCACTCTGTGCGGGAAGCCCGACAAGACACCCCGTACCAACCTCAAAGCCAAGTGTTTTTAAATCATTCAGGCATCTTATTCTGTTTTCAAAACTCATTGAAGGATGTAGTTTTTGGTAAAGATTTTTATCCGTTGTTTCAATACGCAAAAGATACCTGTCAGCGCCTGCATCTTTATATGCTTTATAATCCTCATACGATTTTTCACCGATACTGAGAGTAAGCGCCAGCCCGAGTGTCTTTATTGAGGTAATTACTTTACACATTTTGTCGGTATCAAAAAAAGCATCCTCTCCGGATTGCAGTACTACGGTTTTGTATCCGAAATCTTTTGCCTTTTTTGCAAGCAAAATAATCTCATCAAAAGTCATTCTGTAGCGTTGGGCTGTGGAGTTATCTTTTCTTAATCCGCAATAACAGCAATTACACCTGCAAATGTTGGAAAATTCAATCAATCCTCTGAGGTGAACTTCGTTGCCTACATATTTTTTACGTACTTTGTCGGCTGAATCAAAAAGTATTTCATTAACCGTATCATCTTTTAAAATTGAAGTGATTTCTGATTCCGTTAATGAGTGTGTTATTTCAGCTTGTTTTATGGACGAGATAAGGTCAGTCAATCCAGCCTCCGCCAATTAAATGCCTGTCATTAACATCATAAAAAACAACAGCCTGTCCCGGTGTAACAGATGCAACAGGATAATCAAAATCTATTTTTGCTGTTTTAGTATTGTTGTCATAAATAACATGTGCTTTTTGTGTTTGCATGTTATATCTGATTTTTACCATTGCCTCAAAAGATGTTTTTTCAAACGGATATTGAAATTTTACATCATGTATAACAACGGAATCGCTGTATAAATCATCTTTTGTTCCCACATATACAATGTTTTTGGCTGCATCAAGTTTTACTACATACAAAGGCTGTTCAAATGCAATGCCGATACCTTTTCTCTGCCCGATTGTATATTGCCAGAACCCGTCGTGAATACCCAGTTTGCGTCCGTCATTAATGTAGATAAAATTACCTGTTTTAGTTCCGAATTTTTCAAGCAAATATTTTTTTGTTGTCATAGGTTTTGTTATAAAACAGATATCCTGACTTTCTTTAGAAGATTTAGCAGGTAAATCATTGTCGATTGCGATTTGTCTTATTTCTTCCTTGACATAATCGCTTAGAGGAAACAAAATTTTGCTTAGATGTTTTTGGTTAAGTTCAAACAAATAGTATTGCTGGTCTTTCTTTTCGTCGCGTGCAGGATACATTTTTTTTATACCGTTATCATCTGTAATGCGTGCATAATGACCTGATGCAACATAATCACAGCCTAATTCTTCAATAGCATAGTCAAAGAGCCTTCCCCACTTTATTGTACGGTTGCACAATATACACGGATTGGGGGTTTTACCTAGTCTGTATGAATTTTCAAAGTAGTCTATTACATCATGTTTAAATTCTTTGCTTAAATTTAAGACATAATGCGGTATATCAAGCTTATCTGCAACATCTTTGGCATTTTTAACGATTGTGTCAAATTTTTCATCGTCAACCATTTTTACTGTTATTGCACAAACATCATATCCTTGCTGCTTTAGCAGATAGCAGGTAACACTGCTGTCCAGACCGCCTGACAATGCTACTGCAACTTTTGTATTTATTTTATCGTTAACCATAAGTTAATTATAGTTTAAAACTTCATTTATTGTCTATTTTTACTGCAATACTACATATGTAACGCATTTGTAAATTATTTATAAATGCAATATCAATAAAAAATCTTTTGTTGCAAAATATTTATGTACACAAAAGGATTTTGACATGAATTTACAACAGCTTTCTGCAAGTATTGCTCCTAAACAACAAACAACTGTATCTACACCTAATAATTCTAAGAACAAAACCAAAAATTCAATTGCCGGAGGATTTGCCGGTTATTTTACAGCTGCAGCGATTTCATCTGCATTAAAAGAGCCTTTGCTGGATTATTCAGGTGAAATTGCCGGTAATATAAGAAAAAATTTGAGCGAAGAAAATTTAGAATCTGTTGTTAATATTGCAGATAAATTTATTTGTGACAAAAATTTAAAAGAAAAAGGCTTAAGAGTCTTTAAAGTCAGCAATGATATGCCCGTTGAAGAACAACAAAAACTCAAATCAGCAATTTATGAAGGTCGTAATTTTTTAGGCAAATTTTTATATAAGAAGGCTGTAAAACATGATAGTGTACTTCTAAGCACAATGGCTGACATGATATCATTCGGCACTAAAGGCTTTTCAACATCTGCATTGTACCTGCCAAAATCCAGGACACTTTTATTAAATAAAAAAGCAGCCGGTGCAGAAACATTTAAAGAACTGGCTGTTGCTGCTAAGAAGTTTCCTAAACTGCAAGCTGTCAAAGTACCGTTTTACAATGGGTTGAAGTATCTGGCACTTCCGATAATCCTTATAGGTGTTTGCAGCAGAAATAAAGATATACCAGATGGGCAGCAGCTCAATAAAAAAGAAAAATTCGACAAATTTACAAACTTTGTAAGAAACAATGCGGGAAAACTTTCAATGGCTGCATTGACACCGGCTTTGCTGATGAATATTAATAATTCAACAAAAGCTGTAAATATTGCCAGAAAATATGCTTCTAAAGAAATTACCCAGGCTGTATATACCCAAGAAGGTGTTAATGCTGCAAGAACTCTTTTAGCTACACTTATTACAGGATTTTCAGCTTTTGCCGGAGTAGAGGTTAAAGATTGGTTTCAAAAACGCAAAGATAAAAAAGCTTTAGCGCTGCAGGAAAGTTCTGCTATAAAATAACGGTTACAAAATAAAAAGTTTGAACTATAATGTCTTTAGTTTATAGTGTTGATTTATAGTCTAAAATATCTGAAATTCAATACTATCAGGATATTAATATTACGGTTAAGGATATTTATATGTCAAAAATCAGAGTTTTAACAGTATTCGGAACACGACCTGAAGCAATAAAAATGGCTCCGCTTGTAAAAGAGCTTGAAAAGCAGCCGGATGTTTTTAAGAGTATAGTCTGTGTAACAGCACAGCACAGACAAATGCTTGATCAGGTTTTGAAGCTGTTTCGTATATATCCTGATTTTGACTTAAATATTATGAAACCCAATCAGGATCTGTGGAGTATTACATCAGAAGTATTATTGCTTATGAAAGATGTTTTTGACAAAAGCAAACCTGATATTGTACTCGTCCACGGTGATACGACAACATCAATGGCTGCGGCTTTGTCTGCCTTTTATGCAAGAATTCCGGTCGGGCATGTTGAAGCAGGTTTGAGAACATTCAATAAGTTTTATCCTTTTCCGGAAGAAATTAACAGAGTTTTTGCAGATGCGGTAAGCTCATACCATTTTGCACCTACTGACACAAGTGTCCAAAACCTTGTAAATTCTTCTATAAGCAATGAACATATATACAAAACAGGCAATACTGTTATAGATGCACTTTTGCATACTGTTGAAAATAACAGAGTTGATTTAAGCTATATCGGTTTGCATCCGGAGTTAAAAACAATACTTTTGACATCTCACAGGCGTGAAAACTTTGGAGAGCCGATTAGAAACATTTGTAAGGCTGTATTAGAGCTTGTTGATAAAAACAAAGACATACAGGTTGTTTACCCTGTTCATCTTAATCCTAATGTTCAGCAGCCTGTTAATGAATTGCTTGGCGGCAAAGAACGTATACATTTGATTGAACCGATGGAGTATGCGCCGTTTTGCAGCTTAATGAAAGAATCTCACATTATTATGACAGACTCGGGCGGTGTTCAGGAAGAAGCACCTTCTTTAGGTAAGCCGGTACTTGTTTTGAGAACAACAACAGAGCGTCCTGAAGCCGTAGAATACGGTACTGTAAAACTCGTCGGAACTGATACTCAAAAAATAGTTGATGAGGTACAGAATCTTCTCGACAATCAGGATGAATACAAAAAAATGTCTGAATCCATTAATCCATACGGTGACGGACTGGCAAGCAAACGAATCGTTGAAATTATACAAAAAGAGTTTGATAAAGAATAAAAAGTTTTGGCTTTTCAGTGAAAGGATAAAGCATGGCGAGCCTTGGCTAGCGATTCTTTTAAATTATCCTGCGACCACAGGTCGCGGTTCGAAAAAACGCTAATTTATTAAAACATGCCGGTGACAGGACTGAGCGAGCCTTGGCTTGCGATTCTTCAGAATTATCCTGCGACCACAGGTCGCGGTTCGAAAAAAGCACTAATTTATTAAAACATGCCGGTGACAGGGGTCGAACCTGCGACCTGATCATTACGAATGACCTGCTCTACCAGCTGAGCTACACCGGCATAAATCCACTATTTAATTGTCATTGCGGTAGAGCAGGCTCTACCATAATTCTGAAATCGTTCCGCTGCGCTCCACTGGGGGCTGCACCGGCATAAATCCACTATTTAATTGTCATTGCGGTAGAGCAGGGCTCTACCATAATTCTGAAATCGTTCCGCTGCGCTCCACTGGGGGCTACACCGGCATAATCCACTATTTAATTGTCATTGCGGTAGAGCAGGGCTCTACCATAATTCTGAAATCGTTCTGCTGCGCTCCACTGGGGCTGCACCGGCATACAAGACTATTGAATTTCACAGCAACCCGTGTGGCTGTACACGCTTACATTCTATTAAGATAATCTAATTATAAACAGATTTCAACCTGTAAAAATTGAGATTTTTTATAATTGCCTCTCCGTTTGAAACAAACTTTATCCCTGATGAAGCTTTATCCGGATATATTCTTGCTGTCATAGCAATATTGTTTGCAAAAATTTCGACGCTTGATTTGTCTACAAAGATTCTAAGCTTTAATAAATTGTTTTCAAGCGGTAATTTAACCTCTCTTTGTCCTTTTAATGCATGTCCTGATCTGTCACGGTTGAGCTTTAGTGTTTGGGCAGCCTTGTCATATGTCAGGGTCGTGTCTTGAATTTTTGATTCTCTGAGTTTTATACTAAAACTTTGTGAATTGGTCAAATCCACAGTTGCTTCAATCTCATAAGAGTCTCCTTTTATATTAAAGAAGTCTTTTTGACCGTTAATTTTAACCTCCGTATGAGAAATCTGTTCTTCTCTAAGTTTTTTTAGCTCTTCAACAGGTACGGATACAAGTTTGCCGTTTATGATTTTCAGCTCTCTTGGTAATGTCATAAGTCCTGACCAGTTTTCAGCGGCTTCATGCAATACAGAATCAGGCATACCTAGCCATCCTATAATAACATTTCTGCCGTCAGGGGTTTTAAATGTTTGCGGTGCATAAAAGTCAAAACCATAATCAAGCAGGGTGAATGGTCCTTTTTGTTTAAATTTTCCTGTATTGTAATCCAGTTTTCCGACAAAAGCACCTGATATATATTTGTTTAAAAACATATTGCCTTGTGGTTTTATGCCGGTAGGGTTGATTATCAATACATCATCTTCGCCGATTCTGAGAAAATTAGGACAATCCCAGTTTGTTCCCATTTCACCTTTTGAACCTATTGCTGTTATATCTACAAAATCCCAGTTTCTCATATCGGAACTTTTAAACAAAAGCACTGCACCGTCTTTTGTCTTTTCATACTGTGTTCCCATCAGCGCATAATACTTATCGCCGTGTTTCCAGATATATGGGTCGCGAAAAAACTCATCTGCAAAAAATTCCATATCTAAATACTTTGGCGGTTGTTTTATTAATGGATTATTAGCAGATTTGCCAAAATACAATCCGTCTTTACTTGTTGCAAGACAAGGAGTTTCTGATTTTTGCAGCTTATCGTTAACTTTTTTTTCGCTGTAACCTGTATAAAAAATACTTAATAATTTATTATCAAAAATCGCACTGCCTGCATATACTCCGTCTTTGTCATATTCTTCATTAGGTGCGATTGCAAGCGGCTGTTTTTTCCAGTGTAACATATCGCTGCTGGTTAAATGTGCCCATACAGGTATCGTTTTATCTTTGGAAAGTTTTACGTCCTGCTCATAGAAAAGATGATATGCATTGTTAAAATAAACTATTGCATTCGGATGGTTCATTGCACCTGCAAATGGTGCAATATGATATTGCGGATACCATTTTGATGCGGTCATTTCTTTTTTTACTGCATCTATTGAGTTCTGCGCATTTTTCAAAACATTTTTATGTGCCTCAATATCGGCACACAGCCCAATATTTTGCAAAGAAATGGTAATTGCAAGAGCTAATAAAGGTTTGCAGAATGATTTCATATTTGTATAACTCCGTAATGCGTTAATTGGTTTTATATTATCACAAAAACTTAATATTTAACATTTTTATAGCAAAATATGATATCTTTGAGTATTACATATTTAGTACTATGATTATTTCTTCAAACACAAATAAAAATAACTATTATCCTGCGTTCAAAGCTCGCAAAATTGCAGTTGCACGTCCAATTGTTGATGGAGTTAAAAAGCAAATAGATATATATCGACTTACCAAAAAAGATAAGGATTGCTTTGGAAAAATTGTAAAGAGCATTAATCTTGCAGAACTTTTACCGTCTAAAGTTAATACTCCTAATTTCAAGGTATGGCAAAACTTAATTGAATGTACATATGATTGTATAGGTAATTTCAGTCATCAAAAAATTTTTCTTGCAGTACAGGAAAACAAGGCGTGTGGTATATTGCTCGCAACTCATAATATGAAAAAAGGTGAGGTTGTTACATTTGCAACGTGGCCTACTGCAGTTGAACAAAAGGTTAAAAAGGCAGGAAGTTCCCTTTTTACCGCTTTTTTGAATTTAGCAAAACAGAAGAAACTAAAATTGGTACATCTAGAACCTATAATAAACGGACCTACAGATGCAATCGGCTTTTACAAAGGACATGGCATGGATTTTACTGACAAATTTTCATCGAAAATGACTGCATCTAAAAATAAAATTGCGAAGATTTCACAAAAAAAGTCAGAAGAACTAAACTACACGGAAATAAAACATCCTGTTATGGTTAACTTAGAGTCCAAACTTGATTTAAAATACACTTAGCGGTTAAAATATTCCGTCATAATATTATAAAACTCTTTTGTCATATCACCTGCATATTTACGTACTTTGTCCGGAGAGTGAAATTCTTCTAATAAGTCTTTTTTATCTTGCATAAAAAAGTAATTAAAATTAGCTCTGCAATCATCGGATTGTATATAAAATTTGTCAGACGGCAGCTCTTTGGCTTTTGAAAGTTTGGTAAACAACTGCGCAAGTTTGGAAAATACAGGGAGATTGTCATCCCTGAGAGTAAGCGGTTTGTCATTCAACCAGAACTCTTTTCTATACTTCTTTGAATAAGAGGAAAAGTATTTGTCATAATGAAAATTTATTGTATCTTTTTGGTATTTGTTTGGAAATTTTTTTAAGATTTCACTAAAAATTTCCCTGTCATTATCTCCTATATTATTTAAAGTGGTTGTCATAGATAGGTGTACATAGGGAGGTTTTATGAAACAGCAGTTGTTTTTTAGAATTTGCTGTGGGTGTTTGTTTATGTCAACGCCTATACCGGTATTTCTAAAGCCTTTAAAACTTACGTTCATAATTTCCTTTAAATTAACTTATGTGTGTATAAAACATTAAAAGATTAATTTTTGCTATTGTTTTTTTCTTTTGTAAATCTGTATTTTGTAAAAAGATTCGAAATACCTGATACAAAAAATCCCATCACACCAATACTAAAAATGTAAGGTATGCCGGAAATTAAGACCTTTTGTTTAGCCAGTCTGCTAAACTCTTTTTGAGTAGTAGTTGCATTTTTCTTTGCTAAGTTTTCTGCTAAGGCTTCTAACTCTTTAAATGAAGGAACTTCCAGTTTATTTCCGATAGTTTCTTTGCATTTTCCGGCTTTTTTCAAAAGTTTTTTAAATCCCTTTTCAAATAACTCCGAGCCGGTGATTACATAGAACCCTACAATCGGATAGCGGAATAAAGTTTCTAAAAAGTTTTGTTTTCCTCTGTCTTTTGCTGCTCCGAAATATCCTGCACCGCCTATGACAACACACGATGTAAGCTGACCCTTGCTCAAAACGAGTTTGCCGTTTTCTGACACATAATCGATTGAACAGTATTTATTAAAGAAATTTTTGGCTTTTTCATTGTTCTTAAAGAATTTTGTTCCGGGTGCAAGTATTGCTTCACTGATGTGTTGTATTGCCTTTGACTTTGATGCTCCTCTTGCAGAAAGAACAGCTGCAAGTATTGCAGACAAACCAAAGATTCCTGCTGCAGCTTTAATATTTTTGCCTGCATTTTTCTTAATTTTTTCTTGGGTTTGTTTGTCTTCTTGTTTATTTTCAAGATTAGCTATGTTATTAAAATCACCCTTTTTAAAAACTTTTAAGGTCATAATATTTTTTATATAGTTGAGTGTAAACTCTGTTAACGGGATTAACAGAGCGCTTAATGCAATGGCTGCTTTTACAGGCAGAACCTTTTTAGATAGTGCATTGTTTTGTCCAATAAGTTTTGAGGCGGATTCTGTAACCAGTTTTTGGGATTCTTTAGATAAATTGCGTGTGTATAGGTGTTTGGCAGCATTCCCTACAAGAATCGGAGCAAAATAAACAAGACCGCTTTCAGAAAGTTCTAAAAAAGTATTTTCAGCAAGATCTGCTTTACTTCTTGCAAAAACAGCTTTTGGTAAGAGGCAGGTGGATGTATCTTGTATAAAACGAGAGGTTGACAGTCCTGACGCTTGCTCATTATGGTTTACGAATTTTGCTGCAGTTTTGAGTGGCTGAGAAAGTGTATTTATTAAATTAATTGACATTGGTGTGATTCCTTATTGCATTGACTAACTGTGTAAAATACCTATGCACAGGTCTTGCAGCAAGAATCAAAAAGAATAATCAAATTAAAAGTGCCAAAACCTGTACTATAAATACAGGCGCCACCAACGATTATTCAAATTAACACGATTAATATTTTCCATACGAAAAATATATCGTTAATAAAACGACAAGTCAATAGTCTTAATGTTTAAAGTTAGACAAAACGCGGGTCTGTAATGTAACCTGTTATCGCACTGCAAGCAGCAACTGCGGGAGAAGATAGATAAATAAATCCTTTTGTATTTCCCATTCTGCCTTGAAAATTTCTGTTCTGTGTAGCCAGACAAACCTCACCGTCACCCAGAATGCCGGCATGGACACCTACGCAAGGACCGCAGCCCGGAGCAAGGATAGAAGCTCCGGCGTCTATAAATACAGACATTAAACCTTCTTCAATAGCCTGTTTATAAACAGTTTTAGAGGCAGGAACAATAATGAGTCTTACATCCGGATTAACCTGTTTTCCTTTTAAAATTTCTGCAGCTATTCTCAAATCTTCGATACGTCCGTTTGTACATGTTCCGATAAATACCTGATTTACTTTAACATCTTTTAACTCTTTAGCCAGTTTTGTGTTATCTACGGTATGCGGACATGATACAGTAGGTTCAAGCTTTGATGCATCTATTTCTATAACTCTTTCATAGATTGCATCTTCGTCTGGTTTAATCTCTACAAACTTGTCTTCTCTGCCTTTTTCTTTCAAATACGCTTTTGTTTTTTCATCAGTAACAAACAGCCCTGCTTTTGCCCCTGCTTCAACAGCCATATTGGCAAGAGTAAATCTGTCAGACATTGTCATATTTTTTATTGTTGACCCATGAAATTCCAGAGCCTTGTATGTTGCACCGTCAGCTCCAATCATTCCTATCAGATGAAGTATAAGGTCTTTTGCATAAACTCCTTTTGGAAACTCTCCGTTAACAATGATTTTAAATGTTTGCGGAACTTTCATCCAGGTTTTTCCAAACGCCATTGCAACAGCAATATCAGTAGACCCCATGCCGGTGGCAAACGCGCCTAAAGCACCGGAAGTACAAGTATGAGAATCAGCACCAACAAGGATTTCTCCGGGATTTACAAAAGACTCAACTAATCTCTGGTGGCAAACACCGCAGCCTGTTTCAGACAGTATTGCACCTGTTTCTTTAGCAAATTCTCTCAAAACCATGTGCGAGTTAGAAAGCTCTTTTCTCGGACTCGGAGACGCGTGGTCAATAAATAGTATACAACGCGAAGGATTTGCAGGTGCTTTTTTACCGAGTTTTTTAAACTCCTGAACCATTAACGGTCCTGTACCGTCTTGTACTGCTGCTACATCGACTTTTGCAATACAGAGTTCACCGGCTTTAACATTGTGACCTGCGTGTTGCGACAAAATTTTTTCTGCTATTGTTTGACCCATTTTTATACTCTCTTTTTGTCCGAATACATATTAATATTACCACATGACCTAAAACATGGTGCAGTTTTGCAGTTAATTATATGTGTTAAGTTTGTAACAAAATAAGTTTATTTTGAAATAGGTACTGCTAATTGTTTTTTATTGATATATGTATTAATTGTGAGGTGTATATGGGTGATTATATTACAATACAAGGTGTAAAAGTAGACAAAGCAGATATAAAAAGTTATGGCGACGACTTTGTTGAGCTAAAAAACGGAGTAAAAATAGATATATGGAAACCGTTGAATGACGGAAACGGTGCTGGATATATAAAGATTGATAAAGATAATAAAACTTTAATTGGCAATCTGCTGCTTGGTGATGTTACCGGTACTAATAAAGATGACCATATTGTTATGAATAATGTCCGATTTATGGGGCACATAGACCTGAAAAACGGCAATGACAGTTTAGTCGTAAATGATTCTTTTACCCGCAATGTAACGGGAGGTAACGGCGAGGACACTGTTATTTTTGATAATACCAGAACTGTCGGTAAAGTTAATGCTGAAAACATTACATACACAAATAATTCAACCGCACATAATGATGTAACAGGAAACAATGTATTGTTTACAAACGATTCATCCGACGGTTTCAACAAAATTACCGCAAAAAATGTAAAATATCAAAAGTAACTTTGCAACTAAAATTTTGATATTTAGTCTTTTTCTTCAGGCGTTTTTAAGATTTTTTCAAAATAATCAAGTCTGTCAACCAGATTGTTTTGTGTGCCGTAATCACTGCCATGCTCGTTAACTATTTTTGATATAACTGAGCGCTTAAGTTCTTCCGGCATGTTTAATGCAACGTTATTGACCCCCGGGTCGCCCGGCTGCCATTCCAGTGCTTTGTAATAATTTTCCTTATAATCCTTTTTCATACGCAGTTTCCAGTTATTTGGATTTTGGGTGCCGGCATAGTTATATGCTTTATCCAGACCGAAAAAGTCCATAAACGTAAACTGGATTTTTTGAGCGTATCTGAGCATTTCCGAAAATTTTAATTTAACTCTCAGTCTTCTGTCCCATTTAAGCTGATCCATGATTTGCTTGCGTTCGTCATTTGTTTTTTCAGGATATAAACTTCCGACAATGTAATTTTCTTCATAAATGCCGTTTGGACAGTTTTTCTGGTTATAAAAATTGTCATCACATACTTGAGCAAACGGCCCGTGGTCATGGCATCCTAAAATTACCGTATCTTCTTTGTGTCTTGGGTCTGCCAGGCGTTTTTGCACTTGCCATTCGTAAGCAGAAGTAATTTCCGGCAGGTAGTGTCCGTTACGGTTTTTGTCAAAAATTTCTCTGAATTTTTGAGTATCGCACCCGAGTGTTTCCCAAGCCATATCAGCGGGATTTACGCCTTTTTCTTTAAACAGAGGCAGTAAAATTTCATCTATAATCTTTGCATAATCCCCGTCAGGGTCAATATCCGGCATGTTTTGGATATCTTCATTAATAAGATCAGTAATATACCTGTCCCAACCCTTATCATAGCTAAAAGCATTAGGTTTGTGCATCATGCTGATATTAGCGCCGTGTGCGTTTCTGTATATGACGTGTTCAGGAACATTAGGGTCTTCCCAGGGATAACGTCCTATTTTTACATCCACTCTGTTTTTGTCATAAAGCCAGGGGTCAATTATACCTATAACGTGGTCTATTCTTATGTTTTCATAGGTATCAAGCAATTTTGCAAATTTCTGTTTTATAAGTTTTCCGGCTGGACCTAGCCCTGTAATATCCCCATTTTCATCTTTTACAAATAGTTTTTTAGGATTTACAACAGGAATATCCCAGGTCTGATTATTTCCCCATTGTGAACCGTTGCCTATTGCCCGCCCTTCGCCGCCGTATGGTGTTCCTACTCTGAAACCAGGTAAGAAGGCGTTTTTGTGGGCATAATAATCCATCATGTGAAAACCTATTATTGCATCAGTGCTATAGGGTAGTTTCCCATGTTCTTTTTGAAAGTCATGCTCTTGCTTGTCGATAATGAACTGTTTAAATTTATAAATATCCAAATCTTTTTTGTATTTTTTATTGAGATGTCTGTAGTAGTCCAGAGCTTCGTAATGGAATGGCGACTCTTTGTCTTCTATGTAATCGAAAAGATTACGGCACATATCAGGCCATTCAAAGAAGTTGTCATCCATTCTCAAAAGATTGCGCAACAAGACAAACACTGCATCTTTTTCAAGCCATTCATTTTGTTCTTTTTTAAATTGAGAAAACTCGTTATTTAATTTTAAAGCGGCAGGGTCACCGTTTTTTACCTTTAAAATGAGGTTTTTATAGGCTTTATCATAGAGCTTGTCTACCACATAAAATGCTTTATTAAAGTTTGTTTGGTCAGAATCTGCTTCATATTTGCCGTCTTTGTCTACTTTTTTGATTTCTTCCGCTATATCATCTTGCCTGTCTGATACTGTTAACAAATTTGCATATTCGTCCGTGGCAAATTTTTCCATATCAGTATACAGATAGTTTTTGGAGTTGATAGAAGACTGGTAAGGAGAGAGCTTTGTCAGTCCCGGCGGACCAAGCTGAATTGAATCAAATCCATGAAATTTTAGAAACTTATTAAGTTCAAGAGCCTCTGAGTTTATATGTGACCCTATGAACAAATCTTTATCTTTCACCGGAAAAGATGACTGGTGCAGTATCAACGCAAGATTTTGTATACCCAGGAACTCTTTGGCATCCGCAATTGCTTTTGGGTACTCTTCGACCTCGGATTTTCCGTTCCAGGGAACTTTTACATCCTCTTTTGGTGCTCTTTTGAAGGAAGGTGCAGTAAAATTGTTGTTTGTTAGGCTTAAAATTTTCATAAAAATATTTTCATCCAGACTATAATTTATTAAACCCCCAAAACAGTTTTTGGGAAAGTTTATAACAGAAACGTTACAAATAGTAATAGAAATTTTTAAAATTAATACTGGAAATTTTAAATTGTTCTGGTAGAATAGACTTACATCAGTTTTGAAGTGGTTTGAAATCGCTTTGGTTTGTAAAAAGATTGAAAACTGAATAGAATTATATGATTGGAATTGTACATGCCGATGTGATGACTGACCGCAGCGAAGCGGAGAAGACTTCAAATTGTAGTCTACCAAGTTCATCACAGAGCAACAAAACTTTTGAAAATTGAATAAATCCATGCCGATGTGATGAAATTGGTAGACGTGCTAGACTCAAAATCTTGTGTGGTTTGCGCCACGTGCCGGTTCGACTCCGGCCATCGGCATTTTTAACTTTAATAAAAAAACACCCTAAACGGGTGTTTTTTTTGTGCCGGTTCTACCTCTCATAAAATATGACATTTAGCAGTAGGATACTCACTCCTGCACTTGAAAAATATTCCACGGCGAGTCTACGCAAAATCCGCTTCTTGGATTATTGCTCTACGCCTTCAAGCCGTTCACTTTGTTTTGCCTTTATGCAAAACAGTCGTTCACTTTTTCGGCGTATCTTCGGCGTTTCTTCGCTACGCTCAGTCAGCCTACGCAAAATCCGCTCGGCAGAGTGGCCATCGGCACCATTTTTTATTAAAGACTCCTTTAGGAGTCTTTTTTAGTGCATATGTTTTAATCTTTATACAGCACGCAGAAGCTTCGCTTCTGACTTAGCTTGCCTCTAAAAAAACGATACTTAATCGTTTTTTCAGAGTTCTAGGTTCTACCTCTCGAAAAACAAGACATTTAGAAGTAGTATGCGGTTAAATTGCAGATTTATCGAATACTAATTCTTATGCATAAATTTATGGTCTTTAGTTTTAAAAACAAGCTGAGGAAATTTGTTTTTATATTCTTCCAACCCGCTGCGTGTCAAATATACCAGATGTATCGGCAGAATTTTTAGTTTCTCTTTTTCCGGCATCGGGAGAATATCCTTACATTCATTTGCATAATACTTTAACATATTGTTTGCAAAATCAGCCTTGCCAAGCCACGGGTCGATGATGACCGTTTTATTATTGATTAATTGTTCCACACGTGAGTCATCAAGGTTAAAGATACAGGCTGCATGATAAGATTTTATTTTGTTTATTGAGTCGCTCGGCTCATAAAATAGACAACTTGAAGCGTTTTTAAAACCATTAAGTTTCATGACAAGTTCCGCAATAACTGCATTTTCCTGACAGTTTCCCATTTTTTTAATGCTCAAAAGATTAACTGTTCTTTCAAGCTCGGTTGTATTTTTATTATTCTGCCTTCCTTGTGCTACAACTTCTATATTTTTTGCAATTACTGCAATGGTATTGTCTTTTTTTTCGTTGTTTTTTGTTATTCTAAAAAATTGTTTAATTTTCTCTAAAAATCCGTTTTTTTCAACTGTTGAATGCTGTTTTACAAAAGAGTAAATATCCTTCATATCTTTTAATATAAGGTTGGCATTTTTAGGGTCTGTTTTTTTTATATAGTGTTCAAACAAAGGTTTAAATTTAGTTGGTGAAATATGGGGAAATGTTGTAATTATTGTGTGACAAACCCATTGTGCATCACGTATTTGTACACAGCGAGAAGTAAAATTAGGATAATATTGTGCATTATTATAATCAGAACCTGAAATTTTCATATAAAATTAAATGCACGTAAAAATAAAAATTGCTAACAACCTGTGTATCTTAAAAATTTCAATGTCTATTGTTTTACACATCAGAGTTAGGTATTTCATTTACAGGTGCTTGAACCTTCTTATTGTTTGAAAAAGCAAAAATCAAACCTATTATAATAAAGAAAATCAGTATTGCCCTTGCAAATTTAAAGTCCTGCTTTATTGTCAATGTATTATCTTTAGAGGCAAGATATTTTTCAATTTTTTCTTTTTCTCTTTCATATTCAGGAAAACTGTTTTTTGTTGTAAATATTTGAATCTATAGTAGGTATAGCAAAGAAAACTATAACTAAAATAATTGTCATAAAAAGACCGACATTAATATTTATAACTTGAGGTGTTGCTGTATTTGGATTTGTATTTGTATTTGTATTTGTATTTGTATCTTCAATTTTAATTTCAATTAATGACATATGAAAACTCCGCGTCAATACTTCTTGTTTACTTTATAAAAATATTTTAGTATGTCAAAAAGCATAGCATTACTTTTATTTTTCGTCCAGCCATTTTGCAAATTCGTCTGAACTATCATCTTCTTTTGAAAATGTAATCCAAATAACAGCAATGCATGCCAATAAAAATCGAAAAAATTTTTTCATAGATTTTTCCTGTACTTTTCAAGCCATTTAACAGGTTTTACATACCGCAGCCCCATTTTTCCAAAATAACCTTTTAATGCCTGCTGCGGAGTCGGACGACCGTGGAATACAATAATCTTTGCAGTTTTGGGCTCTTTGGCTGTAAAAAAGAAATTCAAAGGAAATGGATACATACAATTTCGTTTAAAACTTACGCACCATTCTTTATCCCAATAGGATAATATATTTTTTTCGTGCATTTTATATGACAAATACGCCTGCTCGTTTCTGAATTTTTGTCTTATATCATCAATATTTTTAATAAAATACTCATATATATCGTTGTGTTTGTTGAATTCGAATTTAAAAACAGAAGAATTTCCGATAATATCTTTTGGAAAATCCCAATCTTTAATAATCACAAACTCTCTGTCAGTTTTTAGAAAGCCGTCAATATTATCCCTGATAACAATATCTAAATCTAAAAACAAGGCGCTTCCTTTTAAATCAGGAAACTCGTTTTTTAAAATTGACAGCTTTCTCCAGCCCCTTTCCGGAAGCGATTCATCCAAATCCATAGTCGGGAGCGGTCTTGTTTCGATTTTTGAATCAATTCCGGTTGTATCATCAGTAAAACAAATAAAACGCAGTGGCAATGAAGTATTTTTTATCACCATATTATACAATCGGTTTACATAATCAGCACCAAACTTCTTCCCCCATTTCATACAGACAATAAAATAATCTTTGTTACGCATTTTTCCTCATAATTAATTTATTAAAATCGCGTTTAGACATTAAATGGCTAATATTGCACAAGCTTAATACATCTTATGATGATAATAGGACACTATATGATGTTTGTCAAGGAGATAGTCAATATTATATGTCGTTAAAATCCTGTGCTTTTAACATTAAAGTTATTTTGAGGATTAATTATGACATTATCAAAAGGCGATAAAAACTTAGGAGCACGAATAAAAGAGCTCAGAGAAAAGAAAAACTATACCCAGGAACAGCTTGCAGAAATATTGGAACTCGATGCACGCTCTCTAAGCAGAATTGAAACAGGCGTTAGTTTTACTACAATCGACAGACTAAAGAAAATGGCTGATGTGTTTGATGTCGAGCTTAAAGATTTGTTTTCAACTGATCATTATGCAGACAAAAAACAGCTTATCAGAAAAATCAATACTCTTTTAGACTCAGCTTCTCTTGATGATATAAGAACTATTTATAAGATTGTTTCATCTATATTAAGATAAGATATTTTTTATTTTTTCAATTATTTTTTGAGAAGAAACAGAAGAGGTGCACAGATTCTTTGAGGTTTTGAGTCTGCATTTGCGTTTCATACAAGGGTAACAAGGTATATCAGGATAGAAACAATCACATTTTTCTCCAAACGGCGCATTCCTTAATGCTGCTGTTGCAGTAAATATTGTTATAACAAACGGTTTTTCTACCGCCCAGGCAATATGAGCGCTTCCGGAATCCGGAGATATAACAACATCAGCATTTCTGAATACTTCTGCCAGTTCTTCCAGATTTGTTTTGCCTGCGAGTATAAGTTTATTATCAACACCTGCTGATATTCTTTCAATAAGGGGAATATCCTGTTGCATGCCGGTAAAAACAAGATTAACTTTACCGTTAAGGTATTCAATGACTTCTCTCCAGTTATTCTCATTCCAATGTTTGTTTTCCCATGTAGTGGCAGGTGAGATTACTACAGTCTTTTTATTTATATCCAAAGCTTCCAGCAGATTTTTAACTTTGCTGCGCACATCAAAAGACGGCTCAGAAAGATTGAATTCAATCTTATCAATTTCAGCACCCAAATACTTTGCCAGCTCGAGATTTCTTTTTACTACGTGATAATTGGAATCGAACAGCTCGTGCTCTGCTTTAACGATTTCGTTAGAAAATAATCCTGAAAACTCTCGTCCGCCTGTCAGGGTAATTTTTCTTTTAATATTCAAAAAAGGAAGCAAAATTGCACTTTTAAAAAGCTGCTGTGTATCTAACACTATATCGTATTGCTCTTTATTTATGTTGTTTATAATTTCCAGAAATTCTTTGACATTTTGTATAGAAAATCCGCGCTGTTGCCACGTTTTTTTAGGAATAATATAGCAGTGGTCAACATTTTTATGCCCCTGAATAAACAATGCAGCTTTATCTTCCACCACCCAGCCTATTTCGCAGTCAGGGTATTGTCTTTTTAAAGCGTTAACAAGCGGGAGCGTATGTATTGTGTCGCCTATTGCGCTGAGGCGCAGGATAAGTATCTTTTTGTGCATACAAAAATTATATCACGCAAAATTATTTGTTATCTTTATTTAAAGTTTGTTTAACGTAAGTATCTGTATTGCTGCGTGATGTCGTTTTCTTCGGAGTTTTGAACAACAAATCCATAACAGGGTGCAATACTATTTGTGATGTAATAGGCGCACAAAGTGCAAGGATAAATACAGTTGATAAGATAGAGCTAAGCTCTTTTACACCTTTACCAAAGTGGTAGTCTTTGTTTGTATGCAAAAGATGTGAGAATCTGTCTTCCAGCTGTCTTTTTGAAGCTTTGTCTTTTGCGAGTTTTATTTTTTCCTGAAAAGCGTTGTATAAATCCAGTTTTCTTTTATCTTCAGGATTTTTTGATAATTTTTTGCTGAGAATATCATAAGTTTTATTTTTAAAAGGCTTAATCAATGCCAGATACAGACCAAGACAAAAACTCTGGTACAAAAATTCTTTTGTGGCTGCATATTTTTTAGACTGTTTGTTGGCATGTTTGTCGCAATAAATAAAAGTAGGTCTGAAAGAAGCTTTTAATGTTGTTTCAACAGCAATTGCACAGACTGTATTTTTGGCAAACTCGGCTGCTCTGGGGTTTGCAATAACCTTTCTTGTTTTTATTAAAGCTTTTTGAACAGGAGTAATATTCATAATCTACACCCTCATCCCAGCGCGGTAAAACGGCGAATTTGATTTAACACGATAAATATTGTAATAGCCGGCTTTCATCGGGCTGTTAACAGTCATCTGACCGAATGCAGGTTTGTTATTAGCAGTAGGGTTTGGGGCGGTAACAGCATTCGGGTCGTAATCAGGCATAAGCTTTTTCATAATAGGCGGCATGCCAAGATTGCAAAACTTAGGGACAAAGAATCCGGCTGCTGCACAGATACCTAAAAACGATAAAAATGATTTAGCATTTTTGTATTTTATAGAGCCTTTACCTGCTATCATACCAGCAAGACTTTCACCAAGCATACCTAACACCATAGTCGTAGGTACACCGATAAACTCTGTCATAAGCTCTCTTAACGCCGCATATTTTCTGGCATCAGGAGCTTCTTTTTTATCGGTAATACTTAAAATAGGTCTTACTGTACCTTTTCCGCAGGCTACAGCCATAACAGTATAAATCGGCTTGTTATTTTCACCAAGCGCATTACATAATTTGTGAATTAAAGACATTATCTTCACACTATTCGTTTGTTATTAATGTTTAATGTATCAACTTCAATTTACATTTTATATCATTAAATACTATTTTCAAGCCTCTTTATAAAAATTTAATGTTTTATATAATTTTGTCCAGCTTGTTTCCGATTAAATCCCCAAGTTTCCGAAAAGTTTTTGGTTCAGGAGACATTACGGATTTTATGTATCTGTCAATTTTTTCCTGCAAAATATCCTGCTTAATGTCGTCATAGCGGGTTTTTATTCCTTTTGGAAATTCTTTCGGAAAATTATTGCTTATTTTCATAAAAACTCCTTTTGAATATACAAAGAAGCCTGAAAATAAAAATTGACTAAATACAGATTAACATTAAAATTTTTTAATATTTATCTAAAGTTATTCACAAAAAAATGTTTTATTTTCGATTTTAATGATAATTTTTGTGGATTGAAATCCTTAACTGTCGTAAAATCAAAGGATTCCGGCTGGGTTGTTCTTGAATAATGAATATCAGGTTTCCCGAAAAGCATTACATAAGAAACTTTGTAACCGTCAGGTACATTCATCTGCTGAGCAAGTTCAGGGAAAAACTGCATACAGGCTTGTGCAAAACCGCACCAGCAAGTGCCGACTCCAAGGCTGTAAGCGTAAAGCTCAAAATAACTAAGTGCAATAACAGGGTCAATGTTAGCGCAGGGGGCGTTTACCGGTGTTGAAACAACTACCATATGCGGTGCACCTCGAAAAATAACATCTTCGCCGTTTATCAATGCGTTTTTATAATGAGCAAACTTTTTTGTCATGCTGTTTACAAGTCTGCCTGACAGAAGTTTTATAAGTTTGGTGTTAACATATGTGCGGATTTTATCCATAACAGTTTTATCTTCAATAAATGCAAAATGCATTTTATGAAAATTACAGCCGGTAGGCGTCCAATTTAGCATGTCTTTCAGTTTTTGAAGTGTTTGTTCGTCAAGATTTTCGGATTTGTAATGTCTTACACTTCTTCTGGATTTTATCATATTTAAAACAGAATCAGGATTTTGCTGCCATACAGATTCCGAGTCCTGCGGATTTTTGTTGCAAATAGAAATTGCTCCTACAGGACACACCGCAAGGCAATGCTGGCATTTTATACATCTGTTTTCTCCGTTATCGCAAAATCGAGGTTTATTATTTTCGTCAAACTCCAGCGCATATGCGATACAATCTTTTACGCACAATCCGCAGCTTATACATTTATCTCTATCAACTATTAGATTTTTTTCAGACATAATGCCTCCCAATTTGATATTATCCGGAATTTTCTGACATTTCTTTTTTCCACACAAAAAAGAAATATATTCCAAGTATAAAATATACAATCCACATTAGCAAAGTTGAATAAGCCTTTGCACCGTGCAGAATAAGACCTAACCACATAAGAGAGGATAATCCGTTTACCACAATCCAGACTATCCATTGTTCGATACATCTTTTTACTGTTAAATACATTCCAATGATAGACAGTACTGTTGTGATACCATCAAAAAACGGGCTTTTGTCATCGAGGTATTGCAGAATAACAATAGCTGTTATGCAGGCAATAATAGCGCCTATAGAAAGAATAATAAGTTCTTTTTGGGATAGTTTTGTTTTAACTATTTCTTTAGTATCGGATTTCAGATGTTTTTTCCACTTAAAAATTCCTGTAACCTGCATTGGAAAATAATAACAGGCATAAAGTACAAGGTTGCCCCACAGAGCATTTTTAAAAGAGAGATAAGAATAAAACGACGTACCTAAAAGCCCGAAAAAATAACACGAAATTTTTCCTTTTCCGGCAAGCGTGGTATATAAAATACCGCATATTGCTGATATAACAGCTGCTTTGTTGTCATGTAAAACAAAAAAGTTTATGCAAATCAGAATAAAGACGGCACAAAGCGCAATTATTTCGTATTTTTTCCAGCCGCTAAATTCATATTTTAAAAATTTAATAATCTCCAACAATATTCCCCGTCTATTGTTAATACTATTTAGATATTAGCAAAATTATTATTTAAGAATCAATAAGGCGAATAAATGGCTGTTTTATAGCAGCTGCAGATTTTCGTCCAGCATAAAATAATAGGTATCCGGATTATTTACAAGGGTTCTTTTAGACAAATATTTTGTTCCTAGGCTTTGAGCTATAAAAGCAATATTGTAGGTAGCTGAAACAATTACTACTGGGATTTTTGCATATTGGCTATAAGTTTTTATCTGTTTGACAAGCCATTCTCCTGCAAATAGCGGAGAAAAATCCGTTTCCATCTGTAAATCCGTTATTACCATGTCATAGGGGTGATTTAATGATTCTTGCACAAGAGTTAATGCATCTTTGGCGTTGCCTGCGATAACGTATTCCAATTGATATTTATCATAATTTTTGAGCAAAGAAATATGAAAACGCTGCCATTCGGAGCTGTCTTCAGCTATAAGAATTCTTTTTACTGTTTTATTCATAAATATATTATACAAAAATAAGCACTTTCGGGTAATACAAATCAAAACTTTCGGATAATTATGTTTGGCAAAAAATATGTAATGATAATACTGAAAGAATATGCATGGAACAGATATGAAAATAAAACAACTTTTAACAAATTTAAAAAGAAAAATAGAAGAACTTGACTGTAAAGCAAGAATAATGGATAAAGTAACTAATTACTCAACTAATCCTTTTGCTTTTAACAGCCAAAAGACATATGTCTGGATAGAAAAGCCTGATAAGCATAACAGTTAAAATGTCCGAGAAAAATTCGTGATAAGGAGCAAAGCGACGTGAACGAATTTTTGGAGTGTCACATTGAAAAGGTGAGCAGTGACGGCTCGAAGGCTCGATTAATGACTGCATTAGCGGTAAAAATTCAGGGAATGATATATCAACCCATTGAAATTCATTTATACAAACAGGCTGCTCGCATATAAGACCGGCTACATATAAACTCATTGCTAACCTGTGATCATGGTAGCACTCAACGTTTGCAGCTCCTGTGAGTTTTGACTTTCCTTCAACAACAAATCCGTCAGGTGTCTCTTCAATTCGGACGCCGATTTTTTTTAGTTCAGTTACCAGACATTTAATTCTGTCGGATTCTTTGTTTCTTAAATCCGCAGCGTCTTTAACCGTTGTTGTTCCTTCAGCTTGAGAGGCTAAAACTGCGATAACAGGCAATTCATCAATCAATCGAGGTATAATAGCGCCTTCTATGGTAACTGATTTTAAATCTGAGGTTTTTATTCTTATATCCCCGACTTGCTCATTGCATTCAAGACGGTTATCCAATATTTGAATATCTGCTCCCATTTTTTGCATAACATCTATTATGCCTGTGCGTGTGGGATTCAAACCGACATTTTTTAAAATGATATCAGAGTTCGGAACAATAGCTGCAGCTACCATAAAAAATGCTGCAGAAGAAATATCTCCGCAAACACTCAAATTTTTAGGTACAAGCTGTGACTTTTTAATTCTGGTAACATTTTCTTCAGTAACAATATCAGCCTCAAGGTACTTTAACATTCTCTCTGTATGGTCGCGTGATATATAAGGTTCTGTTACCTTTGTCTCTCCGACAGTATTTAATCCTGCAAGCAAAACACAAGATTTTACCTGAGCAGATGCCATTGGTGTTTTATAGTCTATTGGAAATAGCTCACCGCCTTGAATTATTAAAGGCGCTTTATAATCGTTGTGTTTAAACTTTGCTCCCATAAGTTCAAGCGGAAATATAACCCTTTTCATCGGACGTTTACTCAAGCTTGCATCCCCGAAAAGTGTTGATTCAATTTCCCTTGAAGCTAGAATTCCTGAAAACAAACGCATAGAAGTCCCGGAATTTCCGCAATCCAGTTTGTAGCGGTCTTTTTTAAATGCGTTTTTCGAATTAATGCGAATGTGCTTTTCTCCTAAAAATTCAACCTCGCAGCCCAGTTCTTTTATAATATTCAAAGTACTGATACAATCAGCCCCGAGTGAAAAATTGCGCACTTCACAAACTCCGCCTGTTAATGCGGAAAACATGGCGCTCCTGTGACTTATAGATTTGTCTGACGGGATAACGGCTTCACCTTTTAAGCCGTTTGATTTGTTTACTGTTATATTCATTGTTTCGGATTATATTATATCTTTGTATGACTCTTCACTTGTTAACATATCATAATTGAGTTCGTTTTCATTATCAGCAATTACTGCTGTCACAACAGCGTCAGATGTGATATTGAGCATTGTTCTGAACATATCAACAATTCTGTCAACCGCAAACAAGAAAGCAAAGCCTTCTACCATTTGTGTCGGAGTCAAACCGAGTCCGTTCAGTACAAGTGCAATTGTTATGATACCGCCTCCGGGGATGCCGGCGCAGGTGCTTGAGGCAACTATGGCAAGAACTGCGATTTGTAATATTTGCAGAGGGTCGACGCTTATTCCGTATGCCTGTGTTAAAAATAACACAGCTATAACCTGAAACATTGCTGTTGCATCAAAGTTTAATGTTACACCTAGCGGAAGTACAAAGCTGCAAACTTTATGAGAGATACCTCTTTTTTCGCAGCAAGCAATAACAAGCGGTAAAGTTGCAGAACTGCTGGCTGTACCAAAACCGACCATCATTGCCTCGGCTATTGCTGCAAAGAACAATCTAACAGGTACTTTTGAAAATACTTTCATCACTATCGGGTAAACGACAAGAAGCTGTATTGCAAAACCTATCAATATCGCCAAGAAGTATTTGGAAATGCTTGAAAATACCGATATACCAAAAGAAGATATAGATGTTGCCATCAATGCAAAAATACCGGGAGCTGCAAGATACATTATGCCGTCTGTAACCTTCATTGTTGCTGCAAAAATAGATTCAAAGAAAGAAACAACCGGTCTGTTGATTTCTCCCACCTTCGCCAGTGCAATTGCAAAAATAACAACAAATATAATAATAGGTATTGTATCGCCTTTAGAAAATGCTTCTATCGGATTAGCAGGAATAAGGTTTATAAACATCTGTCCAAGATGTCCTTCTTGCTGAGCTATTGCATCACTTACAATTTTTTGGGTTTCAGCAGCTGATTCAGCACTTATAAAAGACTGAACCCCTTCACCCGGATGCAGCCCCAGAGCAAGTGTAGTACCTATAACTACAGCAGCAATTGATAAAATGGAATAATAAAATACCATTTTAATACCGAATGCGCTAAGCTGTTTGTTGTCACCGATGCTGGATATGCCGATTACAATTGCGCTAAAGATTAACGGAATAATAACCATTTGAATTAATCTTATAAACGCCTGTCCTATAAAGTTAAGGACTGCATATATTGCATTGTAAATTGCAGTAGGCTCATGGTTTGCGTTGTATGCGTGCATTGCAATACCAAGAATTATACCTGCAATTAATCCAAGAAAAATGTGTCCGTTGCGTTTTATTCCCAGACCAAGTGCAATTAAAATTTGCATATGTAATTTCATATCATATCCTCTCTTATATCAGATTATATTTCAGACAAGTATAGTTATTTTACTATTTTTTGAATAATAATACAACAATGCACTTGTAGTATATTTATTTTTTAATGCGTGCTATTCCTTTTTGCGCTTTGTAATTATACGGTGCATTTTTTAAAACAAGATCGTAGTAATAGCGGGCTTTATCAGGTTTGTTAATTTCTTCATATAATTGTGCTAAAAGCAGATATGACTGATTGTTGCCCTGATAGTTTTTATTTTGTGGAGGAACTTTCATTATTGATTTATTTAAGTAATCCAATGCAACATCATATTTCTTTTGTTTAAGATAAACATAACCTTTTGTTGAGTAAAGTCTGTACTTATATTTTTTAGGTGCATACTCAGCTTCACAAAGTTTTATATATTTGTCAGTTTTTTGTGTGTCATTTACTGAGGCATACAGTTTCACCTTGTGGCAAGGCGTATCACGTCTTATGTTTAATCCGTATTCAAGTGCAGATTTGTAGTCGCCTTTTTCTAAATAAATTTTTGAAAGAAAATAGTTTTTATCAACATAAGGAGTCTGAATCGGTGCAAATATATCTGCAATTCTGCAAGCAGCTCTAAGAAAACCTTTATATTGTACACAATAGCTGTAATCAACATATTTCTTAAAAGAATTAACTGCATTTATTGCTTCATCGTATTTTCCCATATCCGTTAAAATATAATATAAAACAAAAGGCGCATGGTATTTTAGTGTGACAGGATTACTCATATATTCAACAAAAGATTCCATATCACCTCTTAAATAAGCCTCTGCTGCCAATTTTTCATTATACGCAGATTTATATTGCGCTTCATTAGGATTAATCAGATAAAATAATATTGCACCTGATACAAGTACAACAGCAACAATAAATATAAGAATCTTTTTTAGCATTTGTTAGCCCCCACACAAACATTTATTATAAATAATAGTTCTTTTTCTATTATTGTTTAATACTGTTTCTGACGTATTTTGCAGTATCTGTTAAAGGGGTTGCTGTTTGAAGTATGCTGCAGTTTTTGCTCCATCTTATCGGACAAATATCAATTCCTCCTCTTCTTGTGTACAATATTGCAACAAGAAGTTCATCATTTGTTGCGTTCAATATGTCATACAGCCTTTTAAAAATCATCTCGCAGCATTCTTCATGAAAATGATATTCAGACCTGAAAGAACAAAGATATTTAACAAGGCTGTCTTCCTTGATGTGTTTTTGAGATTTGTAATAAACAAAA
The DNA here is from genome assembly GCA_949293185.1 of uncultured bacterium. Classification (GTDB taxonomy): domain Bacteria; phylum Cyanobacteriota; class Vampirovibrionia; order Gastranaerophilales; family Gastranaerophilaceae; genus Limenecus. Next base: position 35,192 of record CASFCQ010000020.1, read on the forward strand.
ACATCCCCGAAATCCGGTTGATGTGTGACTCGGCAATTTGAACGTAAAGAATCGAAACTTAAAAAATATTTGCTGTATTGCTGCAATTGTTCAACCTCAAGCAATTCAGGAGCTTCTTTAAATCTTTCAATATTCAGTTCGGATTCATTAACATAATCCAAAATGTTATCAAACTCTGAAAATATAAAATTTCTTTTAACATCATTACTGAGAAAACAAAGTTCAGTATCGGTCTTTAATAACGTCGACAAATCTTTTTTTATAATCTCTTTGCATATCAATAATCCGTCTTCAATTGACGAGCCGAACCTGCTCATATTGAATGAATTAAGATAAAGTTTTAAAGATTTTGATTCAACTATAAATTCACTTTGGCAAGAATATTTTAGCTTTAACAATCTTGTAAACGGCAAGCCGTTATTGGTCATTGAAGAGAATTCATAAGCATGCCAAACATCACACCCCTCAAAAGGTAAATCTTTGTTATTTATATTATACTGCTTTCTGTTTTCATATCTCGGCACTGCTACAAGATATGACGGGTTGTACACATCACTGCCGTCGACTTTTTTGCCTAAGAATTTTGAAGCATATTCATCAGTCTTGTTAAACATATCTTTCTTATAGCACAAAACAAATTAAAAGACCTCTTTAATCAATATAATTTGCAACAATGAATTAAAATGCTTAATAATTTTCAAAATTAATGCAATTATGTTCACTTTTATCAACAAAAGCAGCATTGTAGACTTTAGTCTATCGCTATACTTTTATTGATTTCGGCGGTTCATCGTCATTCTGAAGCGTTAATAGCTGCAGGTTTGTGAGGATTGTGTGTGTTCAGAATCTGACCAATGTTCTTGGCAATCATTTATTACCGGTAAGATCCTGAAATAAATTCAGGATGACGACCAGTTGTAGGGTGGGCAAAGCCCTAAGGCGTGCCCACCATCATAAAGCAACGTAGGTTGGGCTTTCAGCCCAACACTACATTTTATTCTTTATTCTTTATTTCTTATTATTTTATTATTTATTTCTTCTTCTTTATTCTCTGCCGACTTTCCATCGTAGACCTGCTGAGAGTGACACACCGTTTCGTCCTCCGTTGTGTATCATCGCCTGACCAAAGGCTAAGAATTTATCGTTTACACGTTTTTGTAAACCCACACCGTACTGAACGTATGGCTTTATACTCATTTCGGGTAATCTTACGCTGTCGGCTGTTACCTTGGATTCATCAAGCAGATTCCAAACCATGCTTACTCCTATATATGGCTGCCAGCCGTTTTTGGTGTTTCCTATGAGTTTTACTCCCGGAGCTAACTGTATTGCGTGCATAGGGTCAGATTCTATTCTTACACCTGCTCCGTTTGTGTAATCAAATGTATTAACGAATGTATATGATATCAA
>CASFCQ010000021.1 GCA_949293185.1 uncultured bacterium
TAGTTTTTTATTTGTTCATTTCTTTTCTTTTTTTGCTAGGACTCCGTTTGAAAAGTGCCGGTGGCACATTTCAAATGGAGGTATGCTAAGTCAAAAGCGCAGCTTTTGCGTGCAGTATAAAAATTTAAGAAACGAACCATACTCTAAAGAGTATCCTGATATGTACGGCTCGTACCTCGCCTACATCTCAAGCAAGAAAGAGAAAAGGACGCCAGTCAAAAACACTGTAAATTTTTAGAATAAATTTTGCATCCACTTCACTACGTTACGGTCTGTCAAAATTCACTCTAAAAACTAACAGTGTTTAATCGTATTCTTCCTGCGGCAGAGCCGCTTACACTGCTGACGCAGTTTTGATTTATGTTAAGAAAGAATTATTTTTGTAATCTAATTACGTAACATATACAAGAATGTCGAAAAAATCAATAAAATTCTGCGTCATCCTGAGGGTGAAACCCGAAGGATCTATATAAACACAGAAATTCTCGCTTGAGTCAAAAATCTAAGATTCTCCGGTCGTTTCTCTCCTGCAGAATGACATATTAGCTTAAGTCTAACCTGCACTTTTTTATGCACAAATTCAACAAGCCAGCTGTGGTTTACTATATGAATAATTTTTGAGATATACTAAAAATTATGCTAAATATCGATTCACTGTTATTAGAAGATTTTTATAACGAAAACAAAGACTTTTTTATAAATGCGCGTGTGCAAAAAATCCAGCAGCCTACAAGGCGTGAGGTTATACTTTTGCTGCGTAATAATAATGAATCTAAAAAATTATATATAAATATCAACCCTCAATACTATCACCTCTGTTTTATGAGTAAAGAAAACGAGTTAAAACGCGATATACAAATTCCGCAGCAGCCTCCAATGTTTTGTATGCTTCTTCGAAAACACATGGAAGGTGCAAGAATCATTAGCACAAACAAACCTCAATTTGAAAGAATAATAGAATTTAATTTTGAAAACTACAATGAACTCGGCGACAAAATTGAAGAATGCTTGAGCATTGAACTTATGGGCAAGCACAGCAATATCGTTTTGTACAACACTGATAATAATATTATTCTCGGATGCGCCCACAATATCGGTGAAGAAAAAAGCAAAGAACGCGAACTTGCAGGCGGTCTTCCTTATATTTATCCCCCAAAACAGACTAAAAAAAATCTTTTGCTGACGCGCTCAGACCACTTTATTTCTTACCTGAAAAAAACACAAACACCGTTAAAAAAAGCTGTCTCTGATAAATACTTTAGCCTGTCTCAGGCTTTAGCCGAAGATATCTGCAATTTAAATAATATTAATCCCTTGCAAATTGCTTCAACCCTCAGCGATGAAGAGATTAAACTGTTGTTTGTTGCACTGCACGAGTTTTTGCAAAACAATAGCAGACATTATTCAGTCAGTTCTGATTTTTCAAAGTATTCCTGCGTAAAAATGCTGGATTTACTTTATAAAAACATAAACAATCTTATAGATGATTATTTTGCATATAACATAGAAAAAAATCTGGTGAAAAATCTTAAAGACTCATTGTCTGCAAGATTAAATAAAGATATAAAAAAATATACAAATACACTTAGCAATCAGCAAAAACAGCTGGATAAACAGACAAAAGCCAATGATTATGTAAAAAAAGGCAACCTTCTTACTGCAAATTCCTATGCAATAAAACACGGGGAAAAATCTGTTGTGCTCACCGATTTTGAAACAGGAGAAGATGTCGAAATTCAGATGGATTCAACCTTAACCCCCATAGAAAATGCGCAGCGCTATTTTAATCTGTATACAAAAATAAAAAAAGCATGCGAAATTGCACAAAAAATGTCTGAAGAGACAAAAGAGCAGCTTATGTATGCAAAACAGCTGCTGTATGATATTGAAAATACGGACTCTCTTATTGAATTAAAAGCTATTGCTGCAGATTTTGAACCGGAGATTAAACAATCCCCTTCCAAAAAGAAAGAATTGAACCTCAATATCCTTAAGCTTGAAATAGACGGCTTTAGCGTATATGTAGGCAAGAATAATAAACAAAACGATTATTTGTATTCAAAAGTATCTTCGCCGGATGATATCTGGTTTCATACATTAAATACTCCAGGCTCGCATGTCATTGTAAAAATTTCGGAAACAAAAAAACTTCCGGATTCCTCAACTCTTGTAAAAATCGCAAAACTTGCAAAGGAGTATTCTACTGCTAAATGTTCTACCAAAGTACCCGTTGTTTATACCCTGAGAAAATATATAAAGCGTCCTAATAACACAAAGTCAGGTTTTGTTGTTTATAAAAATGAAACCGAGATTGTTGTTGAGTAAATATAAGTAAAAAGAAATCCCGCAGCACGAGTGCCAACGGGGATTGGTTAGGTTTTAGTTTGCTTATAATAGGTTTATGTTTAATTTTAATTTTAATTTTAATTTTAATTTTAATTTATGCTGAGGTTGTATGTATAAACATTATGTTCACTCAAAATTTATTATGCATTCATCTGGGCGAGCAATGCTGCTAACTTGTCAGCACCTTTGGCATTAGAACCGATGCTATAGCCGTTTGACATTGATTGAGGTGTCTGTGTTGTGTAAACAACTTCACCTTTTGCAGCGAGATCAGGTCTTACGGATGCAAGTTTTTCATTTGCCGCAGCAACAGTCGAAGGCAATGCTGCTTTCGGTGCTCCTGACGGAATATTATAGGTTTGTCTGCCAGTATTGTAATATTCTGTAATCGGTTTTAAATTTATTTTAGCTGTTGTTGCAGGTACACCGCCTTGAGCCGGTGCAGGTAAAGCTGCTTTAGGTGCTGCTTCAAAGTACGGAACATATACTGCATCTGATTTCCAGTCATATTTAATTTTGGGAGCATTTGTAGCTTTGGGCATTGTGATTGTAGTAGGAGCTGCAGCTTCTGCGCCTGCAACTACCGGAGTATTTGCGATAGCACCCGGAGCTGTAATAACATTACCTGATGAAGGCAAGTTCATTGCAGCAGCCTGTTTATTTAAAGCATTTTGCATTCTTGATGTATGCTGCGGTAAATATCCTGCAACATTTTGAGATGCTGCTGGAGTTACAATAACATTACCTGATGAAGGCAAGTTCATTGCAGCAGCCTGTTTATTTAAAGCATTTTGCATTCTTGATGTATATTGCGGCAAATATCCTGCAGGCTGCGGATTTGTGTTACCTGTCGGAGCAGTAGTTCCTGTAGGTGCAGGAGCAGTGCCTGGGTTTTTCGGTTTTATTGTCGGATTTTGATAAATCGGGGCAGGCAAGCTGTTCGGATTTATCGGTTTATTTTCTAAATAACCTTTTATTGGAGACTGAGTTGTTGTATTGTTAGTTGTTTGAGTGCCTCCTGTAGGCGGTTTTGGTGCATCCGGTTTTGGTCCGGGAACTACCGTATTGTTTGCAGCGCCTGACGGAGTAGTCGGACGGGGTGCTTTCGGTGCACGTTTAAATCTGCCTTTAGCTAAAGCTGCAAGCAACGCAGCTGTACCTAAAGCTGTACCGAGTATGCCAAGAATTGTTCCTGTTTCATTCTCTTTTTTATGAACAGGTACAGGTCTTGCGTAATAGTTATTCAATTGATCTTCTCCCTGAAGAAGATAATCTGCTTTGAATTGACCGATACCTACGTTAGCCATAGGTCCCATAGCATACATTCCCATCATGGCAGGGTTCATATATCCGCAGCCTGCTATTGCGCCAGCGCCGGGATAACCGCCCATTCCGATTGTATAATTTGCATTTAAATTATACATAGGCTTCATCAAGCTTTGAAAACTTGTGCTGTATGTGTCAAAATTCATTGCCATAACCTAAACTCCAACCTGTTTAATTTCTAACCTTACATTTATAAAAACAATCGTTTTGTGAAAATTGCCTGAAAGAAGATTTTATATTAAGAAATGTTACACACGTAACTATACATACCCTGTTCATTTAATTGTCAGCAAGTAGAATAGATATAGTGTATAAATTTTTTATATAATATGTAATATTTTTAGAGGAGACCCAGATGTTAGAATTTAACTGCAAGAATGTCAGTGCCGAAAGACTTGGAGAAGGCAACGGATTAAATCTTGAGGATGAATTCAACAAATATAACGATAAGATTGCCAAAATAATCAGCGATCTCAACTCTAAAAAAGATAAACCCGGGCAATGGCTGCAATGGATGAATCTTGGCTATAGCGAAGAAACTGTGTGGTTTGTAAAAGAATACGCGGCTATGACTCAGGGAAGATTTGAAAATATACTTGTCCTCGGCATAGGCGGTTCTGCTTTAGGCGGTATGGCTGTCTGTGAAGCACTGTTGAAACCGTATTGGAATTTGTTATCTCCCGAGCAGAGAAATAATATGCCAAGAATTTTCTTTCTGGACAATATTGACCCTGATCAAATGAACGGGCTTTTAAATGTTTTGGATTTAAAGAAAACACTGGTTAATGTAATAACAAAATCCGGTTCAACAGCAGAAACAATGTCGCAGTTTATGATATTGAAAAACAGACTGGAAGAAGAACTCGGAGATGATTACAGAAAACATATCGTTGCAACAACTGACCAGACAACAGGTATTTTAAGACAAATTTCAAATGAAGAAGGTTACAAAACTTTTGTTATACCTGATGATGTAGGCGGTCGTTTTTCTGTATTTTCAGCTGTAGGCTTGCTGCCGTTTGCACTCGTCGGCATAGATATAGAAGATCTTATGCAGGGTGTTAAAGATATGGATCTTGCTTTAAAAAACACCGATATAAGACACAATATTGCCGCTCAAAATGCACTTATCCACTATTTAATGGATACCCAAAAAGGAAAAAATCTTGCTGTTATGATGCCATACTCCAGCAGGCTTAAGTATGTATCAGACTGGTTTGTACAAATATGGGCTGAGAGTCTCGGCAAAAATAAAAATCTTGACGGAGAGCCAGTATGTGTCGGACCGACACCGATAAAAGCAGTAGGCGCAACAGATCAGCATTCTCAAATCCAACTGTATAATGAAGGTCCGAATAACAAACTTATTACTTTTATACGTGTAAAAGAGTTTGATTCGGCGTTAGAAATACCTAAGATTTTTGAATATACGGGTATCGGCTATCTGGGAGGAAAGACCATAAACGAACTTCTTAACGCCGAGGCGGATGCTACGCGCGTTACACTGGTTGATTATCAGCGCCCGAATGTTACAATCACCTTGGACAATATATCACCGTATAATATAGGGCAGCTGCTTTATATGCTCGAAGTTCAAACAGCAATCACAGGTGCTCTGTATCATATCAACGCCTTTGATCAGCCCGGAGTCGAGCAGGCAAAAAATTATACCTATGCACTGATGGGCAGAGCAGGGTATGAAGAATCGGCTGCTGTTTTACAGAAAAAGTTGTCAATGTAACCCGCGGCAGCGGTCGAATTTATTTCGTCATGTAACAGAAAGTTACATTTTATACATGTAGTTTTGAGTTTGCTACAATTAACTAAGAGCTTTAATGAGAGAGTAGTCTTTTATGTCAGAAAATAATAGTTATTTTGAAGTTATACAAAACAGACTGGATACTTTAGTCGATAAAATTGTACAAAAAGAACAAACCGACGAGGATTTTCGTATCACTTATGCGCAAATCCTTGAAAAAATTAATACCAAAATGGATTTGTTCTCCAACAATGATACAAACGAGGGATTAAAAACACTCGGTCAAGAAATCGCCCAGCTGCTGCAGAGCAGACAGGAAGTTCTTGATGCAAAGTTTATCGCAATAAAATCTGAATTTGATAATATTAATAAACTGCTGTTTGAATCATTAAAAACTCCTGAATTGCTTGCCGCATTTAATAAAATTCAAAATCAGATACACTATCTGACAGAAGAGCAGGAAACTCAAAAGGAAAGCTATAATGCTCTTGTTGTTCATTTAGAAAATTTTGGCACGCTGCAAGATACAAACGAGATTATCGTAAATGATTTTGCTATTTTAAACGAACAAAATACCACAATAAAAGGGCAAATTGATGAACTCTTACAGTTCAACAAGGAACTTGAAATTAATAATAAAAAACTTGTTGATGACATCGGGTCTGTAATATTTAAAATTAAAGAACTTTCAGAACAATCGTCCGAGCAAACAAATGATATAAAAACATTTGTTGCAGACAGAATTGATTCCATAATAACTAAATTGCATGAATCCGATGCAAGTTTAGAAGTTTTGAACAACAACCTCAATACCCTTGTAGAAGTAGTGGCTAACATTTATGAGGACGAAGCTTTCGAAGAGCTTAAAACTGATGTTGCTGATATATTTAAAAAATCGGAATTAATTTCCGCAACTTTAAAAGAGCTTGCAACAAAAGATGATTTTATAAAGAATGCAACGAGCAATAAAGATGAAATCAAACAAAATTCTCTTGATTTAATTACACAGCTGGAAGCTAACATATTTACCAGATTGAATGTTGCCGACATAACAGATATCAAAAATTATTCGGAAAAAATCTTTTTCCAGGGCACAGAAGTTCTTAAAGAAGAAATCTGGGGCATAAAAGATACCGTTAAAAATATTGACGAAACTGTAGTTAAGCAGGATGTCTTTGATAAAAATCTGCAAACTGCAAAAGATGATATTATTGACATAATTTCAGAAGAAAGCGTTGCAACAAATCAGCAAATTAAAGATGTAAGCGAAGAATTTTCTGTACAAACAAAAGAACTGTCCGAAAATATTAATACCCTCAAAAGCGACTTGTCCGATATTATATCTCAGGAAAATGCCCTCACTTCAGATCAGATAAAAAATGTTGTAAAACAAATTGATCACCTTAAAGAGGATATTACTTACCTTATTTCCGGAGAAAGTGTAGCTTCCGCGCAACAGATTAAACAGCTTGCAACATCTCTGGAAAATCTGAAAACAGAGTTGAACAGCCTTATTCTTAACGAACAGGGGCAACAAATTGAGATTGCTTTGCAAAATCTTCAGACAAAATTTGTTACACAACTTGTTCAAGTTGCTGATAACATTTCTTTTGACGAGCAGGCTGACGATATTAATGATAACATTACGGCAGTATCTGACGAAATTAAAGACGAATTAACTAATGCGTCTTCCAGTATTTCAGCTGATTTGAATGCTTTGAAAAAGGATATTTCAAAACTCCAGCAGGATACCGAAGACGGAAATGAAGAAATCGCTTCAGGTCTTAACAAACTTAATGAATCATTAAAAGCTGATGTTTCGGAAGAAATAAACGGCTTGGCCGCAAAAATCAAACTTTTAACAAACGGTTTTAGAGAAGACAACGATTTTTCTTACACAATGCCTGATGTTGAGTCAGATATTGCAAAAATCAGAGTTGATTTAAGTAATTTGCAGCGGACTTTGATTAATCCCGACAGCCTTACAGAAGATCACAGCCTTGATATTGCGACCAGATTAACGGATTTAAAGACTGCTGTGCAAAAAATGCAAGACAGCCCTATTACTCATCAGGTCGGTGAAATTAAAGAAATGTTTAACGGGCTTAGCGAGGATGTCGCCAGCATAAGCAAAAGAACAAACAAACTTATTATATCATCTGATGAAGTAACTAAAAAACTTTTGTCTAATATAAGTGCATTCACTGCTTTAATTAATACCTTTGATAAACAGAGCAAGGCTTTTTATAACTCTACGTTTTTAAAAGATATAAATAAAAAAGTAGAAACAATATGCAACGGTACTGATGCAATTATCCAATCCAACAGCGCCATTAATGAAGCTTTTGTCTATATGGGTGAGTGGATAGATACAGCGAGCGACTCTTTTGATAATTTGCAAAGTGATATATCCAAAATCAAAAAGACAATTCTTTCTGATGAGGAAAATATTACTGACAAAATAGAGCAGCAGCTGGGTAATATCAGCAGCAAAATTGATATTGAGCTTGAAAATGTAAATCAAAGACTCGAAGAACAACAAAACCAGATTAATAAAATTTTAGAACAGCAGGCTGACTCTCAGGAGTTAAAATCCTTGCTGGAATTTGTTGCTTCGCAGGTAAGCATTACTAATGAAAAGCTGATTGAAAACGAGCAATTAACCCAAAAAATATTGAATATGGAAAAGCAGCTTAAAAAAATAGAAAAAAATATCGCCATAATTACCGAATACATTGATGAAGACGATAACTATGACGAATAGAAAGTTTCTGCTTTTATTGTAGTTATTTATATTTAGTTGTTGCTTGTTACGAGCTTAAATGCTGCAAGATTTTTGATAGCAAACATTTTTGTCTGCATGTTTTGCTCTTGATTGATTTGAAAAATTCTTATAATACGCTGAATTTCAGCCAGATTTTTTCTTGATGATATATCATATACGTTTTTTATCGGGTCTGAAACTACGTCCATTATTGTATTTAATTCATGTTCTTGCATATTTTCGATTCCTCTAAAACTCTATACTTTTATAAAGTGAATCAGCTAAAAAAAATTGCTTAATTTGTTTTGAAATGTTAAGAAATATATACAATTGATTTAAAAAGTATATAATATGCCTATTTTAGACAATTACTTAAAATAGTGGATAAAAATTGAATTTTTTAGTATATAATAAAAGACATAAATATTGATATAAGGAGTGCCTATGCTGCCAATAGTAACGGAAGAACATACATCACTTGCCTTTGCTGAAATTTTTCAGGATGTGCATGGCTGGCGTAAAAAAATGATTCACTATATTAAGGATGAAAATCCTGAAATTAACAGCGCAATCATTGAAGCTGCCAATAATACTGATTTAGATCCTAAAGCTGTTGCTCTTGGGGCTTATATGACATATATCCTGATAGAAATGGCGGCAAAAGATGATGCCGGCGTCAATTTTGATATAGAAGAATAGATTTATTGTACAATTTTTACCTTAAAATTTTGTATTGGCTGGTTTGTTAACAGTTTTTTCTGGTTATCCAGATTATTTTTTATTGCAAAAATCCAGCCTGTCTTTGGATTTACAAATAAAAAGAACGCAGCCTGACTTTCCAAAAGCTTTTGTCTGTTGTCTATAACAAGTTCCCCTTTGTCTGAAAGCGGAAAGACTGTAAAAGACAGCGGTGTAGTCAGATTGCTCTCTATAAAGGCATCAAATTTTGTATTTTTAAGTCTTGTTGTGTCTTTTAAAAGAGACTGGTCTTTATATGTAGTGCACCAGCGGTACAGCTTTGTAATAATTTCGTCTGTATTATCAGGAGTGTTTGCGTTCATGCATTAATCTCACAAATTCGTCTACAAGTTTTTCATTCCATTTTTTGCCTGTTTCAAGCTTTATTATCTCAAGAGCCTCATCGCTTGTTCTGGCTATCCTGTACGGACGGCTCTGGAGTAAAGCAAAATATGAATCAATTAACAAAATAATTTGTGAAGATATAGGTATGGCTTCTCCGCTTAGTTTGTTAGGATAACCGCTGCCGTCCCAGTTTTCATGGTGAGCCTCTATTATCGGAACAATGTCAGCAATGTTGCTTATCGGCTGCAATATTTTCCGTGCAGCAACCAGCGGATGCTCTTTTATCTTTTGTTTTTCTTCTTCCGTCAGCGGCTCTTTTTTGTTCAAAATTTCTTCGGGAATTGTTAATTTACCTATATCGTAGAGCATCATTGCAATTTTTAATTTGTCTATGTCTTCTTTAGACAGCTCCATTTTTCTTGCCAGTTCTATTGCAAGAGATACCTTTTCTTTTGTAATCCCTCTTTTGTACTGCATGTTATAGGTCTGGGCGATTGTATCAGCAACAGAAAACAGTGTATCTTTTGTTGTTGAAGAATCAATCGCTTTTAGCTTGGAGGTAATTTCTTTAGCAACTTTATCCGGTATAGGCACTTTTTGTTTTGTCAGAATGTCCATAAATGCGCCGAAGGCAACCTCCTGCCATTCAGCTTCATCTTCAACGCGTTTTGCAAGTGTTACGCGGTTGCGTCCGTTGATTTTGGATTTATACATCGCCTGATCAGCCATATCTAAAAGCTCGTCGAGCTTCACGGAATGTTCGGGAAATGTAGCTACCCCGACGCTGGCTGTAACATGCCCTATTGTATCCAGCTCCTGAGCTTCGATAGCAGCGCGGATTCTTTCTGCAGCAATCATTGCACCGGATGAGTCAACACCGGGCAGCAGAACAGAAAACTCTTCTCCGCCTAACCTTGCAGGAACGTCTATAGAACGGGCGTTTTTCTTTAGAATATCCGCAATAGTGCGTATTGCAAGATCTCCAAAAAAGTGACCGTATGTATCATTAATTTTTTTAAGATAGTCCAAATCAAGACTAACTATAGAAAACGGCTGCTGCAAACGCTGTGCGCGTTCAAGTTCCTTTTGCAAAGCCTGATTAAAGTATCTTCTGTTATACAATTCCGTAAGCGAATCCGTAACAGCTTCTTTTTTAAGGTTTTCAAAGAGATTCGCAATAGTAATAGCCATTTCCACCTGATTTGCAAACAGTGTAAGAAAGTTAAGCTCTTTATCCGTGACTTCTTCACGCGGTGAAAACACCATCATTACGCCGAATGGCTTGTTAGAAGGCGCAAGAGGAATACAAATAACACTTTTGCTTACGCCGAGTTTGCTGATTGTTTCTATATTTTCAGGAGAAAAATCGTACAGCAGTTTGGTTATAACATCAAGATAGTCTGTTGAGTGAAGAATTGAGCGTTCTTCTATTGCTTTTGTTATAAGCATTTTGGAATCATATTTGAGGTGATATTCGTGTATATCAATTTTTTTTTCTTCAAGGAGCTGTTGTATTTTTTTTAAGATAGGGCTTTCTGAAAAAGCTTTTATTTTATAGTATTTTCCTTTTTCATCGTCGCAAACCTGCAGTATGGTGCTGTTTATATAACCCATTTCACCGTGCAGAGAGTTAACAAGTTTTTGCAAAACGCTCGACAATGGCTCTGACGAGTTCATTAGTTCCCATACGTGTTTCAGGGTTAAGAATGCTTTATTTGCCTGATCCAGCTCCTGAGTACGCTGGACAATCTCTTTTTCCAGTGCAAGGTTTCTTTCGTATATTTCAAGAAACTCCTTTTTGTTATTAGAGATGCTGTATTCTATTTCATTAACTTTATTTGTGTATTCTTTGATTTTTTTGAATAAGTCCATATTTTTGCATGCAATAAGTTGTGACTATTGTGACATTATACTACTATTTTTATAGCTGTGTAAAAAATTTACATAATTTATTTAAAAGCAAACCATACAAAAGATTTAGTATTTTTAGCCTATTTTACTTTTTTTGGTGGAGTGAAAATTTTTATATCTTTATTATTATATGAAAGTTGAATCGTCAAAAGAATAAAAAACACCCCATAATTTATTAAAGGATACAATATGAGCAGTCAAAAAGCCCACAAGCTCCGTCAAACAATATTAAAATACAATACGGAAATGTCTAAACTCAAAGATGAACTTATATACTCACAGGAAGCAAATATTAAATACAACAAATTAGTCATAAAAAAAGCTGTTTGCAGACAAGAGCTTGCTGCTGAAAAAAGAAATCTTCTGCAAAAAATTATGAACAAACTGCACCTAAATTCTTCTAAAGAAAAACTTATCTGTGATTATTTTAAATCTTAGTCAGTAAGAAACCAAGTTTATATACATAAAAGGCATGCTGATATGCAAGCCTTGTTATAAATATCAGATGGGGCGCATTTGGCTATATGAAAAATTACTTTGTAAAATTTAAAAGCCTGAAACTTTTTTTCTTGTTTTCGGCAAGCTTGTCGGGCAGTTCATAACATTTAAGGCATCTTGCTTCATATGTTTCATCCCCGCCTATCATTATGAGAGGAGATGACTTGTCCGCAGGAAAACCGTTGATTAGTCTTTGGGTTCTTGTAGCGTGGTCAGAGCCGCATTTCATACAAACAGCAGTGAGTTTGTCAACCTTATCAGCCAGACATAAAAGCTCCGGCATTGCTCCGAATGGTTCTCCTTTAAAGTCCAAATCAAGCCCTGAGGCTATAACACGTTTTCCGTGTTCAATAAGTTTTCTGACAACAGAAACAATTTCCATGTCGAAAAATTGAATCTCGTCTATTGCAACAATTTCGTCATCAGAAGAGATGTGAGAAAGTATATCGCGTGCATTTTTTACATTGATAGCATCCAGCCACAGACCGTTTCTTGATTCTATATAATCTCCTTTGGATCTTGTGTCTATTTCAGGTGAAATGACTTTGACCTTTTTTTGAGCAATAATGCATCTTTTTATTCTTCTTAAAAGTTCTTCTGTTTTGCCGCAGCTCATCGGTCCTGTAATTATCTCAAAAGAGTATCCCATGACTCTCCCCAATCTCCGTAAAATATACTTACACTCTCTTATATAATTTAAACAATATTAATTATAAATTTCTTCCTCTTATTATACTATAATTTAAAAGAAAATTTAATAATTAGCCTGTTTTTTTACAGCGTGTTAACATGTCATCATGCCTAAAATATTGTTAGTATCGGATAATGAAAAACAAAATACATTGATAACAACAGCGCTTTCTAAAACGCCGGCGGCTGTTATTACATCTGTTGATGAAGACGCTATACTCAACTATGCCGAAAAAGGTCTTATATCAATGATTATAGTTGATGAAGCTGTAAAAGACCCGGATGCAATAATATTGTGTAAAAAGCTTCAGGCGTTTAATATCAGGGAAAATATGGCTATAATCAGCCTTATTGCACAGGATACGGATAATATAGAGCTTTTAAAACTCACAAATGCTTACATAACAAAACCTGTTAACGAAAAAGTTTTAGCAGCCTGCATTAATACAAATTTAAAACTAAAAAAAGCTATTGATACACTTTCGACAAACAACAGCGAGTTAGCCAAAAGCCTCTATCAGCTGGATGTTTTGTACAACACATCAACACAGCTTGCAGGTTCTTTGGACAAACAAAAGCTTATAAATATAATGATAGACGGCTTGGAAAAGAGCTTGAGTTTTTCTTTGTCTTCAACGCTTGTGTTCAATGATGAGCATAGTATTGATTTAATTATAAATTCTCTTTACGGAATTTCGCCGCGCCTTGAACATTCTCTTAAGTTACGGGCAATTTTAAGCTACAGAGCACTTTTCGATAAAAAAAGAATCCCCTACGACATCAATATTAAGGATATCAAGGTAATCAAACACATAAAACATCCTCTTGAGGAATACGACCTTAATATATTGAAGTTTGACAATCTTTTTGCCCCCATAAATGTCGGGGAAAAGTTTTTCGGGCTTATTGAAGTTTTTAGAGAGGCTGATTTTACTCAGGAAGATACAACATGTTTTCAGACTCTTGCACGTCAGGTGTCTTTGCCGTTAGAAAACGCTTCTTTGTATGAAGAAATAAAAAAGACAAACACAAAACTTGAAAAACTTGAACGTCTTAAATCTGAGTTCATCTCTATTGTGTCGCATGAACTAAGAACCCCGCTCACCGCAATAAAAAATTCTCTTGAAATATGCCTGAGCGGCAAAGCAGGTGATGTAAGCCAGATTATGGACAAATTCTTAAACATGGCTAAAAGAAACGTTACAAGACTCTCAGGCATTATAAATGACCTATTGGATTTGTCAAAAGTAGAAGCGGGTAAAATGGACTTTAAGTTTGAAAAAGCAAACATAAATACCCCTGTTGAGTTTATAAAAAATACTTTTGAAAATGTTGCAAAAGAGAAGAATATTACACTTACACTGGAAAAAGACGATAACCTTGCCCAAACATATTACGACAACCAGAGAATAGAGCAGGTTATGTCCAACCTTGTGTCTAACGCAATTAAATTCACAAATGACAACGGAAATATATTAATCAAAACGGAAAAAATATCCGTCAATGATATTGACAGAACAAAACTCACGGATATAGAAAATGCGGTATTTTATGACAATTACATAAAAATTTCCGTAAAAGACAGCGGTATAGGGATTGCGCCCGATGACCAGAAAAAAGTGTTTGACCAGTTCCAGCAGATAGAAAATCCGCTTAACAGAAAAAACGGCGGTACGGGGCTTGGGCTGCCCATTGCAAAACAGCTTATCGAGGCGCACAAAGGATTTATCTGGGTGGATAGCGAACTTAACAGAGGCACTACTTTTTCTTTTGTGATACCTGTTTTAAGCGAAAAAGAAAAGTTTCTTATTGATTTGGATAAAGAAACTGTCAAAGCAAAAGCCTGCAATCAAAGCCTGCTTCTTGTTCTTATAAAAGAAACTCAGGACAACACCCCATCTTTTATAGAAGATATTAAAGAAGGAAAAATTTCTATTATAAGAAAAACTGCAAACACTAAAGAGGCTTATTTTTCAGAAAACTGTAACAATTTTCTTGCCGTGATGATTCCGGAAGCGGACAAATTTGCACAAAGCTTTATTGAAAGGAAAATAGAAAGCACTGTAATGTCGCAAGACAACGGACAAACTCACAAAATATATGATATATTGTATTCATCCGCAACGTACCCTGAAGGCGGGTGTGAATCAAAAGAACTCTTTGAGTTTGTTGAAAATTCATTAAACAAGGATGTTTTAGAAGACAATTTGGCGGAGGTATAAACATAAATGGGCGATAACAAAAAAATTCTTATTGTTGATGACGAGCAGGATATTGTGGAAACGCTTAAATTTATGCTTGAGGCTCAGGGTTATGAATGCTTTTGTGCTTATGACGGCGAGTCCGGGCTTAATATGGCAAAAGAAATTATGCCTGATTTGATGATTCTTGATGTCATGATGCCCAAAATTAACGGATACAAAATCAGCCGTCTGTTAAAATATGACACAAAATATAAGGATATTCCCATTATTATGGTGACAGCCCGTTCACAGGAAGATGACAAAATAATAGGGCAGGAAACAGGCGTTAACGAGTATATTACAAAGCCCTTTGAACTCGATGAAGTAATAAACAAAGTTAAAGAGTATCTTAAATAAAAGCAGGCAAAACATGGAGTTTGTAAGAAACAAAACACTTGAAAAACTTAAATATGACCTTGTGCGCGACAACCTTATAAAATACGAGGATTTAGAAACCGCACAGCAGGTTGCTGCGGCACAAAACGTAAACATCGGTCAGGTGCTTATATCCTCAGGACTTATTGAGGAAGATACTCTGCTCAAATTCTTGGAAAGCAAACTCCATATTCCTTATGTAAACCTGGAAGATTACTCGCTTGACAAAAAATGCCTCAGCTATATTAACCTTAACAATGCACAAAAATACAAAGTTATACCGCTGTTTGAAATTGAGGGGATATTGACTGTTGCTATGTCTGATCCTCTGGATTTATTTGCCATAGACAAAATTGTTGAAGATGCAAAATGTGAGATAGAACCTGTAATATCATCAGAAAACGCCATCTTGAAAAAGATTGAAGAATATTATACAAGCTCAAGCTCTGTCGGTCAGATTTTCATTGATGAAGACCGCCCTAAATATGACTGGAGAGAAGTCTTAAATGAGCAGGATATCTCAAACAGCCTGTCTGATGAACATATACAAAAAATGATTCGTGCAATATTAAAACAGGCAATTCAGCAGGATATTCATGAACTTTTCTTTGAACATGTTCCAAACGGACTGCGGGTAATATTCAAGGACAACGCACAGAATATACTAACGGGCGAAATTCCATCTATTCTTGTGTCGGCTTTTATTGCAAGGCTCAAAACACTCTCGAACCTTGACCCTACTGTGTCGGAATTACCGCAGCTTGGCAAACTCAGTTTTAAAGTTGATGATATGGCGCTTATTGCTAGTATTTCCGCTTTTCCGACTATCCATGGCGAAAGAATTTCAATAAAAATATACAAACCGCCTAAAAAGCTCTCGGAATGCGGGCTGGACGATAAAAAAATCAACACAATCGCAAAGGCAATAAACAATCCCGGCATCATTCTTGTTTGCGGCTCAGCCCTTTGCGGTAAAACTCATATGATATATTCTATTTTATCCGAGATTGCGTCTCAAAATAAAAACGTAATGACGATAGAGTCAATTACAAAATACAATCTTGAAAACGTCAACCAGTGTGAACTTAATGAGCATATAGGCTTTAATCTTGATAAGGCAATGCGTTTTATCGAGTTTCAGTCGCCTGATATACTTTATTTTGAGGGGATAAACACTAAAGAGGGATTGGATTATTTTACCTCTCTTGTTTTCAAAAATAAAACCCTTATTACGGAATTTCTTGCGGAAAACATCGCTGATTTGATGAAAAAGTTTTCTATCAATGAATTTTCTATGTTTAAATCAATGCTTACCTGTCTGATATTTCTGCATAACAAAGACAGTATAGAGGTTTTTGACAAACAGGCGTTAGAAAAATATTTTACATAGGTAAAAAAAATCCCTCTTAATTAAAAGAGGGATTTTTTAGATTTTAGTTGATTCTCTGGAACATATAACCTATACCGCGTGCCGTAAGTATTAATTCCGGATTGGCGGGGTCTGTTTCGAGTTTTGAACGTAATCTGGAGATGTGTACGTCAACAACTCTTGTATCGATTCTGTGATCCGGCGGATAAGCCCAAACATATTGAAGGATTTCGTTTCTTGAATATGCCTGACCGGAGTTGTTAACAAGCAGTTCCAGCAGGCTGAATTCCATACCGGTAAGTCTGATTCTTTCATTTTTTCTGAATACCTGACGTCTTGCAGTATCGATTTTTATATTACCTGTTGTGATTACATTTTTTGTAACTTTACCTGTTGACGGTGTAATTTCTCTGTTCGTAGAACGTCTTAATACTGATTTAACACGTGCTTCGAGTTCTTTAGGGCTGAAAGGTTTTACAACGTAGTCATCAGCTCCGAGTTCAAGACCTGTAATTCTTTCAGAAACGTCACCAAGTGCTGTTAATATGATTATAGGCACATCAGATGTTCTTCTGATTTCTCTGCAAACCCCGTATCCGTCCATTTTAGGCATCATAACGTCTAAAACAACCAGATCAGGATTTTCTTTATTAAATACTGCAACAGCTTCTTCCCCGTCGGCAGCTGTAACAATATCATAACCAATCATACTTAATCTTGTTTCAAGAATTCTTCTTATACTTGCTTCATCATCCGCAATTAATATTTTTTGCTTAGCTTCTGCTTGTTCATTAGGAATTTCACTATTTGGACACATGTTAAAAACCTATCTTTCCTTTACCCTATTTTGTAAACCACATATTATATTTAATCTAGTGTCGTCTTTTTCGCTCCGAGCTTTCGAAGCTCAAAGACTCACCTTTTCAATGTGTCACTCGAAAAATTCGTTCACGTCACTTTGTTACTTATCACGAATTTTTCTCGAACATTAAAAAAATTTTGTAATAATTAATAAAAAATATTACAAAATATTGATTTTTTTTAAATTATATTACAATTTTTTCATATAGTCAACTTAACCAGGGTAGAGAATTGACAAGTTTGCATTACTTTTTTGCTGGTGCTATAAAATTATTAGGATACTTAAATAAGGGGATAAAATAATGTCTAACATCGAGGTAATTTTACCTGACAATTCAAAAATCGCTTTACAAAGCGGAGCTAACGGTTTTGACCTTGCCAAAACTATCAGCGAAGGTCTTGCAAAAAATGCAGTAGCTTTAGAAATTAACGGAGATGTAAAAGACATTCGAACAACGCTCTCTGACGGTGATAAAGTCAGAATTTTAACATCAAAAGACCCTGAAACTCTTTATATATTAAGACACTCAACATCACACGTTATGGCCCAGGCTGTTATAGCGCTTTTCCCTCAGGCTAAGCTCGCTATCGGTCCTGCTATTGAAAACGGATTTTATTATGACTTTGACTTAGAAGGACATACATTTACGGAAGATGACCTTCAAAAAATCGAAGACAAAATGCACGAGATTGTTAAACAAAATCTTACTTTTGAAAAATACTTAATTCCTGATGTTGATGCTCAAATCAATGAGTTTAAATCAGAAGGAGAAATCTATAAAGCAGAACTTCTTGAAGAACACAGAAACCACAAACCGACTCTGTTCTTGACAAAAGACAGTGAAGGAAAATCTCTCTTCAATGACCTTTGTGCAGGTCCGCACCTTCCGAATACTTCATTTATAAAAGCTTTTAAATTAATGAAAGTTGCAGGCGCTTACTGGAGAGGTGATGCAAAAAATAAAATGCTTCAGAGAATTTATGCTACTGCGTTTTGGACTAAAGAAGACTTAAAATCATATTTAACAATGCTTGAAGAAGCTGAAAAACGCGACCACAGAAAACTCGGTGCAAAACTTGATTTGTTCTCAACAAGAGAAGAACTCGGTGCAGGGCTTGTGCTGTGGCATCCCAACCTTGCTGTAGTCAGAGAAGAAATTGAAAACTACTGGAGAACAGAGCACAGAAAACGAGGCTATGTAATTGTTAACACACCTCATATTGCGAAATCAAAACTCTGGGAAATCTCCGGTCACGCTGATCACTACAGAGAAAATATGTTCTTTATACAAAAAGAAGATGAATCAGATGACCAGTACATCTTAAAACCGATGAACTGCCCGTTCCATATCTTGATTTATCAGGCAAACAGACACTCATACCGCTCTTTGCCGTTGAGAATGGCTGAACTGGGTACTGTATACAGAAGAGAACACTCCGGAGCTTTAGGCGGTTTGACCCGTGTACAGGGCTTTACACAGGATGATGCGCATATCTTCTGTACTCCGGAACAGCTTGTTGATGAAATCAACGAAATCATTGACTTTGTTGCGGATACAATGGCTATTTTCAAAATGAATTTTGAAGTTGAACTCTCAACACGCCCCGAAAGCTATATCGGTGAAATTGAAAACTGGAATAAAGCGGAAGCCGGCTTGAAAGAAGCAATGGAAAGACGCGGAATGAAATATGAAATCAATGAAGGTGACGGCGCATTCTACGGTCCGAAAATTGACTTCAAAGTGAAAGACGCAATCGGAAGAACATGGCAGTGTGCTACCATCCAGTTAGATTTCAACCTGCCTGCCCGCTTTGATATTAAATATCAGGACAAAGACGGTCAGCTGAAAACCCCGTTGATGCTGCACAGAGTAATCTTCGGCTCAATGGAACGTTTTCACGGCATATTGATTGAACACTACGCAGGCGCATTCCCGCTGTGGCTTGCTCCTACTCAGGTTGAAATTGTTCCTATCTCTAACGATAAACACACTGATTATGCGGAAAAAGTTTATAAACAGTTAAGAAATGCCGGTATCAGAGCTAACCTCGATGACCGCAGCGAAAGTATGAACTACAAGATAAGAGAATCTCTGCAGGATAAAAAGATTCCTTATGTAGTTGTAGTAGGTGACAAAGAAATGGCTGACGGTACTGTTGCAATCAGAAAAAGAGGCGAAGGTCCGATAGGTACTAAAACAATCGATGAATTTGAAGCAATGCTTCTTGATGAGATTAAAAACAGAGTGTAATCTTTATGGCTAAACTGGTAAAAGAATTTAAAAAGCCGATTTCCGGCGAATCTGTTTTTATCGGACCGGACGCAGACGGCGACATAATCATCATGGCGCTGGAATCCAGCTGTGACGAGACAGCCTGTGCTATTGTTAAAAACGGCAGGGAAGTGCTTGCTAACGTTGTTGCTTCTCAAATAAAAACACATCGTGAATTTGGCGGTGTAGTGCCTGAGGTTGCAGCTCGAGAACATCTGGATGCAGTAAATTTAATTATTCAGGAAGCTTTTGACCAATCCGGATTAAAGCCTGATGATATTACTGCTATTGCTGCCACTGTTGGTCCGGGGCTTGTCGGTTCATTGCTTGTCGGTTTAAATGCAGCAAAAGCGCTTGCTGTTACATATGACAAGCCTTTTATCGGTGTCAACCATCTGAACGCTCACGTTTGTGCAAATTATATTGATACGGATTTAAAACCGCCGATGATTGCGCTGTTAATCAGCGGCGGACATACGCAGATTATCAAGGTGGATGATTATCTTAACCAGCAAATTATAGGCGAAACCATAGATGACGCAACGGGTGAAGCTTATGATAAAGTCGCAAGGCTTTTGGGGCTTCCTTATCCGGGCGGTTTAAACCTTGACAGAATGGCCCCGAGCGGTAATCCTAAAGCCTACAAACTTCCGGAAGCTAAAGTGCAGGGAGAGTTTGATTTTAGTTTTTCGGGTTTAAAAACTGCTGTATTGAATCTTACAAGAAAGCTGGAAAAAGAGCTGGGGTATTTGCCTAAAGAAGACATTGCCGCAAGCTTTCAGGAATGTATAACCTCAACTCTGTTTAAAAAGACATTAAAAGCCGCTCAAAAATACGGTATAAAACAAATTGTATTAGGCGGAGGAGTGGCGGCAAATTCCGAAATAAGGAAGAAATTCTTTGCGCTTGAAAATGAAGGTTACAAAATATTTGCCCCCGCAATGAAGTATTGCACTGATAATGCATCCATGATTGCAAGTTCTGCTTATTTTCTTGCCAATACAATGGATTCACTCGAGATTGAAGTGTTTTCAAGATGTTAAAAAATTGCGCCTTGATTTTGTTGTTGAGCCTTTCAATTACACCTGTTTTGGCACGAACAAACGCACAAATAGGGCAGCAGCTCTATAATGTTGCAAATCAAATGGCTAAACACAGTACAGTCCGAAGTGAAGAGATGAAAGATAATATTGAATCGTTTCTTCTTGATGCAAATATGCTGCATTTTAACGAAAATACTGCTGTGTGGAAAAAGCTTCCCAACGGCTGGTATTATGATTCAAAATCTTTATGGAGCTTGTACAACAGGCATATGGGTGTTTACAAAACGCCTAACGGACTTGCGATGGGAATATTTGACTTAAACTGCGAAGATTTTAATGATGTTCAGGAGCGGCAGTTTGGTTATGTGATTAAAACAGAAGTTTATTTTTCGCTAAGTTACAGACCGCCAAGAGGCAGGTCTACAGGTATTTATAAAACTTTTTGCAAATAAGTGTTAGCATATAGAATACTTGCAATGAGTGTATTAAAATGCTATATTTGAAGAGCTATAGTATTTTATTGGATTGGGTATGGGTTTTAATAATAAAAATTTATCAGCTAAAGACAGAATTGTTCTTGCGTTGGATACTGATTCTATCGAAGAAGTTGAAAGACTGGTTAAACTGCTCAAGGATTATGTAGGCTGTTTTAAAGTAGGTCCGCAATTGTTTTTATCCTGCGGGTATGAAGCTATTGACCTTATAAAAAATGAGGGTGGTCATGTGTATTTTGATGCAAAGTTCCATGATATCCCGTCAACTGTTGCCAAAGCGGCTTCTACTCTCGTTAAAAGAGGAGTTACAACATTCAGCGCTCATCTTGCAGGCGGTTCTAAGATGTTAAAAACAACGGCAAAAGTCGCAAGAGAAACTGCCAAGAAGTTTAATCAGCCCGAACCTACAATTCTCGGTGTTACTTTGTTATCCAGCTTCGGGCAAAGAACACTTACCGAAGAATTAAATGTCAAAATGAATATTGATGAGTACGTTGCTCATTTGACATATCTTGCTAAAGAGTCACAAATCGACGGCGTTATAGCCAGTGCATCCGAGGCTAAAAAAATCAGAAAAGAATTTTCTGACGAATTCATTATTGTGTGTCCGGCTATCCGCCCTACCTGGTCTGTTGTTAACGATCAGATTCGTGTTGTTACGCCGGCTGATGCGATACGTGCAGGCGTTGATTATATGGTTGTCGGAAGACCGATTACGTCTGCTGATGACCCTATTGCCGCAGTAAATCTTATTATTGACGAAATTGAAGAAGCATCTAAAATAGTAGAAGTATAACCATTAAATTTGACTGGAGGTATTAATGATTATCGGTGTTCCAAAAGAAGTAAAAAGCTGTGAAAACAGAGTGTCATTGATACCGTCGTCGGTTAAAACGCTTGTGGACAATGGCAATGTAGTGTACGTCCAAAAAGGAGCAGGCGAGCAAATTGGATTTAGTGATGAGATGTATGCCGGCTCTGGAGCAAAAATTGTTGACACTCCGAAGGAAATTTACGAAAAATCCGAAATAATCGTAAAGGTGAAAGAGCTCCAAAAACAGGAATACGACCTGCTCAAAAACGGTCAGACCGTTATAACCTATTTTCACCTTGCGGTCGAACCGGAGCTTGTTGATGTACTGCTTAAGAAAAAAATTACTGCAATAGCTTATGAAACAATAGAAAAAGAAGACGGTTCTTTACCTGTACTGTCGCCTATGAGCGAGATTGCCGGCAGAATGTCTGTTCATCTGGGCGGACGTTATCTCGGAAACGATTTTGGCGGTGTGGGCAAACTCCTCGGCGGTGTGCCCGGTGTATATCCGTCGACTGTTTTTATAATCGGTGCAGGTGTTGTAGGTACAAATGCCGCAAGAGTAGCGCTGGGACTGGGTGCTAATGTTGTAGTTGCCGATATTTGTCCTAATAAGTTAAAAGAGATTGATAAAGAATTTAACGGAAAAATCAGCACGGTTATTTGCAATGATTACAATATTGAAAAATTTATCAAAACAGCTGATATAGTAATAGGTGCAGTACTTACGCCGTCTAAAAAAGCTCCGATGATTGTAAAAGAATATATGGTTCAAACAATGAAAAAAGGTTCTGTCATAGTAGATGTGTCTATCGATGAGGGCGGTATTTTTGAAACTATTGAAAATCCAACATCTTTGGACAATCCAGTTTTTGAAAAATACGGTGTTATTCACTATGCCGTGCCTAATATACCCAGCTGCGTGGCAAGAACAGCAACAATTTCACTGAATAACTATACTATGCCTTATATTATGAAACTTGTTAACAAAGGTTTTATTGCTGCAGTAAAATCAACACCCGAACTTTATAAAGGCGTTAATACGTTTCAGGGCAAGCTCACTAATGCTGATGTTGCCAAAACTTTGGAAAAACCTTTCTCAGAACTGTCTATGTTAATTGGTTTTTAAAAATTTCAATTAATTACAAATTTGTCAAACATGCCGGTATCATCTATAATAGTTGGAATGGAAAAGATAAATTTAAAACTTCAAAAACTGGATGATAATGTCACAATTCCTTCGTATCAAACAGAAGGCGCTGCAGGCATGGATTTGTGCGCATTTTTAAAAGAACCTGTTATATTAGAGCCGTTAGAGCGCAAGTTGATACCGACAGGTCTAAAAATGGAACTGCCAAAAGGGTACGAGGCTCAGATTCGTCCGCGTTCCGGCATGGCGATAAAACATGGTATTACTCTTGTAAACTGCGTAGGTACTATTGATGAGGATTATCGCGGAGAACTCTGCGTGCCTGTTATTAACCTTTCAAATGAAGAATTTACGATTCTAAACGGCGACAGGATTGCACAAATGGTTATTGCTCCTGTTACTAAGGCTGAGATAGAAGTTGTCACACAGCTTTCTGACACAGTACGCGGTGAAGGCGGCTTTGGTTCAACAGGGATAAATAATGACTAAACTTGCTGTATTCGATTTTGATTCCACTTTAATGGACGGAGAGACAATAGAAATCATTGCTGATTGCGTCGGGCTGCGAGATGAGGTTGCACAAATTACAAAACGCGCAATGCAGGGAGAGTTGGACTTTTTTGACAGCCTGACATATCGTGTGTCGCTTTTAAAAGGGATTAAAGAATCAACGGTTGATGAAATCTGCCGTAATCTTATTTATATGACAGGCGCTAAGGAAACTATAGCTGAGCTAAAAAAACTCGGATATAAAGTTGTTTGTTTTTCAGGCGGGTTTAAAAATGCTACAGGCTATGCCAGAGATATACTCGGCTATGATGCTGATTTTTCAAATATTTTACATACAAAAAACGGGCTTCTTACAGGTCAGGTCGGCGGTGATATGATGTTTTCCGACAGTAAAGGGCTGATGTTGCAAAAATTGCAGACGCTCCTCGGTGTATCTGCCCAAAATACTATCGCTGTCGGCGACGGCGCTAACGACCTGAGCATGTTTAGGCATGCGCAAACCAGAGTAGCTTTTTGTGCTAAGGAATGTTTGAAAAAAGAAGCAACTATCTGTTTAGAAAAAAAAGATTTGAGGCTGCTGCTCGATAAAATCAGTTAATTTGTCTGAGTGAGACTTTGCTTGTATCTAAAGTGGATATTTATGCACTGTTCAATAAGTTATCGCTGGCAGTTGACTATAGAAATATGTTTAAATTTGTTAAGCAATAGCAAATTTTGTTAATGTCATGTTTTATAATACATGAAGTTAAGTAGTGTATTATTATGTATCCGATAAGCTCAAATAATTTTATTAACAATCCTTATATATCAAATTCCTATGAACAGCAGCCTTACTGGCAGGGCAGCTATAACCAGCCCGGCTATTATGACCGGCAGCCTAATCAGGCAAATGATGTCACTAAAACAGTAGCAATGGCAGGATTGCTGCAGGTTATAGCTTTGGGCTTAAATAAAGCTTCACAGTGGTTTTCCAATAAACTTGCAGCAGGTAAAGAATTTACCACAGCCAACAATGTCCGCCGTGTAGCTGATGATATGGTTAGGAAAAATAATCTTGATGTTCACGTTGGATACATTAATGACGCAAACAAATATGCTTATGCTCAAAGATACAATCTCGGCGGTCACATTGAAGAAGTTGCAAGAGGCAAAAATGCTTTCTTTGTCGATAAATTAAAACTTGCTGTTGCACCCGAGCGTAAACCTTCTCTTATTCTGCACGAACTCGGTCACGCAATAAATGCTAAAAAGCCGTTTACTAAATCCCTGCAATTTATAAAACATCATACTTATTTTGTTCCAACAGCGTTGCTGCTTGCAAACGGACTGTTTTCAAACAAAAATGACGGTAAAAAATCATTTATTGAACGTAATGCCGGTATCCTTGGCTTTGCTGCATTTTTGCCTACTATTGCAGAAGAAGCTATAGCCTCATTGAGGGGAATTAAAGCCGCCAAGAAAGTTTTGAACAACCCTGCCGGTTTGAATATTTTAAAGAAAAATTATTTGCTCGCTCTGTCTACATATATTCTGGGCGGTATAGGTCTCGGTGTTGCCTCGAAAATGGCTGTACTGGAAGATTCTATACGGACTTAAGTTTAATTTATATTAATCAGGATGATTTTTACATAAAAAAGGTGTAAAATATAAGAAGGTGCTATGCCTTTAATTTGCAATACATCCCGATAGTTATAAAATTACGAGGATACTTAAACATATATGAATAAATCGTTTTTATCTGTTGTTGCTTTTTTGATAATGCAATCCTTAATTTTTGGTTCTGCTTATGCTGCATCTAATTATGCAGGCGGTATAGGCTCTTCTGTAAAAAATATTAATAAGACAGGTGTAAAAGTTAACAAATACAATTCAAAATCAAATATCTCAGTAGTGGAATATGATACCTACGGTGCAGAAACTGGATATTATATAGAAGACGGCTTTGGCAATACAACAAAGTATGACAAATACGGCAACAAACTGTCTCAATATGCAACAAACCAGCCCGGTATAACCTATGTTTACGACAAGTACGGGCATACTGCCGGATATTTTAAACCCGTATCAAACACCAAAACAATGATTTATGACAAAAGCGGAGAACCTGTCGGATTCTTTTCTTCCGACGGCAGCGGTTTTGTTAAAAAATACGATATGGACGGCAAACACCTTAACACATACAAACGGCTTAAATAAATTGCATGTGTTAAACCCCGCTTATTTTGGTTGTTAATGCTTAGTTTAAAGTTTGCTTACAATAAGGCTTAAGACAGAAAATACCGCAGAGCCGAACAGTGCGCTTAAAAATCCGCTGACCTCAAGCCCCGGAGCTACCCAACCGGCGAGCATAAACAGCAGTGCGTTTATAACCAGAGTAAACAAGCCGATTGTAACTATATTCACCGGCAAGGTCAGCAATATTAATACAGGTTTTATAAAAATATTGATTATTGCAATAATTACGCATGCCAGCATTGCTGCCCAAATAGAACTTACACTGATACCGGGAATTAACCATGCTGTAAGCATAAGAGCCAGTGCAAAGAATACCCATTTGATTATCATTTTTACAATTGTGTTCATATAAATTCTCCTTAGTTTTTATTTAATTATACACCGCTTGTATAATTATGCCCCAAAAAATACTTACAAATAAAAGCATAATTATGATTTTTGCAGAATCCTTAAATGATGAGTTCTTCTTTAATAATACTAGCAGCCCGAGTCCTGCACTCGAGCACAACCCCGATATGACCGAACCGAATCCTATTGCACCTTTAAGATATAACAAGGTTATAGCGATAGATATTGCACAGTTAGGTAATAAACCGGCTATAGCTGTTATAATCGGCTGCAATACAGAATCGCTCAGAAAATACTGACCCAGATTTTCTTCCCCGCCTATACAATGCACCATATAGTTTAAGCCTATGGTTATTAACACTACAAATATAAATACATTAAGTGTGTGTTCTAACGGATGTAATAACAAATCTCTTTTGCGGGGTTTGTGTACGTGGTGTTTGCAGCAGCCATCTTCTACTTCTATATTTTCTGCCTGTAAAAAATCCTTTTCACCTTCATTTTTACTCTTAAATTGATTGAGCAAAAAGTCAATAAGATACCCGCCTGATATACCGATAAATATCTTAGTAACCAATATCGGTACAATCAAATGCATTTTTGACGGTTCTGACAGTATAACAGGTATTGCCTCGTCTGATGTCGATAAAAATACCGCAATCAAAGTTCCTTTTGTAATCAAATTTTTGGTATAAAGCGTGCTCGCTATAACAGAAAATCCGCATTGAGGAAAAGAAGCAGCAAGGCTGCCGACAAGAGGTCCTGCTTTGCTTGAATACTTAGCAAGCTGCGTCATTTTATTTGAATAAAAGAACTCAATAACCTCTATTACAACAAAAATAAAGAATAAAAACGGCAGCATATGCAGACTGTCTTTCAATGCATCAGCAAACCACTCAGCCACAGGCAGTATGTCAATAAACCTGTCAACGGGAGAAAAAATCCACTCGTTAAAACTGTTTAGCGCTTCAACTGATTTTATTATTAATGACTGCATAGTGTTTTTCCGTTACATTATTATTCTTTTTACGTAATTGAAGTATTCGTTGTTTTTGTATTTTTCAGCCTGAATTTTCAACTGCTCTTTTGTGACAAACCCCATTCTGTATGCAACTTCTTCCAGACAGGCTATTTTGATGCCCTGATTTTCTTCTATTGTATGAACATACTGGCTTGCTTGAAGCAGTGAATGGTGAGTTCCCGTGTCGAGCCAAGCAAAACCTCTTCCGAGTATTTCTACATTCAAAACGCCTTTATCCAGATAAAGTCTGTTTAAGTCTGTAATTTCCAGTTCTCCTCGCGGGGAGGGGGTAAGATTTTTTGCTTTCTCAACAACAGAATTGTCGTAGAAGTACAAACCTGTTACCGCAAAATTAGATTTCGGGTTTGCGGGTTTTTCTTCAATAGATTCCGCTATTCCGTTTTTGTCAAAAGAAACAACCCCGAATCTTTCAGGGTCTTTTACCTGATACCCGAATACGGTTGCCCCGCCGGAATTTTGGGTTCTTTTTACGACATTTCGCAAAGTACCTGAGAACCCAGGTCCATAGAATATATTATCCCCGAGAATCAATGCCGCACAGTCATTGCCGATAAATTCTTCACCGAGTATAAAAGCCTGTGCAAGCCCGTCAGGGGACGGCTGTTCCTTGTAGCTGAATTTTACTCCGTACTGTGAACCGTCGCCGAGCAATTTTTTAAAATTAGGCAAATCCTGAGGCGTGGAAATGATTAAAATATCCTTTATGCCTGCAAGCATCAAAACAGATATCGGATGAAAAATCATCGGTTTGTCATAAATCGGCAAAAGCTGTTTTGACACAACCATTGTGCTGGGATAAAGTCTTGTACCTGCTCCGCCTGCTAAAACTATACCTTTCATTAATCCAACCTCAATTCTAAATATTCTTTAAGTGCAAGTTTCCAATCCCGAAGCAGCCCTTCATTATCCATTATGCTGTATTGCGGACGTTTTGCCGGGCGTGGAAACTCCTGCGTTGTGCAGGGCTTTAAATTTACATCTAAGCCCATCTGACTGTATATTTCTTTTGCAAATCCGTACCACGTTGTGCAGCCGCATCCGCAGGCATGGTATATTCCATAATCAGGGTCTTCATCGATGAAGCTGATAATCGCATCAGCTAAATCAACAGTCCATGTAGGACATCCTGTCTGGTCATCTACTACTTTAACCTCGGGTTTGTCCGCTAGTGATATCATTGTTTCCACAAAATTTTTGCCGTGATGACCGTACAACCAGCTTGTGCGCAGAATATAGTATCTGTCGCAGTTTTCTTCTACCGCCTGCTCTCCGTGTAATTTAGACATTCCGTAAGCATTAATCGGATTTGTGGCATCATCCGGTTCGTAAGGTGTAGTTTTTGTACCGTCAAATACATAATCCGTTGAAATATAAATCAATACGGATTCATTTTCTTTGCAGGCTTTTGCAATGTATTTTGTTGCAGTTCCATTGACAAGTTCTGCTTTGTCTGTTTCTTCCTCAGCTTTATCAACATTTGTGTATGCAGCACAATGGACAACGTAATCAGGCTTTACATCGTTTATTACGTTTTTAACGTTTTGTTCGTCTGTTATATCCAGCTCTGCCCTTGTTGTTTCGATTACCTCAAACCCTGCATCCTCCAGCATGGGGCACAGGTCAGAACCAAGCATGCCGGTTGCTCCGGTGACAAGAACCTTCATTACACAGCCCCCGCTTTCAGTTTTTTAGCTTCGATTGATTTTATCCAATCCTGATTTTTTAAATACCAATCTATGGTTAATTTAATACCTTCTTCAAATGTCAAAGACGGCTGCCAGCCAAGTTCTGTCTGGATTTTATGGTTGTCTATGGCATAGCGTCTGTCATGTCCGAGCCTGTCTTGAACATATTCAATAGAGCTTTCGTCCTTACCCATAGCATCCAGAATAATTTTTGTTATTTCAAGATTTGTTTTTTCATTATGCCCGCCGATGTTGTAGACTTCGCCGACTCTGCCTTTGTGCAGCACCACATCTATTGCGCTGCAGTGGTCATAAACATATAACCAGTCTCTTACATTCAGCCCGTCTCCGTACACAGGCACTTTTTCATTTCTTAAAAGTTTTGAAATAAAGAACGGTATAAGTTTTTCCGGATACTGGTAAGGTCCGTAGTTGTTTGAGCATCTTGTGTTCAGAACGGGCATTTTGTATGTTTCGTAATATGCTCTGACGAGTAAATCCGCTCCTGCTTTCGATGCTGAATACGGCGAGTTCGGCGCAAGCGGAGTTGTTTCGTAAAAATATCCGTCTTTTCCGAGAGTGCCGTATACTTCATCTGTAGAAACCTGTAAGAATCTTTGTATATCAGCTTCTTTGGAAGCTTGCAGGAGGTTTAATGTTCCTTGAACGTTAGTTTCTATAAAAATTTCCGGTCCGGTAATCGAGCGGTCAACGTGACTTTCCGCA
Organism: uncultured bacterium; assembly: GCA_949293185.1. Taxonomy (GTDB): domain Bacteria; phylum Cyanobacteriota; class Vampirovibrionia; order Gastranaerophilales; family Gastranaerophilaceae; genus Limenecus. The sequence continues at coordinate 29,546 of CASFCQ010000021.1, forward strand.
GCAAAGTTCACTACGGCATCAACCTCGTTAACAAGCTCTCTGACAAGTTTTTTGTCGCAGATGTTACCGTGTACAAAACTGTAGTTCGGGTTGTTTTTAACATCATCGAGGTTTTCGATATTTCCTGCATAAGTTAGTGCATCAAGGTTTATTACTTTATAATCTTTGTATTTATTAAGAATATGTCTTACAAAACAGCTTCCTATAAAGCCGGCACCGCCGGTTACCAGTAGTTTCAAAATAAATCCTCCTCTTTGATGTCTTTCAAAAATGGTTGTTTGGAATCTTTGTCGCTTATTAACGGTTCAAAATCTATCCCCCAGCGCACATTAATGTCAGGGTCATTCCATCTTACACCTCTGTCGTTTTCAGCTGAATATTCATTGGATGCTTTGTATAAAAGTTCTGCCTCATCGCTTAAAACAACAAATCCGTGAGCAAATCCTGCCGGAATATAGAGCATATTTTTATTTTCTTCCGAGAGAAATTCACCGACCCACTTACCGAATGTAGGTGAATTTTTCCTTATATCAACAGCAACGTCAAAAATTGCACCGCGTGAGCATCTGACTAGTTTTGCCTGAGCTTTTGGGTTTTTCTGGTAATGCAGCCCTCTTAAAACTCCTTTGGTTGATTTTGAGTGATTATCCTGATTAAATTCTACATCTATACCGTTTTTAGCAAAGGTTGATTTCTGGTAGGATTCCATAAAAAAACCTCTGCTATCGCCAAAAACCTGCGGCGTTACCAGTATTACATCAGGTATTGATAATTTTTTAAAACTAAACGGCATATTAACTCCCCTAGAAAAATATTTTTCTGCTCCCTCTCAGATGAAAGAGGGCTGGGGTGAGGGTTGACCTCTGCCCCGTCACGCTGAATTTATTTCAGCATCAGTATGTTTTAGGTTTTATTATAAAAAGTACAAATATACCTTTCTATACATATTTTATTATATAATAGACCTGATTTTTTGGATAGCATGAATATTCTGGACTTATATAGCTAATTCTACACAAAAATTTTACAACTTGGTCTTTGTATATGTCACACAATCCGATGAGAAAATTAATATACACGGCTTACTATGTAAGCCGTATTGGGGTTCGGGGCGAAGCCCTGATGGAATACGATTAGAGATTTTTAAATGAAGAAATGAAAATTTACCGTACCGATTTTATCATTTTATGAGTGGACGGAAATTTTCGTTTCTGAATTTTAAAATCTCTTTTGACATAGCGTGTTTTTCTTTTTTGGTTCGTTTTTTCTTTTTGCAT
>CASFCQ010000022.1 GCA_949293185.1 uncultured bacterium
GTGACACTCCAAAAATTCGTTCACGTCGCTTACCTCTCACAAAACCAGCCACCGGCTGCTTTTGTTCGGCAGAGCCTTATAACGAATTTTTCTCGGACAAACTACGTCATACTGAGCGTAAGCGAAGTATCTAAAATAAATAATAATAGCGCAACCTACTATATGAAAATTTATATCAACCTGATTACATCATCCAAATTTATATCAAGACATTTTAAATCGTCGCAGGTTGTCTGTCTTTTATCCCACAGGCATGGACGGCAGTCGCAGTTATTTTTTATTGCGATAAACTTTTCATCATCGGGGATAAGTTTTTTCTCGTCCGTAGGTCCGAACAACGCCAGTGTTTTTGTTCCGACGCCGACACCTATGTGCATCGGAGCGGAATCAGAACAGATAAGCACTTCTGCTCTTTTTGTAAGGCGTGCTAAGTCCATAATGTTTTTTGTTGTGCCGTAAAGGTTTTCAAAGTTCGGCGTATCGCCAATAATAGCTGCAATTTTTTCGATACATTCTTTGTCATCCGGTCCGCCGATTAGATAAACTTTTTTTCCTGTTGCAAGGATTTTTTTCACGAGTTCCGCCCAGACTTCCGGTTTCCAGGTTTTAATCATGTTTTTTGATACGCTCATTTTGCTTACACCCGGATGGATTAATACAGAGTTCGGTTCTTTTTCAACTTCTCCCGCATCGATTTCAGGATAAGGGGTTTTTATATCCGTAACCGGCGTCACAAGCTCATGGTACATTTTTGAGGCGTACTGATTTTTTTTGAGTTTAACTGCTTTTGTAAGCAAAATTCTGCTGAGTGCTCCGCTTTCATAGCCGTAACGGTAGGTAATACCTGTTAAAAATAACAGTACCGGTATAAGCTGGTTTGCACCGGAAGAAAACACCATGTCGAATCTGCCAAGGCGTGCTTTTATTAAGAATTTAAACAGTTCCCAATATTTGTGTTTGCCTTTCATATCCACGCATAAGACATCGTCAATCAAGTTTGATAAATCTTTAACTGACTTGCTGCGCGGTTCAAGCGCAAGAGTGATTTTTGCCTGCGGATATTCTTTTTTAAGGCTCGATAATGCCGGTAAAAAGAGGATTTCGTCTCCTATACCGCCGAAATTAAGCGCTAAAATTTTTTGGGGCTGTTTCATATAATTACCCTAGAAAGGTTTTGTCTGGCTCAATTTGTTTCTTAATTCTCTGAATCTTGCTATGTCTTCCTGAGCTTTTGATGATTCTTTAAACACCACTTGCGAAGACGGATGAACCATCAAAACATAATCCATGTGGATTTCGAGGAAGTTGTATCGTCTTGGCGGCTGGTTAGAGTTGCGGGGATATATCTCAACGTTAGTAACCGCAAGGAATCTTCTTTCTTTATCATTCAAAAGGTCTGTTAATTCACGGTTTGTGTTTGTATACTTTGAAACGTGTACAGTGCCTTTGATGTCGTGGTCAACTGTTAAAATACATACTTCTATTGGAATTGTATCGTTATGTTTTGCCATTTGTTCACCTAAAATTCTGATATACCTGAATTATATTATAATTTTTGTCACTTAGCAATGTTTAATTATATGCCTGTTTGTTGCCTTGGATTATTGTATCAAGTAAAGAGATTAAATTGTTGATATCATTAACAGGTTGATAGTACACTTCTGCATTGCTTGCAGATTTAAAAAACGGAATCTCAAACCAGTTTTTGGCAGAAGATATTACAATATAAAGCTTTTGGTTATAAAATTCTCCGTTGATTTTGTAATCCGGATTATTTTTTGCAATTGATTTTAATTTTTCCATAAAAACAGGGTTAAAAATGTATCTTGCATCTATTTGGTCAGTTGAATAAACATTAAAAATTTTATTAAACTCAACATCTTCGCTATAAATGCGTTCTAATCCTGAATTGGCACTACGGACACACATCTCATTATCTGAATAAAAAACAATCTTGGAGCAGAAGTCTTTTTTAAAATCTACAGACATAACCAAACCATGCCAGAAGGGCAAACTGTTTTTTATCATTAATTTTTTGCAGGATAATTCCTGAATTTCTACATCCAATCCGTTATATTTCCCTTTTATAAAATCATCAAAGCTAAAAGAACATCCCGAAGCTACAGATAAATTTTGAAGCTCTTCACAGTCCATATGATTTGTTACTAAAAAGTCATTCATTCCAAAAGAAGCCAGTATATTAGTCCATATTGTAGGGTTGGCGTTGTAATACGCCAGTCCGTATAATTTTGTCAGCATGTTATTTAAAAATTTTTCTTTTATAACAGACCTGTATCTTGTTATTACCATACAGGCTGCAGGATGCAGAAACATAATAACCAGAGAACACAAAAAGATTTGTGCAAATAACAGTTCAAAATTTTTGGATTGCAGTCTGAAAATCAAAAACAAGCATGCAATAATCATTAATACATAAATAAAAAACCATAAAACGAGATACTCCCGTCTTATGGTTTCAAAATCTTTTATACAAGCTCTGATGTTTTTGTTAAAAAAATCATTGTACTCTTTATTATCCATATAATACCTTTTTTACATACCAATATTCTGATTGAGTTTTAAAGTATCGGAAATTGCAAGCAGTCTTGTGAAGTCATTCAAAAAGTCCTGATAGTTTTTTGAATCCTGACAGGATTTGAAAAACGGAATTTCAAACCAGTTTTTGTTTTTAAATACGCCGCGAGAATCTATGAGTATATAGACATTTTCTGCAATAAATACAGCTTTAAGCCTGTAATTATAACTTTCCGCTATTTTCATAAATCTGCTTAAAAAGGCTGTTGTAAAAATGTATCTTGCCTCTATCTGGTCAGTGGAGCACATTTTGAACTTTCTGTTAAACAGAGGGTCTTCAAGATGCACGTCATCAAGTTTCAACGGCAGCTGATTTTCCTCTTCAGGGGTATTTTTATTTTTGCCGTATTTTTGAGCCATTGCCTCTTGAATTTCTTCGGGAGATTTGCCCTGTTTTTGCATTTCTTGCGCTGTATTCACCATATTTTTAACAGCACCGGCGGCATCAGCCAGCTGTGAGCCAAAAGAGAGCACATCCGTAAGGCTCATGGAGCTTATCTCCTGCGCGCCTATTGTCGGGTGGAGAGCTCTTTTTTTATCTATGTTGTCATAGGAGATAAGGGTTATTCCTTTAAATGTTTTGTTTAATTTTGCACTGAACACAACACCGTTAAATGTGGTATGTTTGGTTGAAGTGTTTTTACCTTCTCTGTTGCGGCTTGATGTTGTATAAGAAGTCTGCAGTTCTGCAAGTTCAATTTCCACATCATTGTGTCTGCCCACAATTTTGTCGTCGTATTCAATAGATGCAAATTTCAATAAACGTGCAAGGATAGTCGGGTTGACAGAGATATTGGTTTTTTTGTCTTTTCTTAATTCTTTCCAAAATCCGCCAAAACCGGTTTTGTTTTTAATTGCTTTATAAATTGCGGAAACAGGATTCATCGGCGGAACATAAGTATATGAGCCCCAAAATCCGAGCAGTACAGGAATGATTTTTTCTTTGGCAAACATTCCGTATATTTTTTTTACAAAAAATACTGGAGCAAAAACAGCCGCTGCAGCAGGCAATAAGAAAACGGCTAATGATGTAATTTTGTCAGTAAATGCCATTTTGGAAGCAAGTATAATAAATGTCAAAAGCAAAGGGATTGCCGCAACAATCACCGCCCATATTATGACTCCTATAAAAATCTTGGAGCGGTATTTTTCGATATTAGCCGTTACCGGCAGAACTTTAGAATTAAAATAATTCATAAAGTTGTTTGCATTATTATTGGTTTTTTGCTGATTCTGGGGCTGTGTCATATAAAAATCTCCAAATTATAACATTATTAGTTAATTATAACTTTGGACAGCGAAAACAGTATCAACTATAAAATGTAGATTTTAAATAAGATATGCCTGAGAGATATATCGGGGGCGGTCGAGCATATAAATTTTAAGAGTTCAAAAATTTTAAAGCCATAACAACCGTTTCAAACTGCTGAAAAATATCTTTTATAAAATCTTCGTCCGTAAAATCATTTTTAAAATCAAACCAGCCGTGTTGCGTATATGAAGATTCCGTATCAGCAGCGCTTATTGCCATAAAAAGATTGTTGTTGATAACTGTAAATGAAATATTGCAGTTATACTTTTTAATAATAGTGCAGATTTTTTTGCACAGTTTTTCATCGGAAAAATTGCACTGGTCCTGCGGATTTGTAAAAGTAATGTGGTAGTTTGCGTTTATTACATCACAATATGTTTCGCCATGGCGCAAGACTGATTTTTCTAAAATATCTTCATAATTTTTTTTGTTAAAAATAAATTTTATTGCATCGGGGTTATTGATATTCAAGCCTCTTTTTTTGAATAATACTCTTCCTGAAGTTTTGTTGTAATACGGGGTTGAAACCAGTACTCCGCTCCATACCGGAACATCTTTGCGTCCGTTATTTTTGTAAAGTACCATAGATTTTGCATCAAATGCTCTGCCTGCGGCATTACCGGAAAAGCAGCCGTTATATTTTACATATAAAAAATCGGGGAATAATCTTAAACTTTTTAAAAAATCGTTTGTATTTTCATTTGATTTGCCTTCATACGGCGCAAAGCGCCCCAGAGTGTTACACGTTGTATTAAATGCTTCTTGTGCAGCGGATTTTTTATTCCATGGCAGAATTTTTTTCTTTGCCAAAGTCTGCAGCAGCGGGGCAAGGCGTAAGTTATAAAACTTATCAAATTCTTCTATATTATAAGTATATTTAAAATTACCCATTAATTTTCCTTAACTTTATAATTGTATATTATACAAATCAAAAGTATTTTGCATCAAAGAGCAGATTGTCATCGGTCCTACACCGCCGGGTACGGGTGTAATAAAAGAAACTTTAGGTTCTACATTATAAAAATCAACATCGCCGCATAATTTGCCTTCATCGGTTCTGTTCATTCCGACGTCAATAACCGCAGCACCCTCTTTAACCATGTCCTGCGTGATTAAGTTTTTTTGACCGACTGCTGATATTAAAATATCAGCTGTTTTTGTGATTTCTTTAAGATTTTTTGTCTTGCTGTGGCAGATTGTAACAGTGGCATTTTCATTCAAAAGCATTTGTGCCAGAGGTCTGCCCACGATATTGGAACGCCCTATTACAACGGCATTTTTGCCTTCTATCTCAATGTTGTAGTATTCCAAAAGTCTTATTATACCTTTAGGCGTGCAGGGATAAACATAGGGTTTGCAGCCTGTTGCAATATGTCCCATGTTGTATGGATGAAAACAGTCCACATCTTTTATTGGGTTAATTTTTTCTATCACAATTTTTGTATCAATGTGTTTTGGCAAAGGCAGCTGAACGAGAATGGCGTTCACCTTAGCGTCGTTATTCAGCTGTTCTATTTTGTCGAGAAGTTCCTGCTGGCTTGTCTCGGCGGGCATTTCCACAACAATGGATTCTATCCCCAGTTCGAGCGCTTTTTTCTTTTTTAAGTTGACATAAATTTTGCTTGCCGGATCATCGCCAACTATGATTACAGCGAGGCAGGGTTTTTTTGAAAGAAACAAAATCTCGTCGGAAAGATTTTCCAGTATTTTTTTTGAAACAAGTTTGCCGTCTATAATTTGTGCCATAGTTATTATCCGTTTTATCTCATCTGAGGGAGATTCAGTCTGAAAAAGAATCCCCTGATAGCATCTTCCACTATTTGCGAATTTTTATCAATAGAATGTTGAATTAAATCTTTATCTTCAGGTATTATACCAAGAACCTCAAGGCTGTATTTATCCAGATAATCGTGGACTTTTGCGTTTTGTTCATTATTTACATTGTTTAATACAAGCGCCATTTGCCCGCCCGCCGCATATTTTGCGGAGAATTCTTCGATTCTCTGTGCAAGAAAAATGGATTCTTCCGTTGGTCGTGCAATAATCAAAGTGACATCCATAGGTATATCAACAAGCTGGTGCAGATATTTTAAATCAAATTCACAGTCAAAAATAACTATATCATATCTGTCGATAAGTTTTTTTACGGCATAAGTAATTTGTCCTGTGATAGGGCAGCGGCAGTCTTTTGACGCAACAAGCCACGAAACAATCAGGTCTACGTTTTCTTCAACTTCAACGATAATATCTTCCAATGCCCATTCAATATATTCCTGTTTTGTCATACGGGAAGGGATACCGGTTTTGTATTCATGTTTTCCGCTTCTGATACCGTAGATAGTGTTTCTGACATCCATGCCGTAACTGTGTGCGAGTTCTGTGGAAAGGTCATTATCAAAAAGCAGAATGGATTTGTCGGGATATGTTTCTTTTAAAACTTTTACAAAATTTTTGGTTATAGTAGTTTTTCCGCTTCCGCTTTTACCTGTGATAGCAATTGATAATGTCATTAATTTACCCCGTATTTTGTCTTTAAACTGTCTGACAGGTCGTTTACCAGTTTCATTGCCTTTTTGGCAAGATTCATCGGCAAAGAGCCTGCGCCGCATGAAGGTGTGAAAAAGCTCTGTTTAACAACAAGCGCCCTGTCAATTTTTCCCTTTGACCTTTTCACAAGGTCATCAACGGCGTCTTCGTATTTTTTTTGTAATTCTTCAAGATTAGTTTGTTCAAGCGCCTCTTTATCGAGGGTAGGCACAATACCCCAGGCGATATATCCGCCTTTTTTAAGAAAATTCGATATGTCGCTTGCGTAAGCTCCGAGGCTCTTTGAATATGCAAATGCATCAAAATTTATAATATTAACGCCTGCATCCACTAAAACAGACCAGTCGGACTTTCCGCAGCAATGAACGGCACAAAGAGCGCCAAAATCTTTTATTATATTAGCGATTTCCCCCAGCGCTTCCACAACCTCTTCTTTTTTTACCGTAATAAACGCAGATGTGCCGAACTGTGACATTACAGGCTCGTCCATAAACATTATAGTAAGCGCATCGGGATTAGCCTTTTTAATTTGCTCAATCTGCCATATTGCTTTTAGTGTCAGACCTTTTATGAGAACTTCTCTGTATGTTTCATCATAAAAAGCACAAAGATTGTTTTCGTCGCAAAGGCTCGTGCCCCAGGTAAAAGGTCCTATTATATGACATTTTGCAAAATCATATTTTCCCTGTTTAAATCTTTCAAGATACAGAGGGATTGCAGAGGTAAACGGGCTTGTTATAGCGTATTTATCAAGGTTTGTAAAATCCTTTTCGTTGACTATTGCCTCATAGTCCATAAAAAATTCTTCCAGAGCTTCAAAAAATTCATCCGACTGGGAATCATAATAGTACTTGCAATTCTCTTCATCATAAACAATCCCGGGAATGCCCTGAATGTATTGAACTGTCATTTCCTCGTGTTTGTCCACGCCTGACAATTGAGGCCAGAAAGGAATTTCGCTAAATTCGTTAAAAATTAAATCTATTGCATCTTTGGGATTTTTATGAGGGAGGCTGCCTACGGCAGTGGCTTTTAGTGTTAATTCTTTCAAGAAGTTACCCCGTATTATGTTTTTTTAGTCGTAAACAATTCTACTAAAAATATTAATACGGGGCAATTTGTTAATCTGCTTTAGGTTTTATTTTTGAATAGAAATAAGAAACTATCATTAAAATTATACCCAGTGCTATAAAAGCAATAAATTTATAATGAATTTCAATATTTGCAATATCAAAAAGCATAACTTTCAATATTGCCAGTACTAAAACTCCTATACCGAAATTCTTTAAGACTGTTTTCTCTTTAAATATACCGATAAGGGTCGATGTTCCTGCATACAATATCCAGGCAAGCGAAATAGCAAGAGCATTATTATCTGTTAAAGCAAAAATTTCAAAATGCAGGCATAAAAATCCGAATATTAAAGCAAGATAGGCGAATAAGCCCATAGAGGTTTTTTTAAAGTAATACAAAGATGACGCAATAGCAAAAACAAAAGCTAATAATCTAATGTTTAATACCGGCAGCATATTGTCATTTGTGTATGCTGCAGCAGCAAAAATCAACGATATCGAAGCAAGAGAATAAATTGTGTATGAAGCTGTTGAAAATAATGCTGATTGCAGCGAATCCGCGAGTCTTTTTGTATTTATTGAATAAATAAAGCCTATTATAGAATACGTAAGGATTTTTAAACTCCATAAACTTTCTTCATTCGTTCTCAAATATTTTCCGTAAATAGCATTTATTTCAAACACACCGAACAGATAAACAAATGAAAGTGCAAGGAATTTTAATACCTTTGATATATTTTCGTTCTCCTTATGCCAGATTGAGGCAATAAAAGCACCTAATGCGGGTATTCCGTATAAAAGAAGTCTGAAATTAAAAACGGGTATGTAATTGTTTAAGTTATTATAAATGATTGAATTCGGTACAAAAAATATTCCGGTGAATGCTGTTATAAAAAATACAATAGACCAGTTAGCAATATATTTGCGTTCTTTTGCGATATATGCGAGTACAAGACCTTCTATTGCCCATACGTCAACTCTGGCAGTACCGCTGAGCGTGAAATATGTTGATATTAATAATGACAATAAAATTCCGTATGCAAAATGTTTTATATTCTCATTAGTTTTTGTCTTATAAAAGTAGAGGAAAATAGAGTATAACACTGCAGCGCATATTGCAAACAAACCTGCTTCCGGAAATTCTTTGAATGCAAAACATTTTATAAAATAAAGCAAAATACCAAAATTCAATATGTTAAAACCGAGATTGCCTTTATAGTTATCATTATATCTGTTTTTAACAATCTCAATGATATCATTCACTACATACAATGCCCATAAAGCTATAGCATAAAGATAATTGATATCATAGCTTTTTACTGCTGCAAAAACAGAGACGGTAAATGTCGTTAAAATAAGATTTATTGTATTTAGTATTTTTTTAGACTCATTTTTGGAAACATATACAATTGAAATAATGTTAAGGAAAATAAGATAACCGAACAAAAAGTCTATTGTTATATTTGAATTTACAAAAAACGGATTTAAATAACCGCCTATGAAACCGATTATAAATGTCGAAAATGTTTTCAGCTTTTCAGCTATAAAGTATGTTAATAAGACCAGAGCTATACCTATAGCGGTTGAAGCTGCAACAGGTAAAATATGATAAAGACCGGAGGCGCAATAAATAGTAATGAACAATACTGCAAATCCTGTCCCCATAAGAACTTCAGCATAATTTTTCATATTTGAACAGTGCAGTTTCAGGGAATATCCAATCATACCCGCACCGGCCAAAAATGATATCATACATTTCATTACCGGAGTGAAAACAATATATTGGGAAACAACTTTTATAAAGAAGATTACTCCTATTATTATTGCCAGTGCTCCGATTTTGTTAAAAATATTACCGAGAAAGATATTTTCAAGTTGGTTTTTCCCTTTTTCAGGTTTTGTGTCAGGAATTGAAGCAGCTGCTTCCGGCTTGGGGGCTGGAGTTGTGCTTTCCATTTGTACTGCGGATTCCTGTTTTACACAAACATCGTCTGCTTTTATTGTTGCTTCCGGAGTTATTATTGTGTTATCCGGCTTGGATTCTGCTGCAGAGGCTTCAAGCTGTTGTTCGATATCCTTATTATCTTTTTTCAGAGATGCAACATATCCTTCGTTAATAATTTTTTGCAGCTTTCTTTTTACCTTATTAAGTTCATCTTGAAGAATAGCTACCCATAAAAAAAGAATAATAAAGCATATTACAGTCACAACAAAATACCCCGTATTACATTTAGTCGTAAACAATTCTACTAAAAATATTAATACGGGGCAATTTGTTAAATTATGCCGATAGGCTAAAGTCCACCCTGCAGCTTCGGTTTTTTGCAGTCGGATTATGTAAATCCAACCTGCATTAGTTAATTATTTATCCTAACGTGTTATGCCGAGGCTTGTTCCTTTTGCATTTTTGACCCAGTTATTATTTATAAGACTGTAGCTTTCGCAGGGAACATAAATCATGTCGCCGCCGGGGTTTTTATTTTTGTTGATTTTTGCTCTGTACAGGCTCATGCGCTGGTTGTCATCCAAATCGCAAATCATACCTTCGGCATTGCCGTTTTTATAGTGTGATTCTGTGATATATCTGCATTTTCCGTTAACATAGCCCTGTATTTTTTCAACGTATTTTACGGATTCGCCGTTTCTGTCTATATAAGATGATGTTTTAAAATATCTGCAATCTTTTATGTTTTCTTCAAGTCTGGTTTTGTCCATATTAGCAGCGCAAAAAGCCGGTACAGCCGCTGCAGCAGCAAGCAGGGGGATTAAAAGTAATGATATTTTTTTCATATTATGCACTCCTTATTTATTATAAATTATAAAGGATTCTTTCAAAAACTCATACCCTTTTAAAAACGATTCTATGTTAACCATCTCATCGCTTGAATGCATGTTGTAAATATCAGCTAACCCGAGCAGGTAAGGCTTTAAGATTTGTCCGTGTTTGTTTTTTTCATGTGCGTAAATATGCGTTTCCGCTCCGGCATGGAATGAAGAAACATCGCCCTTTATGCCTATATTTTCGCAAGCCTGCACGCAAATTTTTTGTATGGTTTCGTCGCCTGATTTTTCAAACGCCTTCATCTTGGATTTCGCTTCAAATTCTGCAACAGCAAGCCCTTTATACTTTTCGTTGAATCTTTCGACAATCTGTTTTATATCGTCTATAAGCTGGTTTTCGTTTGCTTCTTCTGAACTTCTGATAGAATATTTTGCCATGGCTTTTGTGTTGATTATGTTAGTCAGGCAATTGTCGGCAACGTATTCTATGTAGCTTTCGGCTTTGATTCCTTTTTGGGCAATTTTTTGTATAACCGGTTCAACCCCGCCGCCTACTATGCAGCCGATGTTGATTGAAGTAACAGTGCCGTATTCATCGCGTTTGTATTCTCCCTGAGGGATTTCGTTTACAAGTTCCGCAATGAGTTTTACGGCGTTTAATCTGGTTTTATCGCCTATATCAATACCTGAGTGTCCGCCTTTTAAGCTTGTTACACGCAGTGTTCCGTTGGTATAGCTTGCGCCTGAAATCTGAATTTGTCCGAGTTTGTCCGCATCAAGCACAAGAACATACTCGGAATCTATTTCGTCAAATTTTACGTTATGGATACCGGTCATGTTTTGTTCTTCGTCTTTTGTGAACACTAACTCAAGCCCGCCGTGACCTCCTTGCACCATATCGGGATTTTTAACAAGGTTCAAAGCCAGATACATTGCAGCAGCCACGCCGACCTTGTCATCAGAGCCGAGAGGTCTTGATTTGTCGGTTTCTATAAACTGACCGTCTTGAGAAATCCTTATATTTACGGGCGACGCGTCGCCTACAACATCCATGTGAGCCGAGAGAAGAATCGGTTTTTTATCGGGATTTGTTGCAGGAATTTTTGCCCTTACGTTTTTAAAATGGTCTTCTTTAGCTTCTATGCCGGCGTTAGTTAAAATTTCAACAATCTTAGCAGACACGTTGTCTTCTTCGCCAGAAGGGGAAGGAATTTGTGCTAAAGTACAAAATAAATCTATTAGTTCATTTTCATTTCTTAAAGTGTTGATATCTTGTGTCATGATACATCTGCCTCTATTTCAAAAAATCTGTTCCACGGATAAGAATATTTTACCCTTGAAAATTCTACATCAAATTTTTCTTTTAAAAATCCTTCATACGGTTTCATTTCTTTTTCCAGTTCTTTAACGCTGATTTTTTCCAGCCGTGATTTAAGAAGCTTTCTTACATTTGCCTGATAAGCCCAGTCATCAAGAAAACGAATCATCTGAACCTTTTTAAAAGCTTCAATATCAGGCTCTTTTGCGCAATGCTTAACAAGAGCGCAGCACAATGCACTGCCTAAAGAGTTTCCTGTTGTATTCCAGCCTGCATAACCGAGAAAATTGTCCCAATCGATTTTGTTATCCAAAAACTGTTTTACAAAAGCATTGTCCGCGCCGTTTGCATTCAAAATATCGACTATCAGATAGGGCTTTTGAGGTATTTCGATTTTTCCGCGGAAACCTTCGACATCAACCCCCATAACAAGTTCGCCCTGTTCGTCTTTAAAGTTGTTTACAATCATCACAATATCGGCGTCATCAGGGTTATCGCAAACCTCGCAGCCTGCAAGTTCAATCTGCCCCTTAACCGACTCGTACACGGAAACATCCTCGTACTTTGAAATTTTGTCCGTATAATCCTTTTGAGTAAAAACAGGTGCGATTTTTATATGCCTGCCCTCTGTTATTGCACGTGCAAGCAGCGTTAAAGGTATTTCATCAGCTCCGGTTTTTATCAGGGCGTTGAGTTTGTGCGCCAGTATATTGACATTCAGCACCTTGGCTTCCGTAACATTTAGCCCGTATTGAGCGCAGTCGTCTTTTGAAAAAACAAGTGTGTTAAAAAAATGTTCCTCTGACCATTTTATATAAAGTTTATTAATATCAAAATTTCTGTTTCTTGTTTTTAGGTAGTCGTCAAGGATTTCTGACGGGACATCTGTCTGTGCAAATCCGTTTTTATGGTAGTCATAAGAGTATTGGAATATCTTTTTGCCGTACAGACTCCAGTATTCTTTTTCTTCTTCGTTGCAGTTGTTGTTAGAAATACGCATTATGCTGGAAAATGCGTAAACTTCGGAATTTTTTTTATTCAAAATTTTTTTAAAACGTTCAATACGCTCAACAATTTTTGCATAATCATCATTACATCTGCGAGAAGGTATCAGACCGCCGTAGGCTATTGTATCGAGAGATACCACCACTTTATCCACCTCATGCAGGTTTTCAAGCCAGTTTAAAATCCCTTCTATATCAGCCTGTTTTGTTAAATCACCGAGCAGGCTTCTATCCGGCAGATGCAAATGTATACGGCTGTCCATATCTGCAATCTGCTGTGCAAGCGTATAGCATACCGGTCTGTTGTCAATAGGTACGAATGCAATTTCAATCATCGTTTTTACTCTACTTTTACACCGGTAAACTGATTTGAACGTGTGATGCCTACCTTGCCGGAGCGTACAAGCTCTTTAATACCGATAGGTTTTAAAAGCTCAATTAAAGAACGTATCTGTCTTTCATCTCCTATTGCTTCAAGCGTATAGGTTCTTTGTGTAACGTCAATAATTTTGGCGTTAAAAATCTCTGCGATTCTTAAAATCTCGGAGCGGTCTTCATCTTTAGCTATAACTTTACACAAAATCAACTCGCGCTCAATAGATTCGACATCCCCGAGGTCAACAACTTTTAAGACCGGAATCAATCTGTTAAGCTGTTTTGTAATTTGCTCAATGACGTTTTCATCCCCGCCCGAGGTTTCTATAGTGATGCGTGCATAGCCTTTTTCGCTGGTTTGTGCGGCGGTAATGCTCTCTATACTGTAGCCTCTGCCTGAAAACAGTCCGCTTACACGCGAAACTATACCTGCTTCATCTTTTACAAGTACTGATATTACATGATTTTTATTGTTATTGTTGTTATTCATCTTTAAACCTTTAGTCGCTAATTTATCGGACAATTATTTGACATCAACATTTTATTGATAGGGTTGCCTGCAAGAACCCAAGGATAAACCATTTCGTACTCATCAACAACAACATCGATAAATACCGGTTGTTTGCAGTCAATAGCCTGCTGCAAGACAGGAATAATCTCTTCTTCTTTAGTAATACGGAATCCCCTTGCACCGTAGGCTTCTGCAACCTTAACAAAATCAGGGCCGGTGATCCTTGTTTCCGAATAATGCTGATGGTAGAGTTTTTCCTGCCACTGGCGCACCATTCCGAGATACCCGTTGTTAATGATTATGTTAATAACAGGCAAGTTATACTGTACGCAGGTTGCAAGCTCCTGAATATTCATCTGGATACTGCCGTCACCTGCTATATTTATAACGAGTCTGTCTTTATCCGCGACAGCTATACCCATTGCAGCAGGGAATCCAAAACCCATTGTACCGAGTCCGCCCGAGGTGACAAATCTTCTCGGTTTGTCGCATTTCCATTTTTGGGCAGCCCACATCTGGTGCTGTCCGACTTCCGTTGTAACAACAGGGTCAAAGTCCTTTGTGTATTCGTAAATTTTTTGTATAACGGTAATCGAACTAAGTTTGTCAGTATGTTGTTCAATTTTTGGACGTTTGTTCTTCCATTCGTTAATCTGTTCAAGCCATGATTGTTTAACCTCGTAGTGGATTTCGGGATTGTTGTTGTTAAACTCTTCAAGCATTGCTTTTAAAACATTCTTGGCATCCCCGATTATCGGAATATCAACTTTTACGTTTTTGTTTATGGAACACGGGTCTATATCAACGTGGATAATCTGAGCATCTCTGGCAAAACGTTTTAAACAGCCCGTTATTCTGTCATTAAAGCGTGTACCGATAGCAAAGAGTACATCGCAGTTTGTAACGGCATGGTTAGCCCAGAAATTACCGTGCATACCGAGCATGCCGAGCGATTTTTCGTCAGTTTCGGGGTAAACGCCTTTTGCCATCAGGGTGTTTGCAACGGGAACGTGGAGTTTGTCAGCCAGTTGTTTTAATTCTTCCATAGCCTCTGATGCAACAATTCCGCCGCCTGCAATAATAACAGGTCTTTCGGCTTCGCAGAGAAGTTCCAGCGCTTTTGATGTTTGTTTCGGGTGACCGTTGTAGTTAGGGTTGTAACCAGGCAGTTTTATGTTTTCGGGCCAAACAAATTCCGTTGACGCCGTTAAAATATCTTTTGGCATGTCGACAACAACAGGTCCGGGTTTGCCTGTGGTGGCAATATGGAACGCCTCTTTTATAATCCTTGGCATATCTTTAACATCTTTTACAAGATAGTTATGCTTGCAGCAGGAACGTGTAATGCCTATGATATCAGCTTCCTGAAAAGCATCGTTGCCTATCTGGTTTATGCCGACCTGACCGGTAAATACAACGACAGGATATCCGTCATAGTAGGCATTTGCAATACCTGTTATACAGTTCGTTGCGCCCGGTCCTGATGTAACAAGAACAACACCCGGTTTGCCCGTAACACGTGCATAGCCTTCTGCAGCATGTACAGCAGCCTGTTCGTGTCTTACAAGATAATGTTTTATATCGTGGTCGTTATACAAAGCTTCGTATATAGAAAGGATTACACCGCCGGGGTAGCCGAAAATATCTTTTACACCTTCTTTTTTCAAACATTCCAGAAAAATCTGCGCCCCTGTTAATATATTAGTTTTTGTTTGCTGTTGAGTTTCAGTACCGCTCATGTTTTAGTTTTTACTCCAAAATAATAATGTTTTTTAAATATAGTACCATTTATTAGCCAAAAATACCAAAAAAACACAAAAAATTATGATTTATTTTTAATATTTTTTTTATTTTGGCAAATATTTATCAAATTTTGTGATGTCAATGCCGATAAAAATATAAAAGCAAATATTTTTATCAACGCAGTATTTATACAAAGGTCGTGTATTACTATTTGCAGCGGATTAAAAATTACAATAAAACAGATTAAATACAAATAATCAATTTTTTTGTAATCGGTCTTATTCATAAATAGTATAAAACATGGAAATAGCAACAAAAGCACGTATAAAGCATTGTTCAAAAATAAAAAATACAATGATAATACAAGCCCTGTAACAGTTTCAAATCTGTTTTTAAATTTATGATTAAACACAATTGAAACACCGGCTGTTAAAGCAGCTATAAAACCAAATATAATGGAATATTTTAACGGCAACTGTGTCTGAATCAAATTTATATAAGTATAAGAAATTTTTGTTTCCGCCAAATTCTGCAACAGTAAAAACACATTGCTGAACTGTCCTTTTATAAATAAAAAAGGAACAAAAAACAATAAAGCAAAGAACAATAAAAATTTGAAAAAGTTTTTGTAATCTTTTTTATACAAATACAATAAAGAAAACATTACCGGAGTGAGTTTAAAAACAGAAGCCAATGCAAGTGAAAAAGCGGCAATATTGTCACTTATACGCAATTTATCTTTAAACAAAAATATCGTAAAGAATATCACACAAAGCGTTATGACATTGCCTCTTTCAAATGTAAAAAGATACAAACCCGAAAAAATAAGCGACAGCATTATCCAAAATTTATGCCTGAAATCAGATACCTTTGACAATAAATAAAACAAACAAAAAGTACTCAATGCAGAAAAAAATGTTCCCAAAACCAACCCGAATTGAGGATATGTCTTTATTGTATAAAAAACACCGCCGCAGGGAGAGATTTTTCCAAAATAGAAAAAAAACAAATAAATAATCGGCGCATATACAATATCTCCGCATGCATTGTTATCGATGCCGTATCTGTATGGATTCAAGGTTTGAGAATAAAATACAGGGTTAAAAAAATCTCCCATAAAATCCCCGCCCTTACCTAAAAATACATTAGCCTGAAAATCAGGAAAACAGAAAAAGCATACAATAAAAGCAACAATTAAAGTATATGCACAAACTAAATATATTTTTCTAATCTTTTCCATCTAACCCCGCCCGAATCCGAATAAAAGAATGAGCTGTTTTTAAACAGCCCATTCTTTTTTAGTTAATCTTACTTGCAGCTGCAGCAGTTTAAACCTGCCTGCTCTTTTAATTTAGCAGCCTTGTCTGTATGTTCCCACGGAACATCTATATCTGTTCTGCCCATATGACCGTATGCAGCAAGCAGCTGATAGAATTTGCCGCCGTTTTTAGCAGGCAAACCTCTCAGGTCAAACTGTTTGATGATTGCAGCAGGTCTGAGGTCAAAGTTTTCCTGAACAAGGTTAGAAATTTCATCGTCTGTGATAACACCTGTACCGAAAGTATCAACCATAACGGAAACAGGCTGTGCAACACCGATAGCGTAACCGAGTTCAACCTCGCATTTTTGGGCAAGACCTGCAGCTACGATGTTTTTAGCAACATAACGTGCGGCATAAGCAGCAGAACGGTCTACTTTTGTAGGATCTTTGCCGGAGAATGCGCCGCCGCCGTGACGAGAATAACCGCCGTATGTATCTACGATGATTTTTCTTCCTGTCAAACCAGCATCGCCCTGAGGACCGCCGATTACGAATCTGCCTGACGGGTTGATTAAGTATTTTGTATTTGCATCAGGTTTGATAGCATCGTTTTCAAATACAGGATTGATAACTTTTTCGATTAAATCCTGTCTGATGATTTCCTGAACTTCTTTGTTGTCGGAAACGCCTTTGATTTCAGGGTCGTGTTGTGTTGAAAGAACGATAGTATCGATTCTTGACGGTCTGCCGTCAACGTATTCAACAGTAACCTGAGATTTTCCGTCCGGTCTTAAATATCCTAAAGAACCGTTTTTTCTGACTTGAGCAAGTCTGTAAGCCAGTCTGTGTGCAAGGCTGATAGGCAGAGGCATAAGTTCCGGAGTTTCGTCACATGCAAAACCGAACATAATACCCTGGTCGCCTGCGCCAACGTTTTCTGTTTCTGAAGCAGATGTATCAGAATGGTCGTTTCGTGATTCGAGGGCTTTGTTTACGCCGCCTGCGATATCTGTAGACTGTTCGTCAATAGATGTCAAGACAGCACAGTTTTTGTAATCAAAACCGCCGCCTTCAGCACCTGCATAACCGATATTTTTAATAGTATTTCTTACTACTGCGGGGATATCCACGTAGCAGTCGGATGTAATTTCTCCGCAAACAAGAGCCATACCTGTTGTTACAGTAGTTTCTGCAGCTACTCTGGAGCTTTTGTCTTTTGTAAGAAATTCATCCAAAATTGCGTCAGAAATCTGGTCGCACACTTTATCCGGGTGACCTTCTGTTACAGATTCTGACGTAAAAAGAAATCTTTTTGATGTCATTTTGTTATGTTCCCTTTCCTTACGGTGGTGGCACCGCTTATTATACCCGGGTGACTCTCCGGGATTAGGAACATGTTAAATCAAAGGAAAATCAGGGTCAAACAATGGAATAAACACATTTACATAGCTTAATCAATTGAAGCTTTTTAAACTTTTTTATTCTGCCGGTTCAGAAATGAAATTGTTAATTTTTGGTTAAAAAACAAAGAACGATTAAAAAACAGAGCAATAATATAGGTGTTGAGAGAAAAGATAAATAAGTAACCGAAAGGAGAACATTATGAGATTTTTAATAAAGAAAACACCTGATACATTTTTAAAATCAGTTAATGATGAAATCAGTTCAATACTTAACAGAAACTTTGGCAATTTGTATCCTGAATACGGTTTTTCCGAAGATGCGGACAAATTGATGATGCCTGTCGAAATTAAAGAAAAAGAAGACCGTTTTGAAATCAAAGCCGAGCTTCCGGGCGTTAAAAAAGAAGATTTAGACATAGATATGGATAAATCACACATCACTATTAACGCTAAAAAAGAAGAAGAAAGAGAAGAAAACTCCAAGACTTATAAAAAATCAGAATTTCAATATGGTGAATTTTCAAGAACAGTTTACTTCTCTGAAGAGATTGATACTGAAAATACAAAAGCAAAACTTGAACATGGTGTTTTAAGAATCGAAGCACCTAAAATGAAAAAAGAAAACAATAACAACAAAAAACTTGTTGTAGAGTAATTTATTAATCTATCCATAAGAGTAAACCAAAACCCTGCCTTATTTAAGGCGGGGTTTTTTATTGGTGAATTGATAATCTTATGGGGAAATGGCAAAAAGTCTGCCATTGCAGCCAAGCAAGGTATGAGCATTTCAACAACAAATAACCAGATTTAATTATTCAAACTATGTATAGGTGCAGGGATTCTGCCGCCGCGTTGTACAAATTTGCTCGAAGAAAGTGTGTTAACGTTCATAACAGGCGCTTCTCCAAGCAGCCCGCCGAACACAACTTTGTCGCCGGCTTTTTTATTCGGCGCGGGAATAATCCTCACCGCGGTAGTCTTTTTGTTTATCATACCTATTGCCATTTCGTCCGCTATTATCCCGGAAATCGTATCAGCCGGCGTGTCACCCGGAATGGCTATCATATCCAACCCTACAGAACAAACAGAGGTCATTGCCTCGAGTTTGTCAAAAGTTAAACAACCTTTTGAAGCTGCCTCTATCATGCCTGCATCCTCGGAAACCGGTATAAAAGCACCCGACAGTCCGCCGACGTGGGAGCTTGCCATAATTCCGCCTTTTTTAACGGCATCGTTTAACATAGCAAGCGCTGCTGTTGTTCCGTGAGCGCCGGCATGTTCAAGTCCCATTGCCTGAAAAATTCCGGCAACGCTGTCGCCTATTTCCGGTGTCGGAGCTAAAGAAAGGTCGATTATACCGAAAGGCAGGTTCATCCTCTGCGCCATTTCTCTGCCTACGAGTTCTCCTGTTGACGTAATTTTGAAAGCGATTTGTTTTATTTTGTTTGCCATATCGCTAAAGTTAGTACCTTCCGGCAGAGCTTCTATTGCGGCTCTTACAACCCCAGGGCCGGATACTCCGACGTTAAGCGCGCATTCAGGTTCTCCGTAGCCATGGAATGCCCCAGCCATAAAAGGATTATCCCCAGGCACATTGCAGAAGCAGACCAGCTTGGCTGCGCCTATACCGTCTTTGTCCGCTGTCAATTGAGCGGCTTTTTTAATAGTCTGACCCATTTTTAAAACGCCGTCCATGTTTATGCCGGCTTTTGAGCTGGCAACGTTTACCGATGAACATATGCGTTCTGTTTGTTTAAGAGCTTCCGGAATACTTTCAATAAGCGCAATATCACCGCGGGTGCAGCCTTTTTCCACTAATGCGCCGAAACCGCCTATAAAATTTACGCCGACATCTTTTGCAGCTTTATCAAGCATTTTTGCCAGATATACATAATCGTATTCTTTGCAGGATTCTCCTACAAGGGATATGGGGGTTACGGAGATTCTTTTATTTATTATAGGTATTGAATATTCTTCTTCTATCTCATTTGCCATTGCAACAAGATTTTTGGCGTATCGAATGATTTTTTCATAAATTTTTTCTCCGACAACTTTTACATCATTGTCACAGCAGTCACGCAGGCTCAATGCCAGTGTAACAGTCCTTATATCAAGGTGATGCACACGAATCATGTCGATGGTTTCCAGTATAGAATCAGCGTTTATATAACTCATTTTTCCTCTCAATTTTTAAAATTTTGTACAAAAGACATCACGTTTAGATATTATGCATTTTGTCAAAGATTTGTTTTTTTTGAACCCAGATTTCCATCTGGAGTTCTTCTCCTGCTTTTTGGAGCGCCTCTTTTATTTCTTTAAAAGATTTTTCCGCATTAGAAATATCGCCAAGCAAAAACATTACAAAATAATCCTGCATGATTGTTTGTTTTATATCTTCGATATTAACTTTGTAATCTGCTAAAACATTGGCAACTTTGGCTACAATACCGATTCTGTCCACGCCTGAAACAGTTATTATTATTTTATTTTCGGATCTGTTTTCTTGCATTGTTTTTCCTCAATTTAATTATGTGCAATATAATAATATCTTATTTAATAAATTAAGTCACCGCTGTAGATGATTTTTTCTTTATTTTGAGCGTCAGTGACTATTAAATTTCCCTGATTATCAATGGTTTTTGCTGTATATTTTTCCCTTTTATCGTTATCTCTTGGTTGTATATAAACAGTTTTGCCCAAAAAGTCCGTATATCTTAAATAGTCATCTTTAAAATATTCAAACCCGTTTTGTACAACGTTTTCATAATTTTCAAAAAAAGTTTTTAAAAGTTTTTGTAAAAATTCTTCTTTATTTATGTCATTGCCTGTTTCAATATTCAGTGAGGTAGCGGGTTTGTCGATATTTTCAATTGTTTTAGCGTCGCAGTTGAGATTGATGCCTATGCCGAGCACTGCTCCTGTCAATTTGTTGTTTTTGACTATTCCTTCGCTGAGTATGCCGCAAATTTTTTTGTTATTTATTAAAACATCGTTGGGCCATTTAATCTGCGGTTGTACGTTGTAATCACCCAAAACTTTTGCCGCCGCAACACTCATATACTGGGTAAAATTAGGGATATAGGTAATATTTTGCGGTTTTAAAATTAAGGACAAATAAATATTTTCGCAGTTTTTCGAAACCCACACACGATTGAACCTGCCTTTGCCGTGAGTCTGTTCATCAGCAATAATTGCTGTTTTGTCCTCTAAGGTGTCAAAATTGGTTTTGCCGTAGGTGTTTGTGGAGTCAATGCAAGCGAATTTTAAAAGTTTCATTATTTATCAACTCTTTTGCGCAGCATCAAAACAGAGCCCTGTTCATCATAGCAGGCGTTATCTACCCAGCGGCCGATGAGGTTTTGTTTTGCATCATACATATACTGTTCTTTTTCGGAAACAACATAAGTGGCATTTTTAAAAGCGCCGTATTTGTTGTACGCAACTGAGCGGTGGGGGTATTCGTTGTAAGGTTTGTTCAGTACGTCTACCTTAAAAAGAGAGCCTGTTTCACTGTAATAATAGTTATGATACGGGTCATTTGTATATCTCACGCCGTAAGTTCCGTCAGAAAACAATGCCAGATATCGATTCCCCACTTTGTGCACGCCGTTTTTCATCGACGTATAGTTTTCCATATAATTAGGGTCGGACCAGTAATCTCTAAATTCGTTTGGACCGAGAGCATAGTCTATATTATTAAAAGTTTCTTCTCTGGCGAGTTCTGCATTAATCTCTGCATTGCCCTGCAAAACCAGTGCCGATGCCGGTAACATTATAAAGAATGCAAGAATTGTTAATAAAAATTTTTTCATAATTTAATAATATAATAAAAATACTCCGAAAGTCACACACTAACGGAGTATTTTTTGTTAATCTTTTAAGATTTTTTTAATCTAATGTCGGAGTGCCGCAGGCTTGTCGCAGCAGGCACAATTTTTTCTGACATTTTATTAAGCTTTAGCCTTAGCAGTTTCAACTATAACAGAGAAAGCTTCCGGTTCTCTTACTGCCATATCGGCAAGCATTTTTCTGTTAACCTGAATATCAGCTTTTTTAAGAGCGTTCATGAATTTAGAATAGCTCAAACCGTGTTGTCTTACGGCTGCGTTGATTCTTACAATCCATAAACGGCGCATATTTCTTTTTCTGTTGCGTCTGTCTCTGTATTGATATTTAAGTTTTTTCATTACAGCAGTATTAGCAACTTTGAAGATTCTGCTTCTTGCGCCGATAAAGCCTTTAGCTAACTTTAATATTTTTTTGTGTCTTTTTCTTAAGACATTTCCGCGTTTTACTCTCATTTTTTAACCTTCCTTATCTTGAATATTTTTTGTACGGTAATTCTCTTGAAACCAATTTTAAATTAGTTTCTGATACTTCAGTCATGCCGGTCATTCTTCTTTTTCTGTCGGCAGACTTGTGTTGAAGCAGGTGTTTTTTACCTGAGGAAAGTCTCATGATTTTACCTGAAGCTGTCACTTTGTAGCGTTTTGCAGCTGCGCGGTGTGTTTTCATTTTTGGCATAGTTTTTTCTCCTTTCAAAAGCCGGATTTACGGGTGATAAATCACTTTGAACCGCAATCCTGTTTAGTTTTACCGGATTACTATGACATGCCGTCCACAATAACCCTTTGTATCATTATTGTATGCGCAAAACAAAACCATGCAAGTATAGAAATTGTTTTGCTGTTTAATTTTAATGTTTTTTAACATTGCGCTTTGTCCGGCTGAAAGCCGGCAAAAAAATTAATCTTCGCTGATTGTACCGACAACATTATAAGCATAACCGACAAGCGCACCTAACGCTGCACCCGGCAGGATAAAATGAGAATACGGTCTTGCTTGTTTTGCAGCATTTTTTATGTTGGCTATAGTGATATTTTTAGACGCTTTCATCTGTGCTGCAAGGTCGTCAACCATAGCTTTTACACCGGTTTGAACCTCCTGAGGAGCTTTTTTAATGGCAGCTTTTGCATTTTTGAGCTGCTGGGAGGTGTTAGCTTTTGCTCTTTTTATAAATAATTTTAAAGTTTCGTTTTCTTTGTCTTTTTTCAACAAATCCTGAGCTTTTTCTATAACATTTTTTTTGACAGCATTAACGTTATCTTCTTTCATAACGTCGGACTTGTTGAATACAAAATAGTCCATTTCCGGCTTGTAAACTGGAATAGCGTAACGCAAGCCCAAGCCGACAGCGCCCCCGACTGCCATTGACGCGGGTATGCTTACGTTTTTAGGTTCTGTTGTTTTAATTACAGAAACTTGCATTAGTCTTTCCTATAATATCTCTTCTTAAAATTTTAATTAAATAGATAGAATGTGAAACCCTTATGTATAAAGGTTTTTAAACCTTTCACCAAGCGTTATCTTAAATTTTTTATATTGTATCACTGCAATCAGGTTCTGTCAACACTATAATTAGTTAATCCCGTTAGTTTTAACAGAATTTAATAAATATTCTTTAATGCTGTCTCTGATAGATTCTGCAGCTTTTTGACGGAAGTTTTCATCAAGCAGTAATTTATATTCTTCCGGATGAATCATATATGCAACTTCTATTAAAACAGATAATGGCATGGTCGGACGCGTCATCACAAGACTGCGCATGCAGACACCGTCATCTTTTGTGCCGAGTTTTTTTGTAATAACATCTCTGAGTGTTTTAGCGAGTTCAACGGACTCTCTGTTGTAATAAAAAACCGAAGTTCCATGTTTTACATACGGGTCTGCTCCGTCCGCGAGTGCATTGGCATGTATACTTAAAGAAATCAATGCATCAGACTCTTTAATCATTTTTATTCTGTCATATAAATGAACATCTGTGTCATCTTCTCTTGTTAAAAGAACCTTTGCTCCTTCATCTTCCAGAACTTTTTGCAATTTTTTTACAATATCAAGATTAATGTCTTTTTCTTTTTCGCCTGTAGGTCCTATTGCTCCTGCGTCATCAGCACCGTGCCCTGCATCAAGAAATACTGTTATGTTATTCAAGGGTTTTTCGATATCTATATCCGGAGCTTTTCTTATTTTTAAAACGAGAGTATTGCCTTCGTAGTAAGCTCTATAGCCCCATAGTTTGTTTTTTAATTCTATATAATATGTGGATGTCTTATCAGGGGCAACAGAATTAACCGTGAGGCTTTTTACATCTCCGCTTGTTTGAAAAAGCATTGTGTCTGCGGCATTTTTTTCCAGATTGTAAAGTTCCATTGTCAGACCGTTGTCTGTTTCAATAATTTTAAACGGAATTTGAAACGATAAATCAGTTTTGATATAGTTATACAGCTTGTCTTCTGACAATGATACCCGTGAAGCTGTTGCCAGCATTTTTTGATTTATTGTTGAATAGTTGACAACATTATCACTTTTTACCCAGGCATTTTCGCCGGGAGTCAGCGAAACTCTGTAATAATCGCCCTTTTTGCCGTTAATCATAAGCACTGTATCTTTAGCCAGATGTGTTATACGTTTTGCGTATTCATCAGGTTGTGCTCTTAATGGTGTGTTATCTTTAAGAACTGTTGCATAAATAAATTTATCAGGAGCAAATTCTTCCAGTGCAGCCTGCATTGAAGCAGGAATTTCTTGAGGAACACGGTTTATTATATAAGTTACGGTATCGTGTGTTTTTTCGTTTTGCGAATCTATTTTGATTTCATTTTTACCGTCGTTTAGCGGCACAACCTGAACAAAAGAGCCGTTGTCGTGCACTTTTACATCTATATCGTTAATTTTTAATTTTGAGTCAGGAGAGGTGCTGCCGATTATAAACGTAGAAGCCGCACTAATATTAGTATTTTCTGTTTTAGGGTAAACTATCTGCAAAGCGTTTGAGTTTAGTGCATTTGTTACAAATACAAACGGCAATATAAGACTTGCATTTTTTAAAGCTTTATATAAATTTTTCATAACACTCCTCGTATACTTTAAAATTATTTCAAAAAACGCAATGTAGTGCAAAAAGTTTAAAAAGCGACATAAAAAAATCAGGTTTGTTTTTAAACCTGATTTTTTTATTAAAAATAATCTAATCTAGTGTCGCAGTTGCCGCCTCGAGCCTTCGAGCCGTCACTGCTCACCTTTTCAATGTGACACTCCAAAAATTCGTTCACGTCGCTTACCTCTCACAAAACCAGCCACCGGCTGCTTTTGTTCGGCAGAGCCTTATCACGAATTTTTCTCGCCTTATCACGAATTTTTCTCGGACATTTTTATTTGTTGTCTAACGGACGCATAGTCGGGAAGGCAATGACGTCTCTTATTGTTTGAGAATCGGTCAACAGCATAACCAACCTGTCGATACCCATACCCATACCGCCTGTCGGAGGCATACCGTATTCAAGAGAGGTGATAAAATCTTCATCAAGCTCCATAGCTTCTTCATCGCCGTTAGCTTTAGCCAGTGCCTGAGCCTCGAATCTGCTTCTCTGGTCAATCGGGTCTGTTAATTCCGAAAATGCGTTAGCCAGTTCCCAGCCGTTGATACGGGTTTCAAAACGTTCTGTCAATCTCGGGTTATCTCTGTGAACTTTTGCAAGAGGCGAAATTTCACGGGGATAATCTATAATGTGGCAAGGCTGGATTAAAGAAGGCTCTATTTTTTCTTCAAAAACAGCTTCTACAACTTGACCCCAGTTCATATCGTCATCAACGGGTACATTAAGTTTTTTGGCAGCTTCAACAGCCTGTTTGGAATCGTAAATTTCCATAAAATCTACGCCGGTTGCTTCTTTGATTGCGCCGAGCATGGTTTTTCTGTCCCACGGCGGAGTCAGGTCGATTTCATTTTCGCCGTATTTAATTTTCATTGTACCGAGAACTTCCTGTGCAACATAAGCAACCATGTTCTCTGTCAGGGTCATCATATCGTTGTAATCAGCATAAGCCTGATACAGCTCAATCATTGTGAATTCCGGATTGTGGCGTGTATCTATGCCTTCGTTTCTGAAACATCTGCCGATTTCATAAACTCTTTCAGACACACCGCCTACGATAAGTCTTTTTAAGTAAAGTTCAAGCGCAATTCTCAATGTTAAATCCATATCGAGTGCATTGTGATGTGTTGTAAAAGGTCTTGCGTTAGCACCGGAGGCTGTTGTTTGCAAAATAGGTGTTTCAACCTCTAAGAATCCGTGTTTTGCAAGATATTCTCTGATTTTTTGTATAATCAAACTTCTTTTTCTGAATGTGTCTCTGACTTCTTCATTCATAATCAGGTCAACATAACGTTGTCTGTATCTGGTTTCAACGTCTGTTAAGCCGTGGAATTTTTCCGGCAGCGGAAGCAAGGATTTTGAAAGGATTTTAAAATCTGTTGCTTTAATACTCAACTCTCCGCGCGGGGTTCTTCTTATAGTACCTTTAAAACCTACAATATCACCGATATCTACGAGTTTTAAAGTTTTGATTTTTTCAGAGTCCATGTTTTCTTTGTGAGAAAAAATTTGAATTTTTCCTGATGCATCCATCAGGTCAATAAACATTCCTGTGTTTCTTATTGCCATAACACGACCGGCAACATGGTACTCATCGTTAGTTTCTTCACCTGCCGGCAAATCTTTATATTTTTCCTGCAGATTTTTTGCCGAAGCGTCTTTATCATAAGAATAGGGATAAGGGTTTATTCCTTTATCAGCCAATTCTGTTAATTTTTGAATTCTTGTATTTCTTATCGCATTAAGCGTAGGTGCATTAAGGGTGTTGTTTTCTGACATTCTCAATTCCTTTTTGTTTAATCACTTAACTATAATCTTATCATCAACAAATTTAATATGAAACATATTGCGCTAAATTAAACTTTAGAGTAACTGTCTGCTGTATGAAAATCATGCGGATTATTTTGAAAAAATTGTGCTACAATAATTTTTGATAATTAAAAAGAGGAGTTAACATTATGGCTGTAGAACCTAAATTAATAGCAACAATACCGAGAAGCGCAACAGAACAGCTTCAAATTTCTATTAACGAATACAAAGGCAAAAGCTACCTTGATTTGAGAATTTTTTATACAACAGATGACGGTCAAAACTGGCTTCCGACAAAAAAAGGTGTAACAGTTTCTCCTGACAATTTAGAATTGTTAAAAGATGCCGTTGATGAAGCCATGAAAGAATTAATGAGCCTCGAAGGGGCAGAATAGGGTTTTAATAGCCGCCGGCTCTAAATATGCAAAGAGCCGTCATTCTGAGGCGTCAGCCGAAGAATCTAAAGAACAAAAGGATTTTTATGTCAAAAAACATTGACAATAAAACAGAACTACAAGAGGGCATGTTGAACAAATATGCCCTTGTTCTTACTTCAATAAAGGGTATAGGGGTAAAAACATTCAGCTATCTTATACCCGATGATATGAAACCCGTTATAAAAACAGGTATGCCAGTACTTGTGCCTTTCGGGCGCATGGGGCTGATTAATGCTTTTGTCTGCGGTTTTACAAACTATCTGCCTGACGGAATAAAAGCTAAGTCAATAGCAAAAATCCTTGATTATACGCCGATTTTTGATTTGAATTACTTAAAGTTTCTGGAGTGGGTTGCTTCTTATTATGCGTGCAGCATACAAAACGTTATAGAATGCGCTGTGCCTATGAAATTTTTAAACGGCGTGCAAAAGGAACAAAATGAAAAGTATATTTCTTTTAAAACTTATGAAAACGCGTCTAAAAGACAGCAGGAAATTTTAAAAATACTTGAACAAACCGGCAAAACCAGGCTCGTCGACTTTGAAAAATCCGCAAAAACCACACGTGCAACAGTGAACAAACTTGAGGCTTTGGGGTGTGTTGAAATAACGGAAGAACAGGTTTTCAGAAATCCGCTTTCCATCTTTAAATCTCAGGAACTCGAAGAGTTTCCCCGATTAATGGAAGAGCAGGAGCACGCTTATAAAGAAATTGAAAAAAGGCTGGGTTCTCACAGTACAATACTTTTGCACGGTGTAACGTCTTCCGGAAAAACAGAGGTGTATTTTAAAGCAATAAAAAAAGTGCTTGAACAGGGCAAAAACGTCTTGTTTTTAGCGCCGGAAATTGCTCTTGCGTCTGTTCTTACACAGCGTGTGGCAAGGCGTTTCGGTATAGACAAAACAGCGATATGGCACTCCAGTATTTCAGATGGCGAGAAATTTGATGTCTGGCAAAAGATTAAAAACAATCAGATAAGAATCCTTGCCGGTGCACGCTCTGCAGTGTTTGCCCCGCTTAAAAATATCGGGTTGATTATAATTGATGAGGAGCACGACAGCTCTTACAAGCAAACCATGCCTGCTCCGAGATATGACGCAAAAAAAGTTGCACAAAAACTGGCAGAACTTAACGAATGTCCTCTTCTTTTAGGCAGTGCAACTCCTGATATAAATACCTACTATTACGCTAAAAATTCCGGCAACCTTCTGACTTTAAAAAGACGTTACAACGATTATCCAATGGCTAAAGTGCGTGTTATAGATATGAGAGAAGAACACTTTAGAGCCAATCACGGCGTTTTTTCAAGAGCACTGGTCAGCGCAATTGAGCAAAACCTTCGTGATAAGAAACAGACCATTATTTTGATAAACCGGCGCGGCTTTTCTACCTATACCCAGTGTCTGGCATGCGGTGAGGTTATTCAGTGCCCGAAATGTGCTATTCCGCTTGTCTTTCACTCACAAACACAGACTTTAAAATGCCATTACTGTGAACACGAACAGCCGATGGTTGAAAAATGTCCGAAATGCGGAAGCGAAGCTCTGCGAAACAGTGGCACAGGTGTTCAAAAGGTAGAAATTATAGCAAAAAAACTTTTTCCGGATTGCAATATTGTGCGCTTGGACAGCGATGTTATGTCCAGAAAAAATCAGCATATTGAAATCCTCGATGACTTTAGAAACGGAAAAATTGATATCTTAATCGGCACGCAGATGCTGGCAAAAGGGCTTGATAATCCAAATGTTACGCTTGTGGGTGTAATAAATGCAGATAACGGTTTTAACCTGCCGGATTTTCGTTCCTGCGAAAGAGGTTTTCAGCTTTTAACTCAGGTAGCGGGGCGTGCGGGACGCGGCGACAACCCCGGGGAAGTTTATTTTCAAACATACAATCCTGATTTTTACGGATTGGAAACGGCTAAAGAACAGGATTACGAAACTTTTTATAAAACGGAAATAGAATCGCGCGAGGATTTTGATTATCCGCCATTCAGCCAGATTATACGTATAATACTTGCTTCAAAAAATCAATTCAGAGCGGAAAGAAGTGCTCAGGAGATTGCAATGCGCCTTAACGATGTTATTGACAAAATACAGCTGACAGAACCTGTTGCTATACTCGGTCCGACATCGTGTGTGATTGAAAAATTGCAGGATTATTACAGATTCCAGATTCTTGTTAAAAACAAAATCGCTGAAAAGGGGCACAGGTTTGTGATTTCATTTTTGAATCAGGTTAAGCTGCCTGATGATATAAGGTTGACGGTAGACGTCGACCCGATTGATATTTTGTGATTGGATGTTTAAATGTCCTTTTAAATACAGAATTGCTCTCAATTGGATTATTTATAATATAATATATTTATCAACTAATATTTGTGAGGGTGAAAATGAAAGAAACTTTAGAAAAAATTCATAAAAATGCACTGGATGCTATTGAAAAAGTTCAATCCACTGCCGATATAGAAGAAGTTAAAAATACATATTTAAGCAGAAAAAGCGAACTTAATAATATCAAAAAAAATCTGAAAGACCTCTCTAATGAAGATAAAAGAATAGTAGGCTCTCTTTCTAACCAGATTACTAAAGATATTGAAGAAAAATTAAACGAAAAGTTTCAAACTTTTTACCGCAAAGAGCTTGACGAAAAACTTGAAAAAGAAAGTATCGATATTACCCTGCCGGGTTCTTACACTCCGTTTGGTAAAGTTCACCCTCTGACTCAAACCGTGGATGAGATTGTGGAAATATTTCAGGGCATGGGTTTTTCTCTCGTGCATAACGAAAATTCGCCGGAAGTTGAAACAGAATACTTTAACTTTGATATGTTGAATACTCCAAAAGACCATCCGGCAAGAGACATGCAGGATACTTTCTATACGGAAGTTGCTAAAAATGTTGTTTTAAGAAGCCAGACTTCAGGCGCTCAAATCCATGAAATGCTTACAAGCAAACCGCCTATCAGAGTTATTTCTCCGGGGCGTGTATACAGAAAAGAATCCGTAAGCGCAAGAAAAAATAATTTATTCCATCAGATAGAAGGTCTGCTTGTCGATAAAGACATAACTTTTGCCGATTTAAAAGGGGTTATGAACGAATTTTTAAGATTGTATTTCGGCTCGGCAAGACCTACCAGATTTAGAAGCAGCTTCTTCCCGTTTACAGAACCTTCTGCAGAGGTTGATGTTCAATGCATTATGTGTCAGGGTAAAGGCTGCCGTGTATGTTCCGGTACAGGCTGGCTGGAGATACTTGGCAGCGGCATGGTTGACCCTAATGTTTTGAAAAATGTCGGTGTTGATCCTGAAATTTATTCCGGTTTTGCCTTTGGTATGGGGGTTGAAAGACTCGCAATGCTTAAATGGGGCATAGATGATATCAGGCTGTTTTTCAACAACGATGTAAGATTTTTAAAACAGTTTTAATATAATTTAATATTTTGCGACAAAAGTAACAAAAAAATTTTTTACAGTTTTTTTTATATCATATCAGGTGTTGCCTGTTGTGCTTCAGGTTTTTGAAGTTTAAATACTCACTTTTTCAATACGTCGTTTGAAAATTTCGTTTACGTTACATTGTTTCTTATAACGAATTTTTCGGACAAACAGGAGAGAAAGCTATGGTTGTATCAGGAATATCGTCTAAAAACAGTGCTGTGACTTTCGGCTCGCAAAATAATCCCGTATCTAAATTTCAGATAAAAACCGATAATGGAACTCTTTATGTAAAAGAGTTTACGATAAAAGATGCCATGTATGATTCTAAAATGTACGAAATGGCAAAATTTTTTACGGACAATTTTATTTACAACACAAATGACCCGTCGCTTACACAGTATAAAAACCCTGAAAATTTTGAAAAATATTTGAATATGCTGGATAAAATAACCCGATATTATAAAGATATGTTTATAGAAGACGACGGAAATCTTACCGCACTGCAAGCCAGAAATGCCATAGGAGAACTTTGCGGGGCAGTTATTACCCAGACATTTAATGACAGCCATTCAGGTTTAAGCGATGACAAAACATGCTATGTTGACTCTCTGGCTGTTAAAAAGAAATACAGACACAATCATGTGGGCAGAATATTGATGGATAAAGCCATAAACTGTTCCAAGGATGTTTATACGGATGTTTTTCTGGCTTCGGACAACCTTGCTGTGCCGTTTCAGGTTAAAAACGGTTACAGGGTAATGGATTATAACAATCCTGATGAAAAAGAAGTTATTGACCAAATCAATAAATTTCGCGGCGACTATCCGGATTACATAACATTTATGGATAAAAAAATAACAAAAGACAAAGAACACAAACCCTGGTATCAAAGAATTGTTGAAAAAATGCATAAATCTTAATGTGCGTGTTTTATAAATTGTTAATTGCAATATAAAAAACCGGCTATGTAGTTACATAACCGGTTTTTATATTTATGAAATTTATCAGAAACTAGGCAGAAACACCTGATTTTTCGATAATTTCTTTTTCAACGTTAGCAGGAACTTGTTCGTATTTAGCAAATTCCATAGAGAATGTACCGCGGCCCTGAGTTTTTGAACGGATATCAGTTGCATAACCGAACATTTCAGCGAGCGGAACCATTGCTCTGATTTTTTGGATTCCTGTACCTTCGATAATTTCCATACCCTCGATACGACCTCTCCTGGAAGCGATATCACCAACGATATCACCTGTATTTTCTTCAGGTACTTCAATTTCTACTTTCATCATAGGTTCTAAGATGCAAGGTTTAGCTTTCTTACAACCTTCTTTGATAGCCATAGAACCGGCAATTTTGAATGCCATTTCAGAAGAGTCAACTTCGTGGTAAGAACCGTCGTAAAGTGTAACTTTAACGTCAATCATCGGGAATCCGGCTAAGATACCGCCTTCGAGGGCTTCTTCCATACCTTTTCTGGCAGGTTCGATGTATTCCTTAGGAATAGCACCGCCGACGATTTTGTTTTCGAATACAAAACCGGCATTTTCTTCTGCAGGTTCAATCTGGATTTTAACGTGACCGTATTGACCTTTACCGCCTGATTGTCTGATGAATTTAGAATCCTGATCAGCGTTGCCTCTGATAGTTTCACGGTATGCTACCTGCGGTTTACCAACGTTAGCGTCAACTTTGAATTCTCTTAACAATCTGTCTACGATGATGTCTAAGTGTAACTCACCCATACCGGAGATGATTGTCTGACCTGTTTCAGTATCTGATTTAACACGGAAAGACGGATCTTCTTCAGCAAGTTTTTGAAGAGCAATACCCATTTTATCCTGGTCAGCTTTTGTTTTAGGTTCAATAGCTACAGAGATTACAGGTTCAGGGAATGACATTTTTTCTAAGATGATAGGTGCTTTTTCGTCGCACAGTGTATCACCTGTTGTAGTATCTTTCAAACCAACGGCTGCGCAAATGTCGCCTGCGTAAACTTCCTGAATTTCGTTTCTCTGGTCAGCGTACATTTGTACAAGTCTTGAAATACGTTCTTTCTTGCCGTTTGTAGCATTAAGAACATAAGACCCTGCTGTCATTTTACCTGAATATATACGTAAGAATGTCAAACGGCCTACGTATGGGTCAGTCATAACTTTGAAAGCAAGAGCAGAGAAAGGTTCTGCTTCTGATGAGTGTCTTTCAACTTTTGTACCGTCTTCGAGTTCGCCTTCGATAGCTTTAACGTCTACAGGAGAAGGAAGATAGTTAACAACGTTGTCTAACAACAGCTGAACACCTTTGTTTTTGAATGCTGTACCGCAGCAAACCGGAACGATTTTGTTTTCGCAGGTCGCTTTTCTCAAAACTTTTTTGAGTTCGTCAACAGTAGGTTCTTCACCTTCCAGGAACTTCATCATTAAGTCATCATCGAACTCGGAAATAGCTTCAACCAAAGCTGCATGGTATTCTTTAGCTTTGTCTAACATATCAGCAGGAATTTCTTCTTCTCTGATATCTGTACCGAGGTCGTTTGTATAAATTTCAGCTTTCATTGTCAAAAGGTCAATCAAACCTGTAAATTTATCTTCCGCACCGATAGGCAGCTGGATTGGATGAGCGTTAGCGTTCAATCTGTTTCTCAACTGGTCTACTACACGGTAGAAGTTTGCACCTGTTCTGTCCATTTTGTTAACAAATACCATTCTCGGAACTTCGTATCTGTTAGCCTGTCTCCAAACAGTTTCTGACTGTGATTGAACACCGCCTACTGCGCAAAATACTGCTACAACACCGTCTAATACACGTAATGAACGTTCTACCTCGATAGTGAAGTCAACGTGACCGGGGGTGTCGATAATATTTAACTGGTGACCTTTCCACATAGCTGTTACAGCAGCTGATTGGATAGTGATACCACGTTCTCTTTCCTGATCCATAAAGTCGGTAACAGCAGCACCATCGTGAACCTCACCGATTTTGTGAGTTTTACCTGTGTAAAACAAGATACGTTCTGTTGTAGTTGTTTTACCTGCGTCGATGTGTGCAGCAATCCCGAAGTTTCTAACTTTTTCTAATGGGACTTGTCTAGGCATTTTGTTTTTCCTTTTTCTTCTTTTATTTATATTTCTACTACAATTTACAAACTGTCTTCCGTCTGTTGAACGGATTTTTTTAAACTTTATTATCAGGTGACAATGAGTTTAAAATTGTGTGACAATTGATATCAGACAGCAAACTGCCATCTTATAAAAATCTTTACATAAAAATAAAAATTTTCAAAGAAATTGTTAAGAAAACTTTGTGTGTGAAAGAATTTTCTCAAACAATGTATTGTTATTTTCTAAATTTTGTGTATAATTTTTATTAGCAGCATATAAAAGGTTTTTTGCTGCTGTTGTTTATTTGAGCAAAAGAGTGGTTGGCTGATTTGTTGGTCGAATGTTTTTCTTTTGTTTAAACAATTTTTTGTTTACTTATATATATAGAATCAATGAGCGTTTGCAAATTTAATTACAAATACATCAAAGATAAAGCTACCCCGGGAAGTTGGAGAAGGGGCTATGAAGGTTTTCAAAAAGACATAGTCCTGTCTTATGATACAAAAATAGCCGGTGTTGATGCTGTTGTAAAAGGCAACTTTAAAGATGCCTACGAAACAAGCCTTACCTTTACCAAAAACGGTGTAAAAGCTGACTGCAGCTGTCCGTTAAAGGAAGAATGGTGCAAACACGCTATAGCTGTAGGGTTAAAAGTCATTGAAGATAAAGTCTATGACGAATATCTTGAACGCGTACACAAAATTAAACCCGAATATCCCGATGAAGATGTACCTCCTGTTGAACACCCTACAGGCAGATACGTTTTCCATTTCAACCCTAAAAGAAGGCAAAATTTCTTTTCCATACTTGTCATGGATAGAGAAACAGGCAAAGTTATCAGGGATTTGGAAGCCATTTTAAGAGCAATTATCGAGCTTCAAAGAACTGATAAATCTTTTATATTAAATGAAGAAGAAAAGGTTGATATTGCTATATTCCAGCTTCTTTTGCAGCGTTCGCGTCTGGATAAAAAAGCAGGCTGGTATGATGTACCTATCAACAAATTTGACGGATTTTTCCAGCTTTTGTCCAAAGCCGAAGAAGTTATAGACGGAAAAACAAAAGAACGTTTAAGATTTGATGATAAGGAATGGGAGCTTGCATTATCCGTTAATTTCTCAATGGTAGGTAATGTTTTGCTTTCTCTGTCATGGGAAAGACCTGACGGAAGCGACTCTTATCCGTTTGAAGAAATAAGATATTTTTCACGCCAGTTAAAATGGGGAAGATACAAAAATGTTATATTCCCTACCACAACACCTGTATCAGCGTTGCCGCAGAGCTTGATTAAAGCCAGCTTTACGGATGTAAAAGACGCAGACGGTGCAAAGTTCCTTTATGAGGAACTTCCTAAGCTTCAAAAGGTTATGAAAGTAACCGTGTCGGAAACTATTGAAAAACTGGTGCTGGAGCAAAAACCTCCTATTAACATTGTTACACTCGGGCTGGATTACGACGGTTCTTTGAAAGCTGAGTTGGAGTTTGAATATGACGGCACACGTGTTCCTTATTCAAAACATACTGAAAAAACGCCTTACGTAACAATTAAAAAGCCTAAAGAAGACTTGCTCTACTGGGTAAAACGCAACCCTCAGCATGAAGAAGCCGCTTACAATATGCTTCTTGCCTGTAAATTTGCTCCGATGCAGACAAATAACCTTGCACTGGAAAAAGAAAACGCAATTGACTTTTATAACTATTATATACAACAGGCTGGCGACGGATGGAAGTTTGAGGAAAAAGACGATATGTCTTTCTTTAAGCTCACAAAAGACCCGTTTGAACTCTGTGCTGACATTGATTTTGCAATTGATTCCACTGACAGCTTTGAACTTGAATTATACGGTCGTGTCGGGGAAGAAATCATTCCGTTTGACGATGTTTATGCGCTTACAATCGATAACAGCAAATACGTCAGAATCAGGAATCTCGGTTTTGCGGAAGTTCCGACAATGGATATTTATTCGTTAATGAGGGCGTTCAACACCTTTGATGTTTACAAAAACGATGACAACAAATACATTGTAAAAACTTACCGTGCAGGTTTAATTTCCGAAATGGAAAACCTCGGGGTCAAGCTGAAAATGAGCAGAAGGTTTAATAAATTCTGGAAGCAGATATCCACCTTCTCAACAATGGATGTACCGAGTCTTCCCAAGGGGATTAAGGCTGAATTTCGTGAATACCAGACAAGAGGCTTTGGGTGGCTGTGGTTTTTATATCAGTACGGCTTAAACGGTATTCTTGCCGATGATATGGGTCTTGGTAAAACCCTGCAGGCACTGGCGCTGCTTCAAAAAGCAAAAGAAAAGAATAAAAAAGCGCCTAACCTCGTTATCTGTCCGACTTCGGTTGTGTTTAACTGGGAAAACGAAATCGAAAAATTTGCTCCAGGGTTAACATGTTTAAAACTCAGCGGTACGGAAAGAAGCGATTTCTTTAAAGACATTCCGAAATATGATGTCGTAATCACAAGCTATGCTTTGATTAGACGGGATATTGCAAAACTTAAAAAATATGAGTTCAGGTATGTAATACTTGATGAATCCCAAAACATCAAAAATGCTGAATCTATGACAGCCCAAAGCGTTAAACAGCTGAATTGCAAACACAAACTCGCATTGTCCGGTACTCCGATAGAAAACAGGCTGGAAGAGTTGTGGTCAATATTTGACTTTTTGATGCCGGGATTTTTGTTTGACAAGAGCGAGTTTAACTACCGTTATGTAACTCCGATTATGGAACGCGAGGACAAAACTGTCGAAAA
This sequence comes from uncultured bacterium, assembly GCA_949293185.1. Lineage (GTDB taxonomy): Bacteria > Cyanobacteriota > Vampirovibrionia > Gastranaerophilales > Gastranaerophilaceae > Limenecus. Next base: position 36,413 of record CASFCQ010000022.1, read on the forward strand.
ACGTTTGAAATCACAGATTTATCCGTTCATCTTGCGCCGTATGAAACGCGACGTTGCAAAAGATTTGCCGGATAAGATTGAAAACGTTGCATACTGCGAGCTTACACCGGAACAAAAAGACTTTTATCTTGAAGTTATGGATTCCACAAGAGAGGAACTCTTTAAATCCATTGAAGAAAAAGGTATTGAAAAGAGCAGAATGTCTATTTTCTCTGCATTGCTGCGCTTAAGACAAATTTGCTGCCACCCCAGACTTTATGACAAAGAAAACATCAAAGGCATAAAACAGTCCGGCAAATTTGAACAGCTTAAAGTAATGCTGGAAGAAATTATTGCGGAAAAACACAGGGTGCTGTTATTCAGCCAGTTTGTGGATATGCTCGATATTATTAAAGAATGGCTGACTAAAGAAGGTATTAAGCACGAATATCTGACAGGAAGCACAAAAGACAGACAGGAAGTTGTTGAGCGTTTCAACTCCGACCCGACAATACCTATTTTCTTAATCAGCTTAAAAGCCGGCGGTACGGGGTTGAACTTAACGGGTGCGGATTACGTAATCCATTACGACCCTTGGTGGAATCCTGCTGTTGAAGATCAGGCAACAGACAGAGCTTATCGTATCGGTCAGACTAAAAAGGTATTTGTATACAGGATGATTACCAAAGGTACGGTTGAAGAAAAAATCCAAAAACTTAAATCACGAAAAAGAGATTTGGTCGACAGCGTAATCTCTGTTGACAGAAATATCGGCAAATCATTGACTTATGAAGATTTGAAAGATATTTTCTCACTGGATTAAAATTGTGAAAAAAACCGGAGAAAGTATTTTTCTCCGGAAAGTAATTATCGTTAACTACTTTTTGTTTATGCCTTTTGCGCTATAGCCCTGATACAAGAGAGAGCGCCATAGATGGCATGGAATTAGCTTGTAAAAGCAAAGCTGATGAGGTTTGTAAAAGAATCTGCTGTTTTGTATATTCCGCAGAAAGTTCCGCAATATCCGCATCCATAATTGTGGACTGGGCGGCAGTTGCGTTTTCTATAGTTGTTGTAAGAGAGTCAGACGCCGCTTCGAGCCTGTTTTGGATAGCACCGATGGTTGCTTTGCTTGTATTTATATTTTTAATTGCCTCATCAACTGTATCAAGATATTTTGCTGCTGCAGTTGCTGTTGCAAATGTTGTTGTTATGTTTGTCGGGTCTAAGCCCAGTTCTTCCGCATTTTTTGAGTTGAACACATCTTTGCTTATGCTAATGCTGTTTGCTGCAGAATCGGAATCTGCACCAACCTGCAATCTTAAATCTTCTGTAATAGAGCCGTCCAATAGTTTCAAACCGTTAAAGTTTGATGCATTGGCAACCCTTGTAATTTCATCCATACGGGCAGAAACTTCATTAGCCAGAGCTTCTTTTGATTCTGTATCATAAATACCGTTCGATGCCTGCAGGGTTAAATCCCTGATGCGGTTCAGGTTGTCCAGTATAACGTCAAGGTCGCCCTCTACCGTATCTAAAACATTTATACCCATTGATACGTTATTTTTTGCAATTTTTGATCCGCTTATTTGTTTTTCAAGATTTGTTGCAACAAACATATTTGCCGCCCCGTCTTTTGCACTGTTAATTTTGTAGCCTGTAGACATACGCTCCAATGCTGTGTTCAGGCTGTTTGATGCTTTGTTAAGATTGTTTTGTGTCCTTAGAGCGGACAAGTTTGTGTTAACGATAATTGCCATTGTTTGATCTCCTTTCGCATATCCGTTACTGATACATCCGTGTCTAATTTTTGGCATTCCTGCGTAATCTTGCGGCATTGCAGCACAAGATTACTAATACACAAAAGTGTTCAGCCCATGTAAAACCGGATTAAAGCCGATTGAACAGATTTAACTTATGTACGGGGAAATTACCTGTTTTAGACATCCGATAAGATTTTTTTCAATTGCGGGCAATCGATTTTTTAAATCTTACCTGATATTCTCATATTAAAGTATGGTTTTGGTTATTTAAACTGTCATAAAGTTGTAAATATCTACAACTTTAGTATAAAAAGTTTGAGATATTTACAATGAAACCATACTTTTGTATGCTATAGAGAATTTATAAGCGACAGCACCATAGAAGACTGCAGTTTGTTAACCTGTGAAAACAATGCAAGAGAAGTCTGAGCCAGAATCTCTTGTTTTGTCACATTTGCCGATTCTTCCGCTATATCAGCATCCATTATGGTTGAATAAGCACTCGTTAAATTTTCTTTCTGTACGGTTATTGAATCAACAACGGAATCCAATCTGCTGCCGTATGCACCGGCATGAGAAATGCGGGAAGTTACATCGTTAATCGCTGCATCAATATCACCTAAAAATGCCGCTGCTGAAGTTGCAGATGCAAAAGCCTCTTCTACGGAGCTGTATTGTCCAGAACCTCCTATAAGGTTTATGCTCTGTGCATCTGCCGCATTAAATACATCATTTACGGTAATAGAATTTGCAGCTTCATCCGAGCCTGTACCGACCTGTATTCTCAAATCCTGAGCACTGCCGTCCAGCAAATTCACCCCGTTAAAATTTGAAGCGGACGCAATCCTGTTAATCTCATCCACGCGCTGTTGTACCTCTGCCCTAATGGCTTCGCGTTCATCTTTTCCATAAATGGTCGATGAGTACTGAACAGTTAAATCCCTGATTTCTTTTAACTGTTTGTTAATAGTGTTTAAGTCCCCTGACGCTGTATCCAGCATATTCCCTGCTATCTGGACGCTCTGACTAACCATGTTTAAACTTCGAATTTGTGTATCAGTTTTAGATGCAATAAAATATCCGGCTGCATCATCTTTTGCACTGTTAATTTTAAAACCTGTTGACAATCTTTTTACGGATTCATTTAGGCTGTTTATTGCTTTGTTAAGTGAGTTTTGGGTATACAATGCACCCATATTGGTATTTATAACTATAGACATATTTTAAATCCTTAAGGCAGAGAACAAAATTTAATAGTTCTTGTGACGACATTCAAATATTTCACACTAAGGTGTTATGGCAAAAACGGTTGTTGCAGAGAAAACCTTTTACCCTACAACTTTAGTATAGTTACCTTTTTATTATTCTTAAACCCTTTAGCAGCAGAATTTTTACAAAAATACATATATTTTTTATGTTATTTGTATATCTCTTGTCTGCTGTTTACTTGTATAAGTTGTAACGGCGTGATAAAATCGAGGTACGTTGTAGAGGAAATAAAGGAATATATAAATGAAAAAAGAATTAATTTTTATGGGTCCTCCCGCCAGCGGAAAAGGTACTCAGACAAAAAAACTTTCTGCAGAAACAGGCTTTGTTCACGTAGATACAGGCTCATTGCTTCGTGAAGCTATGGCAAAAGGTACAGAAGCAGGTAAAATTGCCAAAGATTATGTAGAAAAAGGCGCTCTTGTTCCTGTTGAAGTTGTAGCTCAAATTATCAAAGACAGACTCTCTCAAGATGATGTACAAAAGGGTTTTATCCTTGACGGATTCCCCCGCAGTCTGGAACAGGCTGATATGCTTGACGCTATGCTTAAAGAAATCGATGCCGGCAAAGAAGTCAGCACAAAGGTTATTTACTTTGATGTACCTATTGAAAACCTTATGGAAAGAATCATCTACAGACGTTCCTGCCCGAAATGCGGCGCTATTTACAACTTAAAAACAATGCCTATTAAAAAAGAAGGTATCTGTGATGTATGCGGCAGCGAGCTTGTTCAAAGAAAAGATGATACAGAAGAGATTGCTAAAAACAGATTCGATACTTACTTTAAACAAACTGCACCGTTAATTGATTTTTACGAAAAAAGAGGCAATCTTGTAAAAATCAATGCTACAGGAACAGTGGACGAAATATACGCTAAATTAAAAGAAGTAATAGAATAACTTCTTTGGGAAGAAAATATGTCAGTACATAAAAAATCAAGAGAAGAATTAAAACTGATGAGAGAAGCCGGCAATATCGTCGCTCTTGTTCATCAGGAAATGAAACGGATAATTGAACCGGGAATAAGCACAAAAGACCTCGATGAGGCGGCTTTTAAAATAATAAAAGCAAATAAGGCTGTTCCGACATTTTTAGGTTATCACGGGTTTCCGGCTTCTATATGCGCTTCGCTTAACCACGAGGTTGTACACGGAATCCCTAATGAAAAATGTATCCTAAAAGAGGGCGATATTATCTCTATAGACGTGGGTGCGACATACCGAGGGCTTGTTGGTGACGGTGCGTGGACATATCCTGTAGGCAATATTTCCGACGAATGCAAAATGCTTCTGGAAACGACAGAAAAAGCTCTTATGGCTGCTATCGCCGTTATGAAGGATAATGTGCTTCTTGACGATGTGTCAGGTGCAGTAGAAGATGTTGCAAACTCAAAAGGTCTGGGTATTGTACGCCAGTACGGCGGACACGGCGTCGGTCGAGAAATGCACGAAGAGCCTTTTGTCTTCAATTACAGAGTCGGCAACAAGTTCGTTATTAAAAACGGTATGACGATTGCCATTGAACCAATGTTGAATCTTGGCGGCGACGATGTTCATACGCTAGAGGATGATTGGACTGTTGTAACTAACGACGGCAGACCGTCAGCGCATTTTGAGCACACAATTCACGTAACGGACGGCGATGCTGAAATTTTGACAAAATTGCTGTAACATATACAATTTTGAAAAACAGAAATAAAAAAGACCTTTAAAATTTTATTTTTAAAGGTCTTTTTATTTGAATTTAAAATTAAGCGTGTGAGTGTTCTTCTATTTTTTTTATAACATTTGTTGTGGATTTTCCTTCAACAAAACTGATGAACTCAACTCTTCCGCCGTTTTGCATAACCGGTTTTGCCTCGGGAAGCGTTTCTATTGTATAATCAGCGCCTTTTGTGTAAACATCGGGTTTTATTTCGCACAACAGGTCGACCGGAGAGGATTCTTCAAACAATACAACATAGTCAACACACTCGAGTGCGCACAAAATTTCTGCACGGTCGTTTTCGTTGTTAATAGGTCTGTCCGGACCTTTGATTTTTTTTACGGAAACATCGGAGTTTAAACAAACAATCATCACGTCGGCAAAAGCCTTTGTTGCCTGCAAATAACGGACATGCCCGACATGCAGTATATCAAAACAGCCGTTAGTTGTGACAATTGTTTTGCCCTGTGATTTTAAATCCTCAACTAATTTTTTTATATTTTCTCTTTTAACAACCTGTCCCATTATTTTGCCGCCTTTTTGTTTTTTGCGCCTTTAACGGAGTTGTTGTAGGCAACCTCTATAATCTCTTTCAGCTGAACCGGTTTTACCGCGTATGTTCCTACTTTACGAACTGCGGCGGCTGCGGCATAATTTGCCATTTCTACGGATTCTGCATAATCAAAGCCCGAAGCGGCAAGCGTTAAACCGAGCATTGCCACAAAAGACCCGCCTGCGCCTGTTGCGTCTATAACTTCCACGCTGAAAGAATCAAGGTTAATTTCATCAGCGCCGTCATAGTAATAAACTCCGTTGGCACTGCGTGTAATGATTACTTTGTCTGCAATTTTTCTCAGTGCTGCTGCAATTTTTTTAACAGGTTTGTCAGGGGAAGATTTTGTCGCAATCAAAGCTTCTTCCATATTGGGAACGAGCACGTCAACACCCGAATATTTTGCAAAATCCTGACCTTTAGGGTCCATGAGTATGGTTTTGTCGTGTCTGTTTGCAAGTTTAACAATATCTTTTATCAATTTTGCACTTAAAACGCTGATGATGTAATCGGATAAGATAATCAAATCCACATCGTCAATAACTTTTTCGATGTTTTCATAAATAGTTTTTGAAAGTTCATCGCTTATCGGGTCTAAAGACTCGCTGTCCACACGCGCAAGGTGTTTGTTATTTTGTGCAATAAGTCTTGTTTTAACTGTTGTGGGGCGTGTTTTGTCCTTTAGTACAAATTGGGCGTCAACATGGCTTTTTTTGAGCATATCGAGAACTACGCTGCTATAGGGGTCTTCGCCTATTACACCGGCAAGTATTGCTTTTGCGCCCATAGCTGCAATATTATTGGCAACGTTAGCCGCACCGCCTAAGAGGTAGGTTTTGCGTTTTACCTGCAAAACAGGAACGGGAGCTTCGGGTGAGCGGCGGTTTGCCATACCCCACAGATATTCGTCGAGAATTATATCCCCGACAACAAGTATTTTTGATTCTTTAAATTTGTCGATGTGTGCAATCAGTTTGTTTTTTAAGGTTTTGTTCATAAAAAAACTCCCGTTAAGTTTGTACAAAAGCAAAATAAGGGGTGCACTTTTAAAGTGAACCCCTTATTGCTATTAGTCTTTAGCTGATTTTTGTGATTCAGGAACAAGTGCAGCAGGATTTGTTTTTGACTGTTCCTTCAGTTGTTTTTGTATTGTTTTGGGATCGAAGCTCGGATCTGTGTATTCAATTTTTGCGTTGTTTTTCAAAGTATCAACGTATTTTTGCAGAGCTTCAATTTTACCTTGATTTGTCAAATACTCTTTGATTTGGTCTTTAACATTTTTAAATGGTTCTACGCCCGCTTTTTTGCGGTCAGTAACGTAGATAATGTGATAACCGTACGGAGTTTGGACGATTCCGCTCAGAGTATTCGGTTTCATAGAGAAAGCAGCTTTAGAGAACGGTTCTACCATTTCTTCTTTGCCAAAGAACCCTAAATCACCGCCCTGTCTTGCGCTTTGTGTATCGTCAGACTCGTCTTTTGCGATTTTAGCAAAAGATTTCGGGTCTTTTTTTACTTCCGCAAGGATTTTTTCTGCTTTGGCTTTGTTTTCTGCCATTTGTTTTTCAACTGCTGCTTTTAAGTCAGCTTCGGACATTTTTTCGTTTCCGTCTTTAGCCTGAATATTGGCTTTAATTTCTTCAGGGTTTGAGCTTACAAGGATGTGGGAAGCTCTTACCTGGTCAGGAGTTTTGAATTTATCCTGATTTTCTTTGTAGAATTTTTCAGCCTGTTTGTCTGTTACGGAAACTGTAGCTATAGTGTCAACAAGTTTTTGGATTTTAACTTCGTCAGTCAAATCTTTTTTGAATTGTACCGGAGAAATTCCGTTTTCTTTAAGCAGCTGGTTGAATTTTTCTTTTGAGCCTACTTTGTCGATGATGATTTTTATTTGTTTATCCAAATCTTCTTTGGAAACTTTTATGTGTTTCTTTTCTATATCCTGATCAAGAAGTTCTTTGATGATAAGTTCGTTTATGACTCTGTCTTTAATCATCAAATGCATAAAACTGTTAGGATCTTTTTTTACGTCTATACCCATTTGTGTGAACATAGAGTTGTTTGCGATAGCATCAAAAGCTTTTTCGTATTGAGCTTTTGTAATAGCTTCTCCGTTAACCGTAACAACGGCGTTATGATTTACACAACCGCACAACAGCAGTGTTGCAGACGCAGCGAGTGTGGTCGCAAATAATTTCAGCTTACTCATCTTTATACTCCTTATTTCTATTTGTTTATGTATTCAAAACTGATTTTATTAATATAATAAAATAAATCGGATAATATGTTAAATACTTCTTTAAAGCTAAGTACGGAGTTGTTGAAAAGCAGTATGGAATTGCCGTCCTGGCACGACTTGGGGGCAATGGTATACTTTATATATTTTGTAATATTTCTGTCCAAACGCGAGGCTATGATTGACCATTCGGCTTTATTATATGGCATATAAATTCTTATGTTATCGCTTGTTTCGCGAATAAGAGAGATTTTTGCACTGGTTGCAAGCAGACGTAAATGTATAAGTTTTATTAAGTTTTCTACAGGTTCGGGTATTTTTGAGAACCTGTCTATCCATTCGTGATGGATTGCGTCGAGTTCTTCAAGCGTCTTAACATCCGCAAGACGTTTGTACTCTATCATTTTTTGTTCTTTAGAACCTACCCAATCATCAGGGATAAACGCTGTCACATTTATATCAACAATAGCGGGCGGCTGCGGTTTTTCGCCTTTTTCTTGCAGCTCGTTTATTGTTTCTTCAAGAAGCTGGCAATACGTATCAAATCCCACGCTTGTCATATGTCCGTGCTGTTTTGTTCCGAGGATATTTCCCACCCCTCTGATTTCAATATCCCGGAGCGCAATCTGATATCCGCCGCCGAGTGTTGAAAATTCTTTTATTGCGTTCAGTCTTTGCAGAGCATCTGCGGTTAATTTTTTTCTGTCACGGTAGAAACAATAGCAGTAAGCCTGCCTGTCCGAACGTCCCACACGTCCTCTTAACTGATAAAGCTGTGCTAGCCCGAATCTGTCGGCATCATAAACAATCATTGTATTGGCGTTAGGTATATCCAGACCTGATTCAATAATAGTTGTACAAAGCAGGATATCATACTTATGCTCGGCATATTCAAGCATAATATTTTCCAAAACTTTAGCGTCCATTTGCCCGTGGGCAACGGCAATCCTTGCGTTGGGTACAATTTTTTGCACCTCGGCTGCAAATTCATAAATTGTTTCCACCCTGTTGTAAAGGAAGAACACCTGTCCGTCCCGGTCAAGTTCATGGTTAATTGCGTTTTTAACAAAAGTTTCGTTATACTGACCGACATAGGTTTTTACGGGGAGTCTGTTCATCGGTGCTGTATTAATAACGGACATGTTTTTAATACCCGACAAGGACATATAAAGCGTTCTTGGTATCGGTGTGGCGGACATACTCAAAATATCAATGTTTTTGCGCATCATTTTGAGTTTTTCTTTATGTTTAACGCCGAACCTGTGTTCCTCGTCGATAACGAGTAATCCTAAATCTTTAAAAATAATATCATCCTGCAAAAGCCTGTGTGTGCCTATTACAACATCAACCTCGCCGGTTAAAAGTTTTTTTACGATTTCTTTTTGTTCTTTTGCACTTCTGAATCTTGAGAGCAATTCCACTTTTACGGGGAATGGTTTAAACCTTTCAGAAATCGTCTGGTAATGCTGCATTGCAAGGATTGTTGTAGGAACAACAACAGCCGCCTGCTTGCCGGACATTACAGCCTTAAACACTGCACGTATGGCAATTTCTGTTTTACCAAACCCGACATCGGCACATATAAGCCTGTCCATTGGTTTTGAATCTTCCATATCAGCTTTTGTTTCCTGAATGGCTTTCATCTGGTCGGGGGTTTCAGTGTATTCAAAAGCTTCTTCCATTTCGCACTGCCATACGGTATCGGGTTCAAATGCAATACCCTGTGCGGCTGCACGTTTTGCATAAAGATGCAGCAGGTCTTTTGCAATATCTTCGATAGCTTTTTTAGCGCGGGTTTTGGTTATGTTCCAATCATTGCCGCCCATTCTCGAAAGCTTCGGCGCTGTTGCGCCGGCGCCGCGGTATCTGACAAGAAGGTTAATCTGTTCGGCAGGCATGTGCAGTTTATCGCCGTGTGCGTATTCAATAGTCAGGTAATCTTTAAGCTGCCCGTCTATCTCCTGTTTTGACAACCCCTTATACAGCCCCACACCGTGAATCTGGTGTACTACATATTCGCCTTCTTTTATGTCGTTAACGGATTCGATATATTCAGCGCTTTCTTTATGGTATGCCTGTTTTTTGGCGGTAATATCTTTGGATTTTTTGTTAAAAAGTTCTCTGTCTGTCAGGACAACGAGTTTTAAATCTTCTATCAAAGACCCGCCCAGAGCAAGGTTTTCCGTGATATAGACCTCATTTGGGTTTTCAAAATTGTCTGATATAGCAAGTTCAAAATCTTCGAAAACTTCTTCTATACGGTTTTTATAATCCGTTGCAATAACAACCTTGTAGCCTTCTTTTATTTTTTGTTCGCAAAAAGTCAGGATATCTTCCATTTTGGAAGAAAAGCTCGGAATTAGAGAGCTGTTAAACTCTATTGTGTAATCCGAAACCGTATCAAGAAAGTTATCAAGAAAGACCTTTTGCAGTTGTGCAACGCTGGTTCTAAAGTCTTCGAATTCAAGATGAGCCGTGCTTTTTAACGGCAGAGCCAGAGCTTTTTGGGTATTTTCTTCTATTTGTTTTTTATAGTTATCATCAATTTGACCGAATTTTGAAAAAATCTCTGAGGATTCATCAAACACTATAACGGGCGGTTCTTCTGTGTCAGCCAGCAATTGAGTCAGATTTTTCATCTTTTTATTTAGATAGGACTGAAAATAATCTATACCGTCAAAGTATTTTTCTTCGTCGATTTTTTCTAATGTTTCACCGAGCATTTCTCTTATTACGTCAGCATTTTCCCCGACTTCGGTTTGCACGGTTGCCTGAGTTAACTCGTTTTTAAAAGTTTCCGTATTATTTTTATCAAGAATAAATTTATAAACCGGAGATATTGTGGTTTCTTTTGCTTTTTTGACACTTCTCTGGTTTTTGTTGTCAAAATATCTTATGTCCGTTACCGTATCGCCCCACAGCTCTATACGGGAAGCGTATTTGTTAAGCGAAAACACGTCTATTATATCCCCGCGTATGGAAAATTCGCCTATATCCGACACCATTGTTACACGTTTGTAGCCCATATCAACAAGGGTTTGGGCAATTTTTGAGGTATCGATTTCATCGTCAATTTTTATATTAATGCTGTGTTTTTTATAAAAATCTCTGTCCGGAAATTTTTCAAGCAGAGCTTTAACAGGCACAAGCAGAAGTTTAATATTTTCGAGGTTTGATAAAATTTCTGTTTGTCTTGCATATTTATAAAGGTTAGGTTCAACGCCGTCATATATGGAGATATCCTGATAGGGAAAGATTGTTGATTCTATATCAAAAAACTTTTCAAGGTCGTGTTTGTATTTTAGCGCATTTTGTTCCGTATTGGTAATAAAAACAGTGCGTTTTTCACTGCTTATTTGAGCAAGCAAAAGCAGACGAAGAAACGATGTCAGCCCGCTTACGGAAAAGGAGCAGTTCTTTTTAAGGAATGCATATAGTTTTTCGTCATTTAAGATTCTTTTATTCTTAATTTTGTGCAGAATTTCATTCATAAAAAAATGATATCATGCATAATGTATTTCATATAGTCGGATGTTTTGCCTTTGATATTATTAAAGCTTTAGCAGTTTTTCCGCATTAGCGGTAGTAGTCCCGGCTACTTCCTCAAAGCTTATGCCTCTGAGGTCTGCTATCTCCTGAGCAACAAATTTTACATACGCCGGCTGATTTTCTTTTCCCCTGAAAGGCACGGGTGTCATATAAGGGGCATCGGTTTCCAAAAGTAACTTTTCAAGGGGAACAACCTTTGCAACCTCTTTTACCTTTTTGGCGTTTTTAAAAGTAACAACGCCGCCAAGCGCTATATAAAATCCTTCTTTTACACACTCCATCGCAAATTCCGGGCTTCCTGAAAAACAGTGCATCACAACCCCGACATCCGCAGCGCCTGTTTTTTTTAAGATTTCAAAGCTATCCTGATGAGCTTCTCTGTCGTGAACAAGGATAGGCTTGCCAGCCTCTTTAGCAATTAAAATCTGCCGTTCAAAAATTTCTTTCTGTCGTTCTATCTGTGATTTGTCCCAGTAGTAATCCAGCCCGACTTCACCGAGAGCAACAATTTTAGGGTGTTTAAGGTATTGTTTTATCTGTTCTTCCGCTTCATCGTTATATGAATTTAGTTCTTCAGGATGAACACCGACAGCTCCGAACACGTTTTTGTAATTTTCGCAGAGTTCGGCAATGCGGACAAAACCGGCAGGCTCAACACCGGGGATAACAACCTTTTCCACCCCGTACTCTTTAGCCGTTTTAATCACATCGTCAAAACGGTCTTTAAAATTTTCCATATCAATATGAGTGTGGGTGTCTATCAGCATATAAAACTCTGAATCAGCGCTTTTTTATTTTCGTCGTGTACTTTGTTTAAAACAGCATCTTTATCAATACCGTCAAGCAGGTTGAGATGTTTCAGCGCAATAACTGCCTCGCAAAGAATAATTTCATTGCTGCAGTTAAGGAGTTCTTTTATTTCCTGCTGTGCCTGTGTAAGTTTGTACTCGGAAATAATCCTTAACGCACTGCTTATACGGTGAATATCAGATTCCGGCAAGTTCAGTTCGTTTTTAACAAGGTTTTTCTGGGCATTCCAAAAATATTCCTGCTGATGTTTTAAAAGGTTGTAAATCTCGCTGATTTCCTGTTTTGTATTCTTATCTTCGTCAAAAGTGTATTCTTCGTTTTCAGAAAGCATTTCGAACTTTGACAGAGCCTTTAATAAAACAACTGCAGCCTGAGAGTCTTTGTTTTTTATATTGTAATCAATTAAAAACGAAAGTACTTCGAACAGCTCAAAGCAGAAAATCTGGTTCAACGGAAGTATTTCGCCAAGTCCGGAAAGAATATTGTCAACGCATAACAGAACCTGACTTTTGTTGTCATAGGTTGTCAAAAGTTCCATAAGGCTTTGTATGTATGGTATTTCACCCGCAATATTTTCGCTCATGGAAGAACGTTCCATGGCGTTTAATATGTGTTCTACCGCATTTTTATCTTCATATGCAACCAAAAATTTTACAGCCTTAAGAACAGTAAACTCATCGTCGGAGTTTAGAAGTTCAATTGCTTTTTGATAAGCGCAATCACTATTCATAGCTCCCAGAGCCTTTGCTGCGTTAAAAGCAAGCGCCTCATTATCACCGAATGCATATTCCGTCAAATCATCGGCTGCAATAGTATCCGGAATGTATGAAAAATACTTTGCCGCATAAGCTTTTTCGTCATCAGTGCCGTGTTCCAGCAGCTCCAGCATTTCGTCAGTCATATCTTCATTTGCATACTTTGCAAGTGAGGCTACTATTACATCCTCAAAATCAGGGCTGTAGATTTTTAAAAAATCAAAAAGATTTCTGTAATTGTTATCGTTTATTGCTTTATTCAAACGCTTGCAGACATTGTTTTTTATAAAGTCAAAGAGAAATTCGCTTTTGTCCGTGAGTATTTTAAAAGCTTCTGTATTTGTGTTATCGATAATTTCACGTGCGGCAGCCAGAGCTTTTTGCTCATCTTTTGCAGTGATATCTTTTACGAGTTGTTCGTTATTCATAAATATCTTTCTATTCTCTGAAGCTAAGGTTTGCAACAGATTTTTTAAGGTTGTTTCTTATTGAATTCATTTGTTCTTCTACAGCTTCATCGGTTAAGGTTGCTTCTTTATCCTGCAGTTTGATTCTGAAAGCCATACTCTTGAAGCCGTTTTCGATATGTTCTCCCTGATATACGTCAAAGAGCTCTTCGCCGTTAAAGAGGGTGTTTTTTACGGATTTTTTGATAATTCTTGAAATTTCGTCACAGCTTACATTTTCAGGAACTATAAATGCCAAATCTCTTTGCACCTCAGGGAATTGAGGAAGTTTTTTGTATTTAACGGTAGAAATATGAACTGCTTTTAAAAGTTCTTCCAAATCTATTTCAAACAGATACACATTTTGCTGGAATTTTTCTTTGTCTTTTAAAAGCGGATGAACTTCGCCGAAAAATCCGACTTCTAAAGGCTGTTTGCCCAGCATAACGAGCTTTGCGCATTTGCCGGGATGCAGAAACTCTTTGTCTTTGCATTCTCTAAGCTGAACTCTGTTTTCCAGCCCGAGCATAATAAGAAGATTTTCTACTATACCTTTTACTGTGTAAAAATCTGTTTCCGGCTTTTTAATCCAGCTTCCGCAGCTTACATCACCAGTTAGTGCACCGGCAAGCATTCTTTTTTCGGTTACACCTGTGTTCTTTTCATCGGCAGGACCTTCTACAAAATAGGTTCTTCCAGTTTCAAACAGGCGCAGATTTTTTTGCCCGTTTGCGATATTTGTTTTCACAACGTTTAAAATGCTGGGTATCATTGACTGACGCAGCATTGTATGTTCTTCGCTCTGCGGGTTGCAAACTTTTACGGCTTTTGAATCGTCATATTTTACGGAGAACTCTTTATAGACAGGAGCTCCGACAAGGGAAGACGTTACAGTTTCGTAAAATCCCGCGCCGAGGAACATATTGTGAATCTTTTTACAGATTTTTGATTCTTCCGTGATTTCAGGTGACTGTGTATTTTTAGGCAAGGTCGGGTCAATTTTGTCGTATCCGTAGATTCTTGAGATTTCTTCAATCAGGTCAATTTCTCTGTAAACATCTACCATTCTGAATGAAGGTACTTTGAATTTTGCTGCGATTTCATTTTTTCCGAGCAATTCAAAACCGAGGTTGCCGAGGATTTCTATGCATTTTTCCGAAGGAATTTCAGACCCGAGCATACGCTTAATTTGAGCGAATCTTAAGGTGATATCTTTTTCCGGCAATTTGTTGTCGCCTGTTTCTACAATGCCGTCTACTTTAGCGCCGGCAAGTTCTACCATAAGCTGCATTGCTCGCATTAAAGCAGGTTTTACCATTTCGATATCAACGCCTCTTTCATATCTTGCGCTGGCTTCGCTTCTGTAGCCTATGCTTCTTGCAGAGCGTCTGTTTTGTGCCGGAGTGAAATATGCTGCTTCTAAGGCGAGATTTTTGGTATTTTCGTCTACTTCACTGTTTGCACCGCCGAATACACCGCCTACGCATACAGCTTTTTCTTTTGTTGCAATCAACACGGTATCGGAAGTTGTTTTACGTTCTATTTCGTCAAGAGTAACAATTGTTTCTCCTTCGTGCGCGCGTCTTACGCAGAGGTATCCGTTTAATTTATCTCTGTCAAAAGCGTGCAGCGGGCAGCCGTATTCTAAAAGCACGTAGTTTGTTATATCAACAACGTTGTTAATTGCTCTGACACCGCAGGCTGTAAGGCGTCTTTGCATCCAATCAGGCGATGGTTTGATTGTTAAATCGTTCAAAAGTCCTACGCTATAGTATTTGCAGCCTTCTGTATCCAGAATTTCAACTTTAAATTTATCTGTTGAATTATCACGTGTGCTTTGAAGCGGGGAGAAATTCAGTTTTTTATTAAAAATAGCTGATATTTCTCTGGCTACACCGATTATGGACATTTCGTCGCCTCTATTTGCAGTCGGAGCGACGTCAAGGACAATATCTTCTTTTATTTGAAGGAGTTTTTCAAGAGGTTCTCCGAGTTTTATATCTTTATAGAGTCTGTTTAAGATAAGGATTCCGTCTTCTTCCTGCATGTTTTCAAGACCGAGTTCATCCTGTGAGCAGAGCATGCCCTGAGATTCTATACCTCTTATTTTTGCAGGTGTAAGTTCAAACTGTTCGCCTGTTTTTCTGTCCAGAACTTTTGAACCGACAGAAGCGTAGGGGATGATTTGACCTTCTTCTATATTTTGAGCACCGCAGACAACTGTTTTTGTTTCGCTGCCGATATCAACCGTCACAAGGTGAAGTTTGTCAGCGTTGGGGTGCTGTTCGATTAATTTAATTTGTGCTGTTCTTATATTTGAAAATTTCGGGCCTGTTTTTTCTATCTCTTCTACTTCTAATCCGCTCATAGTAAGTTCGTGAGCGATTTGTTCAGGTGTTAAATCCGACAGGTCAACGTATTCATTAAGCCATTCCAGTGAAATTTTCATTTTTATGTCCTTTTTATTATTTTCCTCTAATGGAATTTTATAATAAATAGAACACAATGTCATGTTTGGTTATATAAAAAGCCTGCTTAAAAATTCATTAAGCAGGCTTTTTGAGTATTATTTTATTTTTTATTGAACTTTAGTTCCGTCAAGCATTTGTTTGATACCATCAACAGAACTCAAGATGCCTGTTGCTTCGTAAGGCATATAAACAACTTTGTTGTTTTCGCCTTCAACCATTTGTTTAAGAGTATCAAGATATCTTACGGCAATAAGGTATTTGTCAGGTTGTCCGTGATCTTGAATAGCTTCGATAGTTTTGTTGATTGCGGTAGCTTCAGCTTCTGCCTGTTTTACGCGGGCTGCAGCCTGACCTTCTGCGATAAGTCTTGCGGCTTCTTTTTCACCTTCCGCTTCAAGAATTGCGGATTGTTTTTGACCTTCGGCTTTGTTAATTGCGGCAGTTTTTTCACCTTCTGCTTTTAAAATGGCAGCCTGTTTTAAACCTTCTGCTTCATAGATAGCGGCACGTTTTTCTCTTTCAGCTTTAACCTGTTTTTCCATTGATGCTTGAACATCAGCCGGCGGGGTGATTTCTTGAAGTTCGATTCTGTTAACTTTTACACCCCATTTGTTTGACGCTTCGTCAAGAGTTTCTCTCAATTTTGCGTTGATTGTATCACGGGAAGAAAGTGTTTCATCAAGCACCATATCCCCGATTACGTTTCTCATTGTAGTGAGGGTAAGTTTTTCGATTGCTTCGGGAAGGTTCTGGATACGGTAAACAACACTTTTTGCATCCATAATCTGGAAGTAAATTAAAGCGTTGATTGAAATAGATACGTTATCTTTTGTGATTACGTTTTGTCTTGGGATATCCATTACGGATTCACGCAGGTCAATAACTGTTTTTTCCGAATAGAAGGAGTATGCTCTTCCGTCCACTGTTTTTTGAGTATCTTTCCATTGAATTTTACGCGGATATTCAAAAAACGGTATGATTAAATGAAACCCTGCGTAAAGAACTTTTTCAAAAGCACCGAGCCTTTCAATAATCATAGCTTCTTCCTGTTGGATAATTTTGATACCTGCAAGAAAGTAGCAGACTATCAACACCAGTAATACAATTAGTAAAATTCCCATTTTCTCTCCTTTTCCTTTTTTAGTATTTTGTTATCAAAAATTTTGTCTGATTCCGTTAGTATCCGTTATTTGTTTAAGTTCAAATTTTAAAATTTTTACCCCCCATTTTTGTGCATATTCATTTGCCGTATCTGTTACGTTTTGAGTGAGTTGATGCAAGTATTCTATCTGGTCAACACCGTCTGGTGCATCTAAAAGCCTGCTTTGTATAATACCCGCACAAAGCTGATTTATCGCATCAAACAGATAATCCACTTCATATACTGCTTTATAAGAATCTTCAATCTTATATGTAATATCAGCTTTCATCTGCAGTTGTGATTTGTCTTTTGCAAAGAAGATTCTGTTGTCTTTCGGGAAGTGAAAAATTTCTTCGGTTGTTTTAATTTTGCCGTTGTTAATGTATTTTTTAGGATTTGCCGGATTTTGCAGACCTCTGGGTTTTTCCGCAAATGGCAGCAAAAAATGGACGCCTTCGGTGAGTTTTCTGTGAAATTTGCCGAACCTTTCCACGATTATTTCTTCATTTTTCCCGACAAAAATTACACACATTAATTGGAATTCTTTCTTTCTACATACATAACCATATTTTCGGTTTTTGCAATTATGACGAGTTCACCTTCGTTAAATACATCGTTTTCGTTAAGAGATACTGCAGGCCATTCTTCATCAAATATGTAAATACGTCCGCCGTCTTTTGTAACTGTTTTTATAACTTTTGCCGCTTTGCCTGTATACATATCAACGGTTTCGTTTTCCGGTTTATTTTTGTATCTCACAAGCACCGGTCTGAGCCAGATTAAAAATATTACCGAAAATACCGCAAAAATTATCACCTGAACAATCGGCAGAATCCCGCAAGCAGCACAAATCGCAGCTATAAAACACGCCAGTGCAAGGTTAAAGAAAAACATTACAGGAGTAAACATTTCTATAATAAAAAACACAACCCCTGCTATACACCATAGCTGCCAGGCATTAAATATATCCATTAAGACCTCATAAATTATGTAAATACATATTTATTATAAAGTTTTTTGCCGGCAACCGCAATATCAATCCCCCTTATGGTTTAGAGTCGGGGGACTGATAAGATTTTATAAAAAGTTTAGTACCCGCCCTCTGTTATACAGTAGTGTCCTTCTTCGAGGTTATATTTGTCGTGGACTCTGCAAACATTACAAAGGCAGCCTTTATCTTCGTCTATGCATCTGCTTTTTGTATAAGCACAAAACAGGTTTTCAAGCCCTTCAACATTTTCTATACCTTTAAGCATATCAACTAGGTTGTGCGGAACTTCTTTTATCTTGCAGGAAGTTGTATAAGAAGGGCATTTTAGGCAATTACACATTTCTAAATTTTCTTTTGTTTTTTCTACCTGACTCATAAAAATCTCCTTTTTATCTCGGCTCTTTTTTGTCGTTTATCATATCTTCTACTTCATGAGCACCTTCGGCATAGTGTTTTGCTTCCTGAGGGTCAAGAGTGATAAGCAGTTTGAAAAGCTCGCCGGCATGTTCTTTTTCTTCGTTTGCAATGTCTGTTAAAACTTTATGTACCAGCTCATTATCTGTTGATTCTTTAACCTGTTCATAAAGCTGGATTGCTTCGTATTCGGCAGCTATATTAAAGCGGATTCCTCTAATCAGTTCCTCTTTTGTCAATTTTTTATCGCAATGCTGAACATTGCAAGAATTGTTAAATTGAGGCATATTCATATCTCCTTAATCTGTAGCAATGTTATTTTAATAATAAATTTTGCAGATTAAATTGCCCGGCAGATTATGAAACCTGTCGGGCAGTAATGTTTTTATAATTTGAAAACGGATTTTGTATTAAAGTGTCCGAGAAAAATTCGTTATAAGGCTCTGCCGAACAAAAGCAGCCGGTGGCTGGTTTTGTGAGAGGTAAGCGACGTGAACGAATTTTTGGAGTGTCAC
>CASFCQ010000023.1 GCA_949293185.1 uncultured bacterium
AAAAAAAGAATTTCCGCTAAAAAAGGCGATATCTTTCAGATTGTAGAACTCGAACAGGACATATTAAAATTTAACAAATACAATAACGGAATAAAATTAAAAGCCAACCTTGTAAAAGGCGAAAAAATCGGCACAACAGACATTAAACTTCAGGCTGACGAAAAATTTCCGTTCCGTGTTACAGCCTTGATGGATAACGCCGGCAGAAAGACTATCGGCGAGTTAAGAGGCGGTTTGATGCTGCAGGCTGACAGCCTGTTTAAACAGCGTGACAGGTTGACTATCGGTTCTTACGCAAGCAGACACTCTGTTACACCGTTTGCGGATTACAACATTCCTGTCAACAAATACGACGGCAGAGTCGGATTCCTGTTCTCCTCAAGCTATGCGCAGATAGGCGAAGGCCCATACAAAATATTTGATATCGAAAGCCGTTCTTACAACTACTCTTTATACTACACACACCCGTTAATCAGAAAACCTAATTTTGAATTAAACGGATATGTCGGGGCAAACTACAAACAGGCAGCAACATCTTTTGGCGGTTACACGCTAAACACCGATAAAATAGCAAGTGTAGAAGCAGCATTAAACGCAAGATTAGATACCAAAAAAGGTATCTGGTATTTGAATCAGGGTGTATATCAGGCGTTTCCGTTATTTGACAAAGACATAAAATACTTTAAATACACAGGTAGTTTAATCAGGCTGCACGATTTCGGTCACGGCATTGTCGGGCAGTTGAGAGGTATGTATCAATTCTCGCCTGAAGATGTTATGCCTTACATTGACCAGTTTCAGGCAGGCGGTCTGGCCACAGTCAGAGGATATTCCGAAGGTCTTTTAATAGGACGTTCGGGTTATATCATCAGCTCTGAACTCTTGTTCCCGATTGCGCCTCAAAAAATCACAATCAAACGCAAAAACGAAAAAAGACAGATACCTTTTATCGGCAGCTATGTTAAAGCACTCGCCTTTGTTGACCATGCCGGTATTTACCCGTTTAAAGGAGAAGGTCCGGGGGCAAGAAGTTACACGCAGGCGGATTATATGCTCAGTATGGGTTTAGGTTTAAGGATATCTCTTCCCGGCGATGCTACAGCCAGATTGTACTGGGGCTGTCCGCTTATGCATAACCCCAACGAGGTCTATTACAGAAACCCGAGATTCAGTTTTGAAATTTCGCTTTCTCCTGACATAGACAAAATTTTAAAATACAGAAAAACATTACAAAATAAAGAGAATCTGTAATCTTGGCTCTTCCGGCAGAAAACTTTTATATATAAACGCTGCAGATTAAAAATTTTTTAAATATATAAAATTGTTACAATTTATAAACATTGTAGCAAAAAATCCTTTCACCACCTTTATATAAGCAAAGGAGAAACCTTATGTTCAGAATAAAGGCAAAAAACATATCAACCCCGATTCGAACAATTGAACAGGAAATGCTGCAAACAAGAGCCAGATATGAAAAATATCTAAAAGAAACAGGTGACAATTTTGTTGCCAAACGAAGCAATGTTGAGATTCGCAATCCTCATACAATGGTTGGCGATTCTTATTGGGAATTAAGAAACGAAATTGATACCCTAAACAATGCTGCAAAAAATGCAAATAAAAAAGTTTTGATTCAAGACGCCAGAGTACTTATTCACGACGACGAGTTTGTATCTCCTGCAATAGAGAACAATCTTTCATCAAAAATAGTTGTCAACACCTGTGATAAAAACAAAAGTTATGTTAAGGATATGAAGCTTATCGACAGATTTGAACTGAGCGCAGCTAATTTTCTCCAAGAGGTTATTGACTTTATAAATAAGCCGCTCAAACCCTAGCAAATTTAATTGTTCGAGAAAAATTCGTGATAAGACTCTGCCAAACAAAAGCAGCCAGTGGCTGCTTTTGAGAGAGGGGAGTGACGTGAACGAATTTTTTGAGTGACACCTTGAAAAGACGACACTAGATTAAATATTAGAAAAGGAAAAAATTTTATGCAAATAGAAAACAAATATTCAGCAAATAATCATCCATCTTTTGGAGCAATAAAAAGTGTTGAATGTTTAGGATTATACAAAAAATTTCCGGAATTAGGAAAAGAACTCGTTGACACATTCCACAAAAATCCCACGGCTATGGATTTTTGTAAAAAATATGACGTAAAAATTATTTTTCACGCGGCTAAAGATTCAATCAATGCAGTAAACAGCTCTATTCACATATTTTATGACAACGTAGCAAAAAGCAAGTTTAAAAAATTTATTAACTTCTTAAATTCTTCAGAAGACAAAGTAAGCTTATCCAGTTATAGCAACCAGTACGATATTAAAGAAAGTTTAATGCAAAGCACAAAAACGCTTAAAGAAATGATTGAGCCGGCCAGCATAACCCCAAAACCTAACAACGGAATTTTAGATTCTCATATCGAAATTGCAGACACTGCAATGCAGGAGGCTCTGGCAAAACAAACTGATAAAGCTGCAAGAAAGCAAATAAAGCTGCACGCAAAAGAAGCCAACAAAAACCAGCTGGATGAAAACACAGGTATGCTGAATGATTCTATCAGAGATTTAATCGACAGCAGCAAATAAATTATTACTTTTTAATTAATACTGTGACAAAAGAATTCGCATCTATAACGGAATCTTGATAAAGTTCCGTTATTTGCTCCATTGCGTCTGTATAATATATACCGCTGTTTTTTAGTGCGGTTTTGAATTTAAAACTTTGTTTTTCATCGGATTTGTTTAAAAATCTGACTATCAAATCGCCTTTATCATTAGTTTTTACTGTATTTACAAAAATATTTTTATTACCTGTTTCAAACAACAAGGCATCATCTAAATTGCCATCAAGAGCAAGAGTCGTAGAATAAAACTTTTCAACATCTTTTTCACAAGCTTGAATATTGTCCTTAAAGGTTATTGCAAAGCGCGCATTTCTTTCGCCTAACAGCTGCAAATCAGGTGTTGGCAGTGGCGGACCTGCAGGAGTGCCGCGGCAGGGATTTTTCGGATTAGAAATAGTACCTGTTGCACGCAAAAGAGTAAGCAACAAATTGTTTTTAGATATCTCATACTCTTGCAGCCCCTCTGTTATTATGCCGCATCCTTGTGTGTACAACAGCATTTGAAACGGCGCTGTATTATTTTTTAGTTCAATACCCCTTGGCGCAGGGATATGAGCATAAATATTATAATCCGTGTCAAACTCTCTTGTAACATATCCGGCAAGATCATCAGATACTGTTTTATTAACAGGTTCGTCAAAATTAAATTGAACCTGCAATATATGATTGCAGCTTTTATTTTTCCAATTTAAATTGAACTCTATAAAATCATTTTGATTTTGCAGCAATACCTCGAGTTTTAATATATGTTTTATTGTTTTTTTGCTTCTGCCTTTATCAGTCGATTTAGCAGGTATTGAAATTTCAAAATGCAGTTCCAAAACACTTTGAATATGTCCTTTTTGTTTAATTTTAGAACCAATAAACTTTGAGCATACACCTTTGTCGTCTTTCAATGCACCAAAATTATAGCTATCGCCGACATCAGCTCTGTCAATAAAGTTGATAAAATTATTGTATATTTTATTTTGAATTTTATCTTTTAATACAACTTTTCCCTTTTGTACATACAAGCCTATTTTGTTATTTTCAATAGATGAGTCTGTTATTTTTAAAGTGGTATTTTTGTTGATATTACCTTCTGAAATCTTTACAATGCTAAACGGCTGTATGTCTTTAACATCTATAAGATACTCATTAAAACGCTGATAATCTTCTGTTACCGGAACCTGATTAATATCATACATTTTAAGCAGCGGAAATTTATTAAAACTTCTGATTTTCTGTGCGTTATATTCAGCAGGCAATTTTTTTGAGATAACTTTTATTGCACCGTTAAATGCAAAGTTTGAAAGGTTTACAACAGACAAATTATCGCCCTGCTTAAACAAATCTCTTTTTACTGAGTTTACAACTGCATTACAAGCTTCTTTAACTTTCAGATACCTGATATTGTTTTCTTTATGCACATTATCAACGCTGCAGCCGTATATGCTGTCGTGCGGATGATTTTTAATCAAAAGTTTGTAAATATAATCAACTTCATTTTGATAAGATTTAGCAAACCCGAGAAAACTCATTACTGCCTGCAACGGCTGAACCAGTCTTGCTAAACGCCATTGGAATTTTGCATTATGCTGCTTTAAATCAACTCTTGAAGAATACACACCGGGGAGAATAAAGTTCCTTTTTGTATCTCTAAATTCGCATTCAAGATTCTTTTTAAAGTTATTTTCAACTTTTTTTAAATATTCAAAGGGGTTAGATAATATTATCTCGTAATCCTCTAATAGAGAATTAGCCTCTTTAATCTGCTCCTTAATATTTTCAGCCACAGCCATATGATCAGCCCCGAGCGGAAGCAAAATGTTCCCGGAAGAATATTTTGCTATCTTATCCAGTGTATTTTTCAACATTTTAACCTTATCCCGCATTGGTATATGCAAGTTAAAATAGTCATGATAGTAACCTTGAATCAAATAAACAGATTTTAATGAATTAAACAAAAATTCTGATTCCAATTCACCTAAACCACGCCAAAATATAGCATAAGGTATGTTAAAATATTTGACTATTTGAGGTATATGACAGCTGTGCCCGAAAGTGTCAGCGTGATATGCAATATAATCACAGCAGCCAAAACTTTTTGCATACTCAATACCCATTTGCAAATTTTTTATCAATGACTCGCCATCAACAAGAAAGCTGTCTGTAGAACAGTAATACGGCCCGATAAAAAGTCTTTTTTGTTTTATTAAAGCTTTAATAAGTTCTGCATTTTGGGGGTTAATTTCCAAATAATCTTCAAGAGCAGCAGTTTGACCGTCAAAATAAAATGTATCAAGCTCCTGACTCTGGAGTTTGTTCAGTACATCATCGAATACTTCAACCAAACGTACCCTAAACTCCTCGTACTCTCTGTACCACTCTCTGTCCCAGTGGGTATGGATATATGCGTAAACTTTTTTCTTCATGATTAGAATGTTAATACATTCCAAAAATTTTGCCAATAAATTAAACTAAGTTAACCTTGTTTTACATAAATGTAATTTAAATTATAATGTCATTATGATTAAAAAGCTTGTTACAATAGCTGTTCTGTCTGCGATTCTTGCTATAATTTTATATTTTTCATACACAAAACCTGATACCCACAAGGTTTTAAAAATTATAAACGCAGCAGAATTTTATGTGGACTTCAACGACAATGAAGTTGCGGATACAGAAGAACTTGTAAAATTAACACAATTAGACCTCGAGCCTTCCCTGCTAACAACTATTGAGGCGGTTAAGCTTAATTACCTTGCAAAACAATTTGCAAAAGAACAATTACTTCATAAACAGGTAAAAATTGTACGTTCCAATGATGTCAATGTTATTTTGCCGGACGGAAAAGAATACGGCAAACTGCTTGAACAAAACGGTTATGTGCTTACAAAAGAAAACAATCAACAAGTTAGAAAAAATATTGAATATGCCAATACCCTAAATCTGGTAACTTACAACACAAAAACAAATAAATTTCACAAACTTAATTGTAAGTTTGCCCTATCTTCGCCAAATATTGAAGTTATTCCATCCTCTCAATTACCAAAACAGGCAAAGCCTTGCAAAAACTGCCACGTTAATAATGTAAAAACAGAGGATAAAAACAATAATAAAAAGCAAAAACAAACAAAATATCCAAGGTACAATTACGAAAAATATTCCCCAATATACAAAGACCCATTTATAGAATTTTACACAACTGATTTTATAAAATATTACTACCCATCAAACAAATGTTTTACCACCGTTTGCAAATCCTTAATTAATGAAATAAATAAAGCAAAAACAACAATAGACTTTGCAATATACGGTATAGACGGTCAGCCGGAAATAACAAAAGCACTGATAAACGCACAAAAACGAGGGGTAAAAATTCGCTGGATTTATGACACAGATAAAAATGGCGCAACAATATATAAAGAAAGCATTTCTCTTGCCAAAAACCTTAAAAATAACAGACGGGACATCGACTACAGCAAAGAAATACAACAAAATAGCAATGTAAAAGATGCTATAATGCATAACAAATTTTTTATCTTCGACAACAAAAAAGTCTGGACGGGTTCGGCAAATATTTCGCATACGGACTTATCGGGTTTTAACGCAAATTCTGCCATTTTAATAAATTCCGAAAAAATAGCACAGATATACAAAACTGAATTTGAACAGATGTTTGACGGCAAATTTCATATATACAAATCCAAAACTGCAGAAAATACAAATATTCTTGGTAATTCAAAAATCTCCGTTTATTTTTCTCCGCAGGATAAAATTATAACAACCCGTATAATAAACCTACTTGACTCAGCAAAAAGCTATATCTATGTTCCGGTATTTGTTATAACCCACAAAGATTTTAACAATGCACTGATAAGAGCAAAAAACAGAGGATTAGATGTCAAAATCATTGTCGACGCGACATCTGCAGGACAAAAATATTCTTCTGTTAAATTGTTAAGAGAAAATAAACTCCCTGTTAAAGCAGAAAACAGAGCCGGCAAAATACATATGAAATCAATAATTATTGACGACAAATATTCTATCATAGGTTCAATGAACTTTACCAAAAGCGGTGAAAGATACAACGATGAAAATATTTTAATTATAGAGAATCCAAAACTCACCCGTGCATTTAAAAAAGAATTTTTACATTTTTGGAATGAAATCCCTGACAAATGGCTCTATAAAAATCCGGGGGCAGAATCATTTAATTCAATAAATTCTTGTTATGACGGAGTAGACAATGACTTTGATGACAAAGTGGATATGGCTGATGACTCCTGCAATTTTAAGATAAAAAACAGAACTAAAATAAAATGAATTAACTAATGTTAAAGATTAGTCATAATTAGGATTTATTGTAAAATATAAGTATGCTGAAAAAATTTATAATTATAATTTTTATATTCATAATCAACTTATTTAATTGGGCAGGAGCAGAAGAAGTTTACAAAATCAATTCAGTGCATTTTGATAACTCTGATAACATCATTTTCCTTGCTTCGCCATCTAAAGTGCAATACATAAATGTAAAGTCAATGAAGCTGTCAGAGCCAGACAGACTCATATTTGATATTGATAATGCTGTACTTACAAGACCTAATTCAAGCTGGAGCGTAAAGAACAGTGATATTCAACAGGTTAAAGTATCTCAATTTACGACAAATCCTAATGTAGTAAGAATTGTAATTACTTACAATAAAGATTTCAAAGCCGATAAGGTAAGAATACACAAGGTGGATAACAACCTCGTTATCTCATATAACAAAAATGTATTCCCGCAAAGCGACTTACGAAGCGTTTATAACGATGAAAAATCAACTAATAATTATTATGAATACACCACATTTACAGAAGACGAAAAGGCGACACAACCTGCATCGAATAACTCAGCTCAAAAGCCTGCCGAAGTAATAGCAGTACAAAAAGCTTTTAACTCAAAAGGAGAACTCGTTAAACCTGATGCTTCAAAAATTGTCATCAACAGTTCTACTGTTTCAAAATTAAAATCAGCTTTTTATGTAAACAAAATTGATATAAAAAGAGGCAACGCGCTTATCAGAGGTATAGGCACAATAGGTATTGAAAAACCTTTTGTTGTCAAAGAACCGGACAGGCTTGTTTTTGATTTACCAAACACTTATGTTGCACAGGAGATAAGAAACAAAGAATACATTCTTTCAGAAAAAGAAACCATCAAAATAGGACAATTCGAACCAACCAAAGCAAGAATAGTTGTAACAACAACAGAACCTGATAAATTCAGACCAATATATTCTTACGACTCCCAGAGTATTTTTCTTGCACATGACTCAAGAATACTAGGGCTTACTTTTTATGACAAAACATCCGCTATTTATTCTTACAGTGCTAAAAAAAATAACGACACAACTGATACCTTAACATTTACATTTACACAACCAATTGTGCATTCAATAAAAAAATTAAATAACCTGCTGGAAGTAAATCTATATAACTGCTCAGGATTTAACCATGAAGCATACAAAAAGAATCTAAATTCGGAAGTTTTTGCAAAACTCAGAACAGAAGCCCTGCCGACATACGGTATAAAAATGATTATACCTATAAAAAACACAACTGTTGTTAACTACAAACAGAGTTTTGACAACAAGCAAATAAGCCTGCAGCTGACAACACCTAAAGATACAGAGATAAACAAATCAGGTCCTTTGTTTATCAAACGTAACCCGAACGTCAGAACAATCGTAATTGACGCAGGGCACGGCGGAAGCGATGTAGGTGCAACAAGAGAAGGTATATATGAAAAAGATATTACCCTCGATATATCAAAACGTCTGGCTAAAATCCTTGATAAAAAAGGATATAATGTATTAATGATAAGAGACAAAGATGAGACTGTCTCATTACAAGACAGAGTCAAATATACAGAAGAAAACCAAGGCGACCTTTTTGTCAGCATACACGTAAATTCCAGTGTAACACCCGAGGGCGTAGGAATAGAAACTCACTACTTTACCGATCAATCATATGACTTTGCTCAAATTGTACATAAAGAGTTCGCCAATACAATTAAAGCAAAAGACAGAGGATTGTTTAAGTCCAGATTTTATGTTATAAAAAATACAACTTGTCCGTCTATACTTGTAGAAACAGGTTTTATTTCAAACCCTGAAGAAAGAAAAGAGTTAATGACTTCCGAAAGGAAACAAAAAACAGCAGAAGCTATTGCAAAAGGAATACAAAAATATCTGGGTAAAGAGTAATGGAAACATTTAATAACAAAACTGATACAAGACCAATCGGGGTAATGGATTCCGGAGTAGGAGGCTTAACTGTATTAAAACAACTTTTATCAGTTTGCCCGAACGAAAATTACATATACTTTGGCGACACAAAAAATCTTCCCTACGGCGAAAAATCAAAAGAAGAACTCATTGAAATAGTTAAAGAAATTTTTGAATTTTTCAAAAAACAGAATGTAAAAGCTGTTGTGCTCGCATGCAATACTACTTCCGCAACAGCTTATGAAGAACTTAAAAATAAATACCCTTTTAAAATCTATCCGTTAATACAAAGCGTTGCAAAATACATGTCTGCTGACAAAGGGCTTTTAAAACTCGGGGTAATGGCTACAGAAGCAACAGTAAAAACTAAAACATACACAAAAGAATTTAAAAAATATAATCCCGATATTGAAGTAATGGAGCAAGCATGCCCTCTGTGGGTTCCTATTGTGGAAAAACAGATTAAAAATTATGACGAAAAAAAGGCAATATTCGGATATTTAAAAAACATTCTGGAGTTCAATCCGCAAAAAATAATTCTTGGCTGCACACACTATCCTTATTTAATGGATAAAATTTCCAAATATGCTCCGGCTGAATTATTTATCAATCCGGCTCAAATTTTTGCACGATACATTGCTGATGATTTAAAACACAATAATCTGGTTAATGAAACACCCTATGGAAATATACATTATTATTCCAGCGCCAATCCCACAGGCTTTAAACAGAATGCAAAAATGTTTTTAGAAATTGACGAAACTCCGGAGCTGGCAGAAATATAGACTCATAAACGGCTAATTTCATATTCACGCATCAGTTGTTATTCGTAATAATCAAACTGAATATGCCCTATTTTTACAACATCTCCGTCTTTTATGCCAGCCTGTTTCAATGCATCATAGACATTCATAGAGGCAAGAATATTCTGAAATCTGTACAACTGGTCAATATTTCTTGTATCTGTAACATTAGCAAGACGAATAAGTTTTCCACCCTCAACTGAATAAGTATTTTTATCAATTTTATAAACTGAATAAGAGCTGTCATCATTATCAAAAGCAGCTAAATCCTGTTCAATATCAATTTTGAATTCCGGTTTTGGTATTTCATCAACCTTTTGCATAACAAAGTTTAAGAAAGAATCTATATTTTGCTTTGTTGCTGCAGAAATAAGAAAAACATCTTTTGCATAAGCTTTAAACAAATTTAAATACTCCTGCTGTTTTTCACTTTCGACAGAATCAATTTTATTCAGAGCCACTATTTGATACAGGTCAGCAAGACGCTGGGAATGTTTCTTTAACTCATCATTTATTTTCAGA
The DNA here is from genome assembly GCA_949293185.1 of uncultured bacterium. GTDB lineage: Bacteria > Cyanobacteriota > Vampirovibrionia > Gastranaerophilales > Gastranaerophilaceae > Limenecus. The sequence continues at coordinate 10,209 of CASFCQ010000023.1, forward strand.
TAATTTTCAACCGGATTATCACCGGTAATATCAACAATGTGAATTAAAAAGCGGCATCTTTCAACGTGTCTTAAAAACTCGTGTCCTAAACCAACCCCCTCACTTGCTCCTTCTATGAGTCCGGGGATATCCGCAACGACAAATCCGTCACCTGAAGGCTTTTTAACTACACCTAAATGAGGAACAAGAGTTGTAAATGGATAATCTGCAATTTTAGGTTTAGCAGAGCTTATAACACTTATCAAAGTTGATTTGCCTGCATTTGGCATACCAAGCAATCCGACATCGGCTATAAGTTTTAATTCAAGCTCTAAATTTCTTTCAATACCCGGTTCACCCGGCTCACAAAACTGCGGTGCTCTTTTTTGTGCAGTAGCAAATCTTGCATTACCTCTGCCGCCTCTGCCGCCTTTTGCAACAAGGACCTTTTGTTCGGATTCTGTCAAATCAGCGATGATTTTATCATTTTCAGGGTCTTTAACGACAGTACCGATTGGCACTTTTATATAGAGGTCTTTTCCGCCTTTTCCGTGTTGAGACTTTGGTCTGCCGTTTTCTCCGTTTTCTGCTTTAAAAATAGACTGATATTGAAAATCCATCAACGTTGTCATATCAGCATCAGCAATCAGGTACACATCACCGCCTCTGCCGCCGTCGCCGCCAGCCGGTCCGCCTTTGTCAACATACTTTTCACGACGCCATGCAACAGCACCGTTACCGCCGCGACCTGAAAGTATTTTTATTTTTGCTTTATCTAAAAACATTGCCATAAAAAAAGATTAACACAAAAAAATATATGACAAAATAAAGCCTAATCTACATACAGAAAATCTTCGTTTTCATCCTGATAATCTTCCCATAGTGGAATTTTGGCATCAAGATTTTTGTTTTCTTTATCCTTTTTCTTATCATCAGGCTTTGATTTTTCTTCTTTATTTTTTTTAATTAAATTTGCAACATTCATCATAGCAAGAGAATTCAATGTTGCACTCAGCTGGGCGCTTCTGTCAACGAACTGTGATTCTGAAAAATTATTTCCGTCCTCAGCAGCTTCGCCTTGCTGGAAATACTCCATACCGGGGCTCTGGCGATCATCAGCCGTTTTTGCCGCAGTGCCAGATATGTCGCCGCTTTTAAAATTAAAGCTGCCACCGATTCCGAAAAATCCAGCTGAACGATTATCGACCACCTTTGGCTCTCCTGTGATTACTCTCTTACACTAAGACAGCATTAAAAATGCCTCATATTATATTAAAGCCCTGCAAAAATATTTTTGCTAGTTCTCTTATATTATTTTAATGTATATTAACATTTTTTTACATCGGTCTTTTGATGTAAATCTGTTACAACCCTAGTATTAAAAGCATCCTTACAACACAGAACTGAACAATTTGCAAGAATATCAGGGCTATTATAGGCGAAAAATCTAACCCGCCGAGAGGAGGTATAATTTTTCTAAACGGATTTAATACAATGTCTGCAACAATTGCAACCGTTTTAAACGGCTGATTATACCAGTTTATGGTCGGAATCCAGGTAAGAAAAATCCTAACCAGTACAAACCAGAAATAAAAATTAAATAAATTATTTACTAAATAAGCTATGCTCATTTTCTGTCTAGCTCCCTAAGCTCTGGAAGAGGCTACTGTTTTTGAACAATCGCAATGTTCTCTTTCTAACGGAAGTTTTTCAATAAGGTTAAACAATAAAGCCTTTAATTTTTCATTGTTATCATTAAATACTTTAATAACCTCTGCATGCTGAACAGGAGGAACTTCCCCGACAAGTCCTGCATCATAATCCGTAATTAAAGATATATTTAACGGGCACATATCCATTTCTTTAACGAGATATGCTTCAGGAAACTGTGTCATATTGATAACTTCCCAGCCTTGAGAAGTAAAGAACTTAGATTCTGCTTTTGTTGAAAATCTCGGACCGTTAATTACAACGACAGTACCTGTTTCATGTACAGTAATACCCAGTTCTTTAGCCGTTGCAACAGCCAGTTGGCGCATTTCTTCACAATACGGATTTGCCGCGCTTACGTGTGTAACTATAGGACCGTCATAGAATGTGGATTTTCTTCCGTCTGTCCAATCAACAAACTGATCACATATTACAAAATGCCCCGGTGCAACATGTTTTTGCAGACTCCCTGCCGCACAAGGTGATATAACTCTTGTACATCCGATAGATTTCATAGCCCAGACATTGGCTCTATAGTTAATTAAATGAGGAGGAAGTGTATGTGTTCTTCCGTGACGGGGCATAAACGCAACTTTATGTTTTCCTATTTCACCTATAAAAACACTGTCTGATGGTGAACCGTACGGGGTTTCGACTTTTACTTCCTCTATTTTATCCAGAAATTTGTAAAAGCCTGAACCGCCAAATACACCTATATCTGCTAATTTTTTATTTTGCATATTTATTTTCTCCCCAAGTCTGCCTTAATTCTGTATTTATTAGTTTTTAATTTGAGTCTGGTCATTAATCCATCTGTATGCATCACCCTGCAGCGTGCCTTCTGAGCCTGACGGTACAGTCATTTTACCTTCTTTGTAAACTTTGATTTTGTACCCCTCATTTTTAGGTTCACCACCCGGACATTGTGTTACAACAGTACCCTCAATTGAGTCTGAACCAAAACCTGTCCATCCTTTAAAACATACCCCGTTTGTTGTTACAAAGTTTACTGTATCAGAACCTCCGGAGCAGTCAAAGTTTCCGACGAAGTTAATCTGTTCTGCAAGGAAATAGCACAGTGCATTAGATTGATTAATACCAGGATTAGAACACTTAATGTCGGAGTCTTCAGAATCTTCCCAGCCATTTGTACAATATATCGTATCATTGATTTTTGCATAAGCTGTGGATAGAGGAACACTCGAAAAGTCACCGTTTTCTTCTGTGTTCTGATCATATTTTGATGAATCCGTAATGATATTAGCAACAGCTGATTCTATTGTATGATAAGATTTTAAAAATAGAATTTTATCTTTATCAGGGTTTACACGGCTGATGGAACGAAGCATCAATGCCATAACAATGCCGATAATTGTTATAGTTATAAGAGTTTCTGCAAGAGTAAATGCAGCTTTTTTAATAGATTGTTTATTCATTATTATCTCCTGTTCGTATAATTATAATTTATATTGTGTGAATTGAAAAGGCTGATATTTTATTTAGTTTCTTCCTTTTCAAAGTCATATTCTTTTTTCTTAACATCTGTTTGCTGATACATCCAGGTATAAGCTTTCTTCTGGGCATGTTCATCTTTAAAAGTATCACCATATGTTGATGATGTTTCCGGTACTGTCATAGTCCCTGATGCAAATATTTTTGCTGCATAACCGGATTCAATGCCCTTACAAGACGGGTCAATCACAAACTCAAAAGGTACACTTTTTCCTGCCAGCCCGTATACACAGGCTCCGTTACCCATACGGAAATTCATAACTTTATCTCCTGAAGAGCAGTCAGTTATACCAGTTACGTTCATTTTAGATGCAATTAAATAACAAACTGCATTGTTTTTATCAATAGCTTTATAACACCCAGAGTAATTACTTTTTCTAGAACATATTTCACCTGATGTTGCATTTTTGGCATATAGTTCTATACGTGTTGTCGGAAGAGGGTCTGTGGAAAGGTCAGAAATTTCATTTACATCAGAATCATAAAAAGATGTGTCATTAACAACCTCACCTGCCGCTGCTTCTATCGCATGGAATGTACGTAAGAACAACTGCATATCTTTGTTTGGATTAATACGGTTGATTGTCCTGAGCATTAATGCAGCAATAACCCCGAGGATTGTCATTGCAATAAGCAATTCAGCCATTGTAAACGCAAATTTTGCTATTTTATTTTTGTCAGTTTTCATAAAAAACTCCTATAAACTTTTGACCTCATTATATTAATAATTCCCAGAAATTGCAAAAAATATCCAAAAAATACGAAATGTTAAAAATTTAGCAATTTTTTTTTACAATTTGTTTTTATATAAATAGGTAGTAAAGTAAGGTTAATTAATTATGCTTCAATGTGTTTACACTTCGCAAATTCCGTATCAGGGTTATCCAGCTAATGCGGTAGGCGCAACAAAAGTTACAAAAGATATTGCAAGCTACTGTTATGACACGCAGAGAAATAACATTTCCAAAACTTACGGTTATTTAACACATGACGAAAAGCCAAATTACACATGGCCGATTGTCGGAGTTGCGGTTTCTGCATTGTCTCTTCTTGCAATGAAATTTATTAAAAAATAGACATTCCGCAATACTGAGCAAGAAAAACAAACAGATTTATTGCAACAGGTCTTTTAGCTGTATTTATTTCGGCAAGCCCCTGATTCAGACCTAGCAGGCATGCCGGACAAGTCGTTATGATAAAATCAACATTATTTTCTGTATAATGTTGAACTTTTTGACGGGAGATATTCATAGAGATACTTTGATTTTGGAGAGCAAATTTGCCTGAGAAGCCGCAGCAGGAGTCATATCCTTCAACTTCTACAAAATTTATTCCTTTAATGTTTTTAACTATATCAATAAAATCATATGTATCATGGCAAGGTTTATGTACCGCAACGTTAAATTGTTTAATCGCTTCAAATTTAATATCTTTAATTAACTCAACAGCACTAATTACCTTAGAGCTGAATTCCATAGCTGCCTCAAATTCTGAATAGTTACAATACTCTTTAAGCACTGCGTTGCACGAAGCACAGTCAGTAAGAATGTAATCATATTCTTCATCAATTGCATTAAGATTTTTTTCCAGCAATTCTTTAAATTTCTTAATATTACCGTCATTCAGATAACTTATTCCGCAGCATTCAAAGTTTTTTTTAACAACTTTTATACCTGTGCAGGCAAGAATTTTTTTTACAGCAGCCATTGTATCATTGTTTATGTATTTATTAAAACAGCCTTCAAAATAAACTGCTTTTGTATTTCTACCGGTACAAGAATCACTGCTTTTTATTTTAAACTGCTTTTGTACCAAAGAATTAAACAAGTATAACCTTTTTCCCAAATATCCGAATCTCAACAATAAATTTTCAAATACTTTTAAAATCCTGCTTATACCGGATAATCTCAAAACACAACCGGATATTCCGGCACTAATAAGTAAAATTTTGAATAAAAAATACGAATTTAAAAACTTTTGCCAAAATGAGAGTTTGACGCTCTTATAATACTCATGCTTTGCCGCAACAAATATCTCGCGCGCATCAATGCCGCTCGGACAAAAATTTTTGCAGGCATTACATCCTGTACACAAATCCAGATATTTTTTAACATTATTATTAAACTGCAATTCACCCTTTATTATTCCGTTAAGTATATTAAACTTTCCTCTGGATACGGCACATTCATTCAAAGTAGCCTTAAACACAGGACAAACAGACTGGCATAAACCGCATCTGGAACATTTATATATATCTTCTTCGTAATCTTTAAATTCTTTCATTCTTATTCCGTCCGGCTAGTCCGGTAGATTCTAATTTGGATTCTATAATATTATATTCACAAAGAATTATTTAGTGATAGAATTTTAGAATAAATAGACTATGGGATATTAATAACACAATGAAAGTAGCAGTATCGGAGAATAAAAAAATATCTATTCAGCAAAGACCGAAGCCGACTCTTGAAGAATACGGCGGAAAAGGAGCTATTGTAAGAGTCCGCGGCTGCGGATTATGCGGTTCAGATATTGTTAAGTTTTTACATGATGGCACGCCTAAAGTGCTGGGGCATGAAGTCGTAGGCGAAATTGCAGAAATTAACAACGGTTTGTTTTCTAAGTTTAAAAAAGGTGACAAAGTTGTTTTAGGTCATCACGTTCCCTGCATGAAATGCGATTATTGCCGTAACGGAAATTATTCAATGTGCCGACAGTTTAAAAAAACTAACATATTTCCCGGAGGCTTTGCAGAATATATTTATGTTTCGCCACTGCACCTGCAAAATACAGTATTCAAAACACCTGACAATCTCGATGATATGGAAATATCTTTTATGGAGCCGCTGGCATGCTGCATAAGAGCAGTCGAAAGAGCAGAAGTACACCAAGGAACAACATCTCTGGTTATAGGTCTCGGCTCTATCGGGCTTTTAATGGGGCAGGCAATAAAAGCTTTTGGCGGTGATGTTATCGGATGTGATCTTATAGAAGAAAGAGTTGCTCTTGCAAATAATCTTAATTTTGATGTTGCGATGAAATTTGAAGATAATGACGCAACCTCGGCAAAGATAAAAGAAATGACATGCTCAATCGGTGCTGATATTGTATTTATGACAGCAGGAGCGGAACAGTCGCTGGATTTTGCTCTTAAAGCTGTCAGAGATGGAGGTACAATCCTTGTTTTTTCTTCAGTAAAAAATGATACAGCAGGATACACAAACAACGAAATTTATTACAGAGAACTCAAAATTTTAGGCAGTTATTCTCCCGCGCCTAAAGATCTGGAAACAGCATACAATCTGCTGACAAAAAAGAAAGTGATAGTAAAATATCTTTCAACAGCGTATTCTCTTGATGATATAGGAAGAGCTATAGAGGATACAATCGCAAACAAAACCCTGAAAGCATATATAAAAGTAGAAAAAGATTAGTTCAGAATATGAAAATGAAAGCAATAAGATATTATGCTCCTCAAGATATAAGATATGAGGACGTAGAAATACAAGAACCCAACGATAATGAAGTGCTTGTCAAAATAGAAGCAGCACTTACCTGCGGAACAGACGTAAAAACATTTCGCCGCGGGCATCCTGTTTTGATAAAAAAGACACCATCGGGTTTTGGGCATGAGTTTGCCGGTACTATCGTAAAAACAGGAAAAAATGTGGTGGGATTTAAGCTGGGAGACAGAGTTGTTGCAGCTAACTCCGCACCTTGCGGCAATTGTTTTTTTTGCAAAAAAAAGCAGTACAATCTTTGCGAAAATCTTGATTTACTTAACGGAGCATACGCTGAATATATAACGATTCCGCAAAGGATTGTAGAAAAAAATCTGCTAAAAATTCCAAACGGACTAAGCTTTGAAAAAGCTGCTTTTTGTGAACCGCTGGCTAATGTTGTACACGGTGTTGAAAGAACAAACATTCAACCAGGCGACACTGTAGGCGTAATCGGAGTAGGACCTATCGGTCTTATGTTTGCAAGATTGGCTAAACTTAAAGGTGCAAGAGTCATTGCCGCAGGTCGTAACCCTCTTAAACTAAAAATGGCAAAAGAGTTTGCTCTGGCAGATGAAGTTGTTGATTTACTAAAATACCAACATCCTGAAAAAATCTTTAAATCATTTACGGAAGAAGGCAGAGGACTGGATGTGGCAGTTGAGTGCGTAGGATTGCCGGAAGTCTGGGAAAAAATGTTTTCGCTTGTAAGAAAAGGCGGAAAAGTACATTTATTCGGCGGCTGCAAGTCAGGCACAAAGATATCTGTCGATACAAAACAGCTGCATTATGATGAAGTACAAATAATTAGTGTATTCCATCATACCCCTCAATATTTCAGACAGGCTCTTGATTTGATAGCTGATGGACATATTGATGTTACAAAACTTATAACAAAAAAAATGCCGCTTTCGCAAGCAAAAGAAGCTATTTTAGCCCATGACAGAGGTGAAGCGATAAAAGTTTTACTTACACCATAAAAGAATATTAAGTTTTGTATAGTTAAATTTAAATGTCCAAAATACACTTATAATCAAGGATTTTGGCATTATTTTTTTTATTTTTCATAAAAAAAGTGGATTGAATTGTCAATTTATTATGTTAAACTAGCAAAAGAAAAGATTTTTGAACTTCTAGTAAATGTAAATATTGGAAGTAGAAAAAAGACTTGTGAAAGAGGACAATGTTAAATTTACAGTCTAATACAGTAAATATAGCATCAAAGCAGTTCACAGGGTTGCCTAAGGGGGCAGCGGATGATTCTATTTCTCAGTTCATGTTGTATCATGATTCATTGAATAAGAAGTCATTTAATCAAACAGATAATTTTATTTCAAGAAAGACCGCTAAAAATGTTTCATTTGGCGGTCTTTCTTTATCAGAAGTTAACAAAGTAAAACAGACACGACTCTGGAAGTTTTTAAATAATAAGACTCTTGAAAAATTTATCGGCATGGCAGACGCAAGCCAGACTATTTTTGATGCAGTATTTGCGCTTGGTATTACCTGTGCGCTAAGACCGGCAGCAATTATGGCTCAGTCAAACGACAAAAACCGCGAAAAAAATAAAAAGGCTGCATCTCATTCTATATCATCCGGTTTAATAGGCTACGGTTTTGCGATTGCTCTATTCTCTCCGATTAAAAAAGGACTTAACAAACTTAAAGAACATCCTGAAATTTTTGCTAAAAAAGCAGCAAAATTTATAGGCTCAACAAAAAATGCACAAACATTCACAATGCTTGTTAACAAATCAACAGAAGTTTTAACGGCAAGCATACGTTCGGGTATTACAATTGCATTGATTCCGTTTATTGATAAATATCTCTTAAACAGAATATTCCAAACGAAAAAGACAGCAGAAGCCCAAAAAACAGAAACGCAAAACCTGCTTCAAAATCCGATTTACAAATATTCAATCATAAACTTTAAGAACAACGCAAAAGCTAGTAAAACATTTCAGAACTTTACGGGAGGGCTTGAATCATGGAAATAAGACCATATACATACACCTCTCAGCAAAGACCGGCATTTAAACGTTTAGACGCCAAAACGGCAAAGAAAGTCATAGACGGAACAAAACAGTTCACCAAAACAGCAGGAGACAAAGGAACTAACGCAATAGCATATGCACTTGGCGCTCTTGCATCTCTAAAACCTGTACAAAATCTTGTAAATTATCTTAAAAACAAAAACTATCAAGAACATCTGGCAGCATTTGTAGGATGTACATTATCCGGTTTTTATATGCTTGACACGGCACGCTCCAAAACAATAGAAAAAGATCAAAAAATGCCTCTTATGATAAATCAAGGTGCAGTCTGTGCTATGTCTACTGTCGGAGCTTATACTCTTAACCACTACCTAAACCGAAAAATAAATCACATTGCAGAGTTGTTCCATATTTCAAAAATAAATGACGAAAAGCTGCAAACAAAATTTTTAAAATTTAAACAAGACCCTGAGTACGCATCAGTTATTGAACGTGCTGCACAAACAAATCCTAAACTTCAATCAACAATAAACACGCTCAAAAATCAATTTGAATTTACTAATAATGTAAAAGTTTATTTAAAAGAAGAAATCAAAAAGCAAAAAGGTGACAATATTGCACAGAATTTCTTAAAAGAAATTAAGAAAATTACTGTAGAAAATGGCAAAGACAAAGCGGACGCAGTTAAAGTGCTTTATCTGCAAAGAATGAAAAACAGTAAAGCTATGCGCGCAGCCTTTAACAGAGAGTGCATGAATAACGCAATAAAAATGCTGGCTAATGCAGATTCCACCAAAAAGCTGACAAGAATGATGAACGGATTTAAGACTGCACAGGCATTAATGGTATTTGCACTTATTTACAGATTTGTATCTCCGGTTATAGCTACACCTATAGCCAATAGCATAAGCGAAAAGCTGGAAAACAGAAAAAAAGCAAATAAATAAAATTTTTGGCTTATATAACAAATTTCACCAAAGATTTTAAAAACTGCGTCATACTGAGCGTAAGCGAAGTATCTATGTTACAATTTCGAAGTAGATCCTTCGGGCTTTGTCCTCAGGATGACGTGTTTTCGTGACCAAATTATGTAACACACAAGAAGAGTCGGCTTTTCATAGTATCTGTGGAGTTGCTATATAAGCCCAACAATTTTCCGATATTTTTTTAGAATTACAATTTTAAACATCTTTGTTGAAAAATATGCTTGGAATCTTTGTAAAATTGTGAACAGTAGATGCGGCTTCTTCCGGAGTAATTTTTTTTAATACTTTATTCGTTGTTGCATCATAAATTTCTATCATATTATCAGCACTCATTTTAAAGAGATAGCGTGGCTCTTCAATTTCTTTTATATTGTCATCAAAATTTTCATCACCCACTGTTGTATTGATGTTAATCTCATTGTTACTTTTCCCCTCACCGTTATCTTGCTCTGCAGAGCTGTTTTCTTCTTGTTCTTCAGAATCTTCTTTCTTTTTTTTATCCGGTATAAAAGGAACCATTGGATTAAAAGCTGCTTCAGGATCTTTTTTTCCGGCTTTTTCTTTTTTGCCTACTCCGTCAACATCCGGCAATTGATTTTCCAACGCCATTTTGGCAGTAGCTTCGACATCATTTGCAAGCTGCGCTGTAGTTAGATTTCTATGTAAACCCAAATTCGACATTGAGAATCCGTCCAGACCCATATATGTATTCCTTTACATGTTAATTTTTATTCAAGGTTTTGCACTTATGCTACTTATCATATTATAATACATGTTTAGATTAAGATAAATATCGGAGTTAGTGAGAGTTTATGGCACATAATAATTTTCATATGCTTATGCAGAGTATATTAAATGCCCCTCTATGGGTTCAAGAGGTGGTTTATCTGGATATAAAACAGCACCTTGAAGAAGTTTTACCTAATGCAGCAGTAGATGCAAAGCCCAATGAAGTTTATCCTGCATATACACCTGAAATAACATTTAAAGGCAAACAGGAGCTTGAAACGCACAATAACGGGCTGGATTTTAACATTTATAAGTATTTAAAATGTGCACTAAACAAACAAAGAGTCATTGATATTACGCTGGATAACTTTTGGACGCTGGAAGAATCCTCGTCATACCTTTCGCAATGTATAAAAATGGAATTTATAAAACCGCCGGAAGCTCTTATTTTAGCCGCTATACATTATATGAGCGGTGAAATCAGACTGGGAGAATATGTAAAAAGATTAAACAAAATTGATATTAAAGAACTCGATGATGTTTTACGCAAACAAAAACAGCATAACGAACAAAACCCTGATGCCCAGCTAAAAATCGGTGAAATCATGGTGGATATGGGCTATGTTGCCAACAAAGATATTGATAAAATAATTCATACAAAAAGTGAAGCTAAAAAACGTTATATACTGGCAAATGAAAACAAACCTGCGGCAATTACCCCGACAGCGCCAAACCTGCCTAAAACACCGGCTAATGACGAACTTGTCAAAAAACTTATGATAGAAAATAAACTGTTAAAAGATAAATTAAGAGCAATATTTAATATTCAAAATAAACACAAACAATAATGAAACAACAGCCGGCACTACTTTTACAACAAAAACGTTCAAACCTTGTAGAACAAGAATTCTACGGATATATTGTTCTATACGATAAAAATAAAAATTTAAAAAAGCTCGGAGATGATTTAAACTACCCTTTTTTTCATCGTTCAAGCGCCAAACCACTGCAGGCTGCTGTATTAAAAGATTTTAATACAGACAAATATTACAATTTAACAGAAGAAGAAATCGCTGCCTGCTGTGCATCACATACCGGAGAAAAAGTCCATATTGAAATATTAAAAAATCTGTTAAAAAAAGGCGGATTGAGTGAAGATAATTTAAAATGTCCTCCGATAGAACCTTTGAATAAAGATGAACAGATTAAATTTGCCGGCAAATATTCACCTTTGCACAACAACTGTTCCGGCAAACATACGTTAATGCTTTTAATTTGCAATCAAATGGGCTGGAACATTGAATCTTATATTGAACAAAATCACCCTCTGCAAATAAAGATATACAAAAAAATCCAACAGCTGTGCGAAACACAAGAAGAACTGCCATTTACTTTGGACGGATGCGGAGCACCTAATTTTGCGACATCATTAACTGAACTTGCAAAAGGTTTTTACAACGTATTTTGTACAAATGAATATGAAGCAATAAAAAATGCATTTTTGCACCATCCGTATTTAATAGGAGGAAATCACAGACCTGATACGGAAATTATGCAGCTTAGCCCTTATATATGCGCAAAAGCAGGAGCAGGCGGTTTGATGTGCATAGCCAATACTTTATCATCTGAAATACTTGTTATAAAACTTCTTGAAGCTGATATGAAAGCAAGAAGCATCGTTGCTGTTGATGCAATGATTAAATTCGGCTGGATTGATAAGATAAGTTCCACGGATTATACTCTCCTTTACAATAAGACAGTCACTACAGAAAGAGAAAAACCTGTCGGTGAATATTCAACAGTCTTTGATATCAAGGACTTTACAACATATTAACCGAAGGTTTTGAATGTTTCTTCAATGTTTTTATCAATTACTTTTTTAATAGAATCCATTTCTGTTTCAAGAGCACTTTGCTCGGTAGAAAGCTGCTGGATTTGCATATCAAATTTTTTGTCTATACGTTCCAGACTTTCCATCTTGCGTTCATACTCGGCATTAGCAACAGTGAAATCACCTTTATCAACACCTTGATAAATAAAGGATGAACCGGCTAGTGACTGGTCTTTCCATTCACCGTTTTTATCCTGCTGCTGTATAAACCAGTTACCTGTTTTCAGGTTTTGTTCAAAATAATCAGCCTGCGTTGCATAAGGTTCTACAACATAATTTTCAACAGTCATACCCTCAGGCATCGGTTCCGGTAATTCTGTTACAACGATTCGTCCGTAAGAATCCGCAACACGCATACCAAGACCTCCGTCCTCGTATGCTCCTGTAACAATCTGGTATGACAACCTTTGTAAATCAGTTGACGAAGAACCTGTTCCGTCAGGATCGTAGTATAAATGCTGAATATTCATACCGTCGCTCCAGAGGCTGGCTTCGCTATCCATTTGATTGGCAAGCATAAGTTTTTGTTGGGTCAATTGTTCAATTTGATACTCAACATTATTCTTTCTTGCTGTTAAAGACAAATAACGTGCCTGTGAAGCTGACAATCCCATTTTTGCTGATACTCCTTTTGTACATATTTGTTATCGGTTGTTTTTTTAATAATCTTTAAAAATTAGAGTAATAATTTTACAAATATTTACAATTCTTGTAACAATATCCTAACCTTTTAACATCAAGTTATTTTTAGATTATAATTACAAATATAATCACAGTTTATGAAGAGGCAAAATTAAAAAAGTATGGAAGAATTGTTAAAAAAGACGGCTTCAGAGCAAAGAAAAGCTCTTTTAAATAAAGAAATATCGGCTGTAGAACTTGTTAATGCTGAATACAAAAGAATAGAAGAAGTTGATGAAAAACTCGGCGCTTTTAATTCGCTTTGCAAAGAACAGGCTATTGAAACAGCAAAAGAAGTGGATAAAAAAATTGCAGAAGGCGAGATTTTGCCGCCATTGGCAGGTATCCCTCTTGCTTTAAAAGATAATATCAACCTTAAAGGTACAAAGACCACAGCTTCCAGCAAAATTTTGGAAAACTTTGTTTCTCCTTATGATGCTACGGTCAGTGTAAAACTAAAAGAAAACTTAATTCCTATTCTGGGAAAAGTAAACTTAGATGAGTTTGCAATGGGGTCTTCAACAGAAAACTCGGCATTTAAACTTACCCGCAATCCCTGGGACACAAACAAAGTTCCGGGAGGCAGCTCAGGCGGTTCAGCTGCATCTGTTGCCGGATATGAAGCAACTATATCTTTAGGCTCTGATACAGGCGGAAGTATACGTCTTCCTGCCAGCTTTTGCGGCATAGTAGGTATGAAACCGACATACGGAAGAGTTTCCAGATACGGTTTGATTGCTTTTGCATCCTCGCTAGACCAGATAGGACCATTTGGAAGATGTGTTGAAGATACGGCTTTGTTATTAGAAGCTATAAGCGGACACGACTCGCATGATTCAACGTCATTAAACATGCCTGTACCTGCATTCAGCAAAGCATTAACAAATGACATCAAAGGCGCAAAAATAGGTGTAATAAAAGAACTTCTGGCAGAAGGAGTTGCACCTGATGTAAAAACAGCAGTTGAAAATGCAATAAAAAAATACAAAGAACTTGGTGCGGAAATTATTGAAATTTCACTTCCGCTTTTAGAATATTCTATCGGCGTATATTATATTCTTGCTACTGCAGAAGCCAGTTCAAACCTTGCCAGATTTGACGGTGTAAAATACGGTCACAGAACAAAAGATGCCAAAAATCTTCTTGAAATGTACACAAAAACAAGGGCAGAAGGGTTCGGCGACGAAGTTAAAAGAAGAATCATGCTCGGAACTTATGCATTGAGTGCAGGTTATTACGATGCATATTACAAAAAAGCTCAGCAATTAAGAAGACTAATCAAGGAAGACTTTGACAAAGCTTTTGAAAAAGTTGATGTACTAGTTTCACCTACATGCCCGAATACAGCTTTTGAAATCGGTTCTAAAATATCAGACCCTCTGAGCATGTACTTGACCGATATAGGCACTATCAGCGCAAACCTGGCAGGTATTCCAGGAATGAGCTTACCTTGCGGTTATGACTCCGACGGTATGCCGATAGGCTTACAAATTCTTGCCCCTGCGCTGCAAGAAGAAAAATTATTTAATATAGCGTATAATTTTGAACAAGCAGTAAAAGACACACAAAAATGTCCTCTTATTTAGTAAAAGAGAATGGAGAAAATATGAAAAAGATATTTATTACACTGGGGTTAACACTTCTTTTAGGCGTAAGTGCAGCAGGCAGTGCCTTAGCTTATTCCACAGAAGGTGCTATGTATTACAACGAAGGTCTTGATTTGTATGAAAGAGGCGAATACGGAAAAGCTATTGAATCCTTTAAAAGTGCTGTAGCAAAAGACCCTGATTTTGTTGACGCTTATTACAACATGGGGTCATTGTTTGAATACTTAAAAAGTTATCAATCAGCAATTGCATGCTATACAAAAATTAATCAGTTAGATCCTGATGATATGGAAGTGGTTTTAAAACTTGCCGAACTGTATCATAAAGTAGGCAATACGGAAAGAGCTCTGTTCTACGTTACAAAGATTAAAGAAGGTGACGATTTATACTCAAGAGCAACAAGCTTAAAAAATCAAATTGTAGTTGCATCACAAAGAGAAGCTGCTAAAAGTTCATTAACCAATATTAATACAGCTAATTCAACAAACAGAAGCGTTGTTGATAAATTTTCAGGACCTACCGGTCTTGCCATTGACTCAAGAGGTATTTTGTATGTTGCAAGTTATACAGATAACAGCATTTACAAAATTATGCCTAACGGTCAATCACAACTGTTTTCAAAAAGCCCTCTGTTAGGCGGACCTATCGGACTTGCTTTTGACTCTATGGACAACCTGTATGTTGCTAACTATGCAAAAAATAATATCTTAAAAATAACTAAAGCAGGTAAGGTTTATACATTTATGAACAACATTACAAATCCGTATTACCTTATCATCAAAGGCAACAATATGTATATAACAGAACAGGGTAACAACACTGTTGTAAGATACAAATTATACTAATTAAGTGGTTATATGAAAACAAAAGAAAAGAGCCGTGATTTTTCAGTCACGGCTCTTTTGCTATAATGTAAATTTTTATTTTATATAAGCCACTTTCTTACTTCATCAGCTATATATGCAAATGAAGGCAGTATACCTAAATCGCCTGTTTTAAAGTCGTCAGCTTTTGAGTATACAAGAAGAGGAACCTGCTCTCTTGTGTGGTCAGTGCCGGGTACAGTCGGGTCGCAGCCGTGGTCTGCGGTTATAAACAAAATGTCTTCTTTAGTCATTTTATCCATAATTTTTGGCAAAAATGCGTCTATTTCTTCTATAGCCTGTCCATAACCTTTCCAGTTGTTTCTGTGTCCGTAGAGCATATCCGTATCAACAAGGTTTGTAAAAATAAGTTCTGCTTTTGGCGGTTCTTTAGAATCAGAAATTATGATTTTATCCAATTCAAGAGAACCATCAACAGCTTTTAGCGTAAGCTCCAGCCCTTCTTTGTTAGAGCCAGTATGTACAGCATGAGATATTCCTGATTTTACGTAAATATCTTCTATTTTACCGATACCGACGACCCTTCCGCCTGCATTAAGAATTTCATTCAACACTGTTGGCTTTGGCGGCTCTACAGAATAATCTCTTCTGTCTTTTGATATACGCACCGGCTTGCCGTCAACAAGATGATAAGGACGAGCAATTACACGCGATACATTATGTTCTCCGACAAGAATCTCTCTTGCAATGCGGCACATTCTGTATAGTTCATCAAGCGGAATAACATCCACATCAACAGCGATTTGAAAAACACTGTCAGCGCTTGTGTATATAATAGGAAATTTTGTTTTGTGATGCTCTTCATTAAGGTCTTCAATGATTTTTGTACCAGATGCCGGATAGTTTCCCAGCACACCGCCGCAGCCTGTATTTTCTATAAATTTGTCAATAACATCTTTGGGAAATCCGTTCGGATAGACCTTAAAAGGTTCATCCAGCACAAGCCCAGCTATCTCCCAGTGTCCTGTTGTGGTATCTTTGCCTTTAGATACCTCTCTCATAATACCGTACTGAGCAATTGTATTCTTTTCAGGTAATACACCTTTAACATCACCAAGGTTGCCTATTCCCATTTTTTGCATTGTAGGAAGCTTCAGTCCGTCGTTAGCTTTAGCGACGTTACAAAGAGTGTTGCACTCTGGAATATCATTATATTCTTTGCAATCCGGCATTGCACCGCAGCCCATCGAGTCTATAACCATTATAATTGCACGTTTCATAAGCTTATCCTCACTAATTAATTCTTGTCATTATTTTATCATATCATTGTAAATCGAATGTATTTTTTGTACCATTAAAATTAAGCATACATAAATGAAAAAGAGGGACAAAAATTGTTACGAGCAGGGATTGTTGGCTTGCCCAACGTAGGAAAATCAACATTATTTAACGCACTAACTTCTACCGCAAACGCCCAGAGCGCAAACTATCCGTTTTGCACAATAGAACCTAACGTAGGTGTTGTAAGCGTTCCGGACGAAAGACTTTCAGTACTGCAGCCGATGGTTAAAGCGGAAAAAATTGTTCCTACTGCAATAGAATTTGTTGACATTGCAGGGCTTGTAAAAGGCGCAAGCAAAGGTGAAGGTCTGGGCAATCAGTTTCTTGCAAACATACGAGAAACAGATGCTATTATTGAAGTCGTCAGATGCTTTGACGATCCCAACACAATCCACGTAACAGGCAAAGTCGATCCTATTGACGATATAGAAACAATAAACACAGAACTGGCTCTTGCTGATATGGCAAGCCTTGAAAAACGCCAGCAAAGATTGTCCAAAGTAGCAAAAACAGGAGACAAAGACGCCATTGCAGAGCTTGCTGTTGTTGAAAAATTATTGAAGCTGCTTGAAGACGGTAAGTTTATAAATGTTAAAGACCATTTTAATGAAGATGAATTGCCGTTTATAAAACTAATGCACCTTATGACAACAAAACCTGTTATCTATGCAGCAAATGTTTCAGAAACAGATCTTGCAACAGGCAACGACTATGTAGAAAAAGTTAAAGCTTATGCTAAAACACATAACGCAGATGTTGTTGTAATTTCGGCAAAAATCGAAGCAGAACTTTCTGAACTCGGTGAAGAAGAGAAAAAAGCTTATCTCTCCGAACTCGGGGTAGAAGATTCCGGCATAGAAAGAATGATTAAGTCTGTTTATCATCTGCTAGATTTAAGAACTTTCATTACTGCGGGTGAAATAGAAGTACGTGCCTGGACCATTCCGGCAGGTGCAAAAGCACCACAGGCAGCCGGTGTTATTCACACGGATTTTGAAAAAGGTTTTATACGTGCGGAAGTAACAAGCTATGACGATTTTGTTGCCTGCGGCTCTTATACTGCAGCAAAAGATAAAGGTCTCACCCGTCTTGAGGGCAAAGACTATGTTATGCAAGACGGCGACATTGTACATTTCAGGTTTGCTGTTTAATATGACTAAAAAATTTTTTAAATCACTTTTTTTATTAGCGCTTTTGTTCATTGTGTCGGGCTTTTCCGACATTAAACAAAAAGATGAATACTCCTGCGCACCTGTTTGTGCTGCAAATTGTATTATAAACTACAACTCGTTTAAAAATAACGAGTCTGAGCTTATAAAATATTTTAGCAAAACTGCTAAAACTTCTGAAAAAGGTACAAAAACAAACAATCTATGCAAGGCGCTGGAAAAATATTTTAAACAAAACAAACGCTCTGTTATTATACAATACGACGGAATCAGACCTGTTGACAAAAGATTCAAAAGCAAAAATCATCTTAACGTCTTCAACGAACTGCAAAGCGGCAAATCCGTTATACTCAATATTGGTGTCTACAAATTCGACGGAACAACATACAAACGCATATACGGACACTATGTAAACGCAATAAACATAAATGAAAAAGGTCAAATACTCATAACAGATCCGTACGAAAAAGCAAAAGCCTTCTATATAGACCTGAAAGATATAAATACACCTGCCATACAACACAACAAAGATGATAACGAAAAAGTTATTAAAAATGATTTTAACTACAAAGAAGTAACAGGACTTCCATATCTAAAGCAGGATGAAAGAGCATTGCTTAACGGAATAATAAGCATCAATTTGCTTGTATTTTAATTTATTTTATTTCATCAGGGCTTATTACATTTGTTGTTTTGTCACCGACTATATAAACAGTCCTTTCAAGCTCGAGTAACTCCATAAAAACTTTTTCATTCATTATAATCTCATTGTTATCCATTATGACATTTTTAATAGATATATCTTTTTTCAAATCATCAACAAGTTTTAAAAAAGCATTACAAGAATCTTTTCTGTCAAAATAATGATTAACAATCTTCAATTTATGCAGCTTTGCAGTTTTATAAAGAGGGATAAGCTTTATTATTATCTGCTCTTCTATCTTGTCCCCGTCATCCGGGCTGTTTGTATAAACAACTGCCTTCTGCATATATTATTATTTTGCTTTCATCAAAAATACCTGAACCAAGGAAGCATCACAAATTTGTAAAATAAAAATTCTGCGCACTTAACTTTAAAAAACATAATATCATAAAAAATAACAAAAATAATTCACACGCCCTTTTAATTAAGTGTGTTTGTTTTTATAAAAATAAATGTAAATTTATGTAAAATATATACTCCGTATATGTTTAAGAAATAAAAATTTGGGTATTATTAACATGTAGCCAATTCTCTTTATACTTTCTCTTCCACTCCTTTTCTCCATGATGAAAAACTTTGCCGCCAATCTACCCCTGGCGGCATTTTTATTTGGTTTTTATATAGGGCTTCAATATATCGGCGGGCTATTAACTATTATTGTTGTATGTTTAGGGGCACAGCCCTTTTCACTAATCCTCGCTGCTTTTATTTAGCGCATATAGGGCTTCAATATATCGGCAG
>CASFCQ010000024.1 GCA_949293185.1 uncultured bacterium
TTTGCTTTATGTTCCACCCATTCTTTGGAGCAAAGAACGGGTGGAGCCCAAGAAACTCCCGACCTGCTGTTGCGTTCATACAGAAAGTAACACAAACCTATGCTCGGCAACTCGGGCTATATAAAGTGCTTTTCTTTGATATATTAAAGTGTTTGTTATAATTACATAGCCCTCAAACAAACCTCGCTTGTTGCTGTTTGTGAAACTTTCTGTAATTCACTCCACAAAGGTCGGATTTTTTGGCGAATATGCAGTTATTTGTACAGTCGCTTACACTGCTTACGCAGTTTTAATTTATTATTCATTCTTATGTTAAGAAAGAATTATTTTGTCACCAAATTACGTAACATATACAATTCTTAAATATAATAATTATCCGCAATTTTGCTGTTTATAATTTTCTTTTTGTATTTGTATTTCTTCAATAGCAGCATCAACATTATCTTTGCGTTTTCTTACTTTTAACGCTTTGCTGCGCACATAGGTTTCTATATAATCAAAATCTATTTTGCCCTTTTTATCTTTAAATTGCTCGAGCACTTTAAGCATTGCCATAAACCCCTTTAGTTGGACAATATCTATAAAAATCTCATCCAGAGATTCGAACAACTCATTAAAATCAGCTTCATCAAGCTGATAATTTGCAGAAGCTTTTTCTTTCGGGGATTTTGTCATTGGCGTTTTCCTTTTTATTGTTAAGTTATATTTCTTATTTTACCGATTACTATCCTAATATTAAAGAATAGTCTCCAAGATATCAACGAATGTTTTAGCAACTGTTACAATTCCCTTATGATTAAAAACAATTTGTCAACAATAATGGGGAGCAAAAGAATAAACAAAGCTGAACTTGCAAGAATATCAGGTCTCAGTTATGACACTGTGCTCAACCTATATAATGATGTAAATGTTGGCATAGAATTTGATACATTAGATAAATTATGCTGGGCGCTTGAATGCACGCCCAACGATATTCTTATGTATATCCCCGATAAAACAGAATAAAATTATAAATATGAGCTTTAATGTTTTAAGCCAATATTGCTAAGACAAAAACAATAAAAAACCTTGCGGCAAAAACTAAAAAACAAAAATATTAGTCTTCATCTTGTTCAATTGCAGCATCGTATGCTTCCAGCTGTTTTTTCTTTAAATTATGAACAACAGCATCGACCAAAAAGTCATAGGATTTCATTTTGGTAATCTCCGGAGTAAACTCTCTGATTAAAGATGCTCTGACAATTTCTTCAAGCTTATCATTAGCAGTTGCTGTATCATTGTCGGAACAAATCATATCAATATATTTTGAATTAACTTTGTAGTCTTGCATTTGAGAAAACATAAGCCATTTCAGTCGTGGTTTAATTGACTTAAGATGTTTTACAATTTTCAAATTCTTTAAATTAAACATAATCTATTCCGCCCTATTAATTAAATTTTATATTTGACACATCACACAAATATAAAGTTTGCTCAAAAATTAAATTTACTTTTTTAAAGCATGCTCTTAACAATTCGTTACCAAGATAAATATGTACAATATCTTTATTGTATTGTCGTTTTTTTTTGTTTTTTTGTCAATGCTAAAAATTGTAAAAACCGGCTTGGGATAAGCCGGTTTAATATATTGTATTATTCAGTTTTATAAAAAGCTTGGGTTATTCCCAGCAGACTTTATTTTTGAATTTTTTCTCCTTCCTTCTTACTTTGATACATTTCTTTTCATTGAACATTAGCTTGATTCCTTCCAATTCTTCTTGGAGTTCTTCTAAAGCCAAGTCTGCGTCCATTTCCAGGTACATGTTCTTTGAAATCACGAATACGCCTCCAGTTATGTAATAAACAATGAACCTAATTTTTTTTATCCCTTCGGTTCATATTTTGTATTACGGCATTTTTTTTCAAAACTTGAGTAAAATTATGTAAAGCTTTATAAAATTGTTTCTTTTCTTTACAAAAGATAATACAATATACAATAGAGGATAAGAGGAGACTATTGTGGATAGACCTGAAATAATATTTGATATAAACGGATTTTTAAAAAAAGCAGTAGCCGAACAGGTATCTGATGTGCATTTGCGCATAGACGAAGTTCCTGTCGTAAGAAAAGACGGGAAAATTGTCAAAACAAATTATCCTGTTATTAAAGAAAAAGACATATCACATGTTTTGAATATAGTATTGCCTAAATACCTTAGAACAAAAGTGCAATCTGCTTTTGATCTGGATTTTTCTTATGAAATTAAAGGTATTTCAAGATTCAGAATCAACCTCGCACGACAGATGGGCAACACATCTTTAGTGTTCAGAATCATCCCTTACGAAATCCCGACGTTTCAACAATTAAGATTGCCGCCGGCATTGAATATGTTTTCAAAATTTAACAGCGGTATTGTTCTTGTTACAGGTCCGACAGGCAGCGGTAAATCTACAACAATTGCGTCTTTGATTGACCTGATTAACAAAAACGAACGTAAACACATTATTACAATCGAAGACCCTATAGAATTTATTTATTCAAACAAAAACTGTATTATAACGCAGCGTCAGGTGGAAATAGACACCCTGTCATTCCCTGATGGTGTAAAATACGCACTGAGACAAGACCCTGACGTTATACTAATCGGGGAAATCAGAGATTTAGAAACACTGTCCAGTGCGATGAAAGCGGCAGAAACAGGACACCTTGTTATAGCATCGCTTCACACAAACGATGCTATTCAAACCGTAAACAGAATAGTAGGTATGTTTGAGCCAAAAGACAGAGAAGGCGTGAGAAAACAACTCGCAGAAACTCTCAAAGCCTGTGTTGCTCAAAAACTTATTCCGCTTAAAAGCGGACACGGACGTATTCCGGCTTGTGAAATCATGGTGGTTACACCTACTATCAAAGACTTTATCATCAAAGACGAGCTTGAACAAATTTATGACCTTGTTAAAAAAGGCTCTTATAACGACATGATTACAATGAACATGTCCTTGTTCCAGCTTATTAAAGAAGATTTAATCTCTAAAGATATCGCAATCGAAGCAAGCGACAATAAAGTTGAGATTGAACAAATGCTTAGAGGGGCTTATCACGGTACTGTGGATAAATTTGATATCCAGTTCTAACCTGCAATCATGCAAAACTTTACTACCAATGCAATAAATTTGAAGTCTTATAACCTGTCTGAAACTGACAAGATAGTTGTCATGTATTCAAAAGACAAGGGAATTATAAGAGGTGTAGCCAAAGGAGCTAAAAAAACAACAAGCAAGCTTGGCGGCAGAATGGATTTGTTGATAGCAAACAGGCTGCTTTTGCATAAGGGAAAAAATCTGGATACAATCTGTCAGGCAGAAGCTATTAATACCTTTAAAAATACCAGAAACGACATGGACAAGCTGTTTTATTCAATATATTGCAGCGAAATCGTCCACAGTTTCGGTATAGAAAATGACCCTAACAGCGAAGAAATATACGAGCTTTTCTACAAAACATTAGATGCTATATCTAAATCTAAAGATAAGGTAGCGCTGCTTTTAGCTGTATTGAAATTTCAGCTTAAAATCACCCACATAGCAGGATATTCTCTGGAACTTGAAACTTGCGCCTGCTGCGGAGGAAAACTGGATAAAGAAAATATCTGGTTTTCAGCTGAAAACGGCGGTACGATTTGTGAAGAATGCAAAAAACATTCCATAAAATCAGTCAAACTGCATTACAAACTCAGAGATTTTTTAAATACCCTGCTTCAAATGGACTTTGACGCCAGAACAAAATATGATGAGCTGGCAACTGAAAAAATATGTGATTTTTGTTTTTCTTTGATGAGCAGACATGTGGAACAGTTTGCGCCTAAAAAAATAAAATCCGCTCAAATGCTTGAAGTAATAAAATAAGGATAATTAAAATGGAATTAAATAAATATATCGAACACACACTCTTAAAACAGGATGCAACAAGGCAGGATTTAGAAAAATTATTACTTGAAGCTAAGGAATATGCTTTCAAAGGCGTATGTGTAAACCCATTTAACGTTGCGGCAGCTAAAAAGTATCTAAAAGATACCAGCGTAAAAGTAGTTACGGTTATAGGATTTCCGCTCGGGGCAAGCGTTTCGGAGGTCAAAGCTTTT
The DNA here is from genome assembly GCA_949293185.1 of uncultured bacterium. GTDB lineage: Bacteria > Cyanobacteriota > Vampirovibrionia > Gastranaerophilales > Gastranaerophilaceae > Limenecus. The sequence continues at coordinate 4,122 of CASFCQ010000024.1, forward strand.
GAAGCACAAAAAGCTGTTCAAGACGGTGCGGATGAAATTGATATGGTTATAAATGTTTCAAAGCTGAAAGATAAAGACTATGACTATGTAAAACAGGATATCGAAGCTGTAAAAGCCGCCTGCAGTGATAAAATCTTAAAAGTTATTCTGGAAACAGACCTATTAACCAAAGAAGAAATTAAAAAAGCATGCGAGATTTGTATAGAAGCTAAAGCGGATTTTGTTAAAACGTCAACAGGGTTTGTAAAAAACGGTATCGGCGCTAAAGCGGAAGACGTAAAACTTATGGCAGACACCGTAAAGCCTTACGGACTGGGAGTGAAAGCCTCAGGCGGCATTCGTGATAAAGAAAAAGCACTGGCAATGATAGCAGCAGGGGCTGACAGACTGGGCACAAGTTCCGGTGTGGCAATAGTTTCTTAACAGATTTAATGTACCTACTATTCTGTTTTAGCTGATTTATCTTTGCCCAGCATAAAATTTTCTTTAAACACAACCTGAAGCTCTACGCGCCGGCTTTTGGCATAATCTTCTTTGCCGTTTACTATGACTGGGTTTGATGGACCTTTGCCTTCGACTGATATTATTTTAAACAAATCTTTTTGATACTCTTTTTTGCCTTCGTAATCAGAAAAAATAATATATTTTGCTACACTTGAGGCACGTTTTAGGCTTAAATCCATATTTCTGTAATATTTTTCTTCTTCGGATTTTGCACCTGCAAAAGTCTGTGAGTCTGTGTGACCTTCGATAACAATTTGTGTAATATTTTTTCTTACTTTGGGATCTTTTAATACTGCATTCAAATATACAGGTACAAATTTAGCCATGTATTCTTTGCCTTTGGAGGACAGTTCCCAACTGTTAAGTTCAAACAGCTCAAGGTCTGATATTTTTATCCTGCCGGAAAATTTGTCGGCATCAACGTTAATGTTGTTCTTTTTAAGTTCTTCGGCTATTTTTTCAGTAACTTCATAACGTTTTTCCTGCTCTGCAACTTTTGACTGTGTATAACCTGTTATTGCAAAGACAAACAACACCAGAAATACAACCACAAGACCGAGTAAAAGGTCACTCATTGTAACCCAAAAAACATTATCATCTCCGCCGGTTTGTGCATCTGTTTTGTACTTAATATATTTCATAAAAATTACTACTCATTATCATTGTTGCCGAACAGGTCGTCTAATATCCCTTTAGAACCGCTATTTTTAATATTATCCTGTAATTTGTTAACAGAAAATATTAAGTTATCAAGGTATGGAACAAGAGTCTCTTTAAAACTTTTGTCAAAAGCCGTTTTCATTTGCAAAGGCATGGTTGTAAAGGTCTGATTTATAACGCTGTTTTGCAGTTTAGATTCTCTTAACAGTTCAACAAGGAATTTTTCAGAAGTTATTGTGTCAAAAAGCTTGTTCATCTCCAGTTGAAAAGCGCTCAACGGAGTTTTGCACATATTTTTGTATAAAATTCTTTCTATTACCATAAACAAAATAGATGTGCCTACTGCAACAACTGAAATCATCGCAGCCACTTTCATTGAAGCAAGTAATGAAGAAACAGAAGCAATAGTAGCCTCCTGCGTTGCAAAATTTACCTTTGAAAAGGCAATTGCAATATGCATAAACGTAAACAAAGGTCCTAAACCTGTTAATATCGTAGGTACTGCGGATATGAATTTGTAGTTGAGTTTACTGTTAATAAGGGTTTCTTCATTAAAAAAGTATGAAGAATCGACAGTACACTGTATAGAAGAATTTTCAACCGGAGAGCCTTTAAGAGAAATACCTTCATTAAAAACAAGAGTATTCTTAAATTCTACCCAATAGTTAGAGATAAAAGAATTCTTTAAAAACATATCATCCAGTTCTTTGAACCGGTAAACGATATTCCCCTTTCTAAAACTCTTCAGTATATTTGTAAGACCGTTCAACGACATATTAATATACTGGACTTTAGTAACAAAATAGACCACAACGCCTATAAAACACACAATTATTGCCAGTATAATCGGGTTAAAAAGAATAGATAAATCAAACATTTTAATTCCTTATATTTAGCTTGTTTATTATATTTATACCATTTTTAAACTATTAAGTACAATATTCCGGTTAATTTATTTGTAATTATTTTTATAAAAATTATTGAAAACCGCTTTCAACTTGCCAGTTGTGCATTTTAAAGCTATAATATTATAACCTAGGATAAGCAAAATGGGGTTGGATATGAACAAACCTGATTTAATAGAAAAAACTCAGGCAAAAAATAATAAAAGAAAGAACAAAATACGATTTTATTATTCTTTTCTTACTATAGTACTCCTCGTTTGTCTTGTTCAAATAGGATTCAGTGCTTTTAATAATATTACCAAAAGCATAAGCTATCACGGCAAAATAAAAAAAATGAAAGCTTTAAATGAACAAGCTTATGTTGAAAATCAACGCTTAAAAGAAGAGTTAGAGGATTTTAGTTCTACAAAAAGTCTCGAAGCCATAGCAAGAAATAATCTCAAAATGGCAGGAGAGGATGAAGTCCTCGTTATAATCAACAAACCGCAAGAGCCTGTTCAAACAGAAAAACAGAAAAAGAAAAATCCTTTAATGAAGAATAAACAGGATAAAACACAAAAAAATTAAAAACCAAAAGCTCCTTTGCATACACTGCTAAAGGAGCTTTTAGTTTATTAATGTTCGTTTGTACAGTAAAAACCTCACATCGCCTTTTTTCTTTAAAACTACTTTATTGCAACAAGTCTTGAAGAAATACCGATATCGGAATTAATCATCTTTGCACTTGCTATTGCCATAGAGCGTCTTTTTTTTGCACCTCTAAGCAAAAATGCTACTCCGTCGCTTACATTACTTGTTGGTTTCTCCAATTTTTTTAACATAAATTATTTCCCTTTAGACTCACTTGTTCTCAATTACATTTTAGTTATCGGTTCATTTTTTTATTTTCTTTAGAGTTTTATTCATTATCGTTACATAAGTTTACATTATCTTTTTATTATGATTAAATACAAAACAAAACGGGCGCTCTAAAAAGAACGCCCGTTTTCTAAACTTAATATATGTGATTACTTATTTAAAACAGCTTTAATCTGTTCAACAATATTCTTTGTTGCATCTGTTTTAACAAGCGCTTTAGCATTGTTTTGAAGTTCTATCATCTTTTGGGTATCGTTTATAAGCTCTTCAAGCTTTTCAGTAAACGATTCCACTGTGCATTGAGCATCATCCAGATATAAAGCAGCCCCGAGTTCTTCCATCTCTTTGGCATTCTTTCTCTGGTGATCTGCAGCTGCATACGGATACGGAATCAATATAGAAGCCAGACCTGATACACATATTTCGGAAATACTTAATGAACCTGCTCTTGATACAGCGATATCTGACGCAATCATTGGCAGATACATCTTTTTAAAGTACGGTCTTATTATGTACTGTGAGTTTTCTGTATATTCAGGATAAATTTTCTTCAATTCTTTTACTGTTTCATCGTAATTTTTAAGACCTGTCTGGTGAATAATCTGTATATCATACTTTTTAAACAGATTTTTTATGCTGTTTACAAGCACAGAATTAAGTTTTTTAGCCCCCTGAGAACCGCCCATAACCATAATAGTCAGCTTGTCTTTAAGATTCCATTTTTGTCTTGCATGGTATCTGTCAACAGTAGAGAATTCTTCTCTTACAGGGTTTCCGTTGTAGTGGATTTTATCAGATTTAATATCATCTTTTGCGCTTTCAAAAGCAACGGAAACAGAACTTGCATAAGGAGCAATAACTTTTGTAACTTTGCCGGCAATAGCATCGCATTCATGGATTACAACCGGAGTTCTTGTCAAAACACCGGCAAACAGCATAGGAGCACTGACATATCCGCCAGTTCCGAATATCAGTGCGGGTTTGTATTTAAAAATATACCCAACCGATTTTGCTGTTGCTCCTATGAGCTTGAAACCCCATTTAATAAAATCAAAACTCATTGTCTTGGGCATAGCGGTTATAGAAACCGGTAAAAAGTCAAAAACTTTTTCATCGGCAATCTTTTTTTCCAGATTATCAGGATTTCCGACATAGTAAACTTTTTCTGTATCGGCTTCTTTTTGTAAAGCATTACCGACTGCGACAGCCGGATATATGTGACCGCCTGTGCCTCCGCCTGTTACAAAATAAACTTTCTTTTTGTTATCAATAGTTTCGCTCATAATTTTTTATCCTTTTTATCCTCTTTTTTGAAATATTTAATAAAATTCCTACCATACACAGTGAAACAATCAGCGATGTACCTCCATAGCTTATAAAAGGAAGCGGTACACCTGTTGCAGGTATTAGGGAACTTGAAACACTCATATTAATAAATGCCTGCAGCCCTATAGATAAAGTAATACCAACTGCCAAAAGTTTTCCGTACATGTCATTTGCTCTTGAAGCTATAATAATACCTCTGTGTATAAAAGTCCAGAATAATCCGATAATCAAAAAGCAGCCCAAAAAGCCCAGTTCTTCCGCTATTACAGCAAAAATAAAATCCGTATGACCTTCAGGAAGCCAGGCCAGCTTTTGTTTTGAGTTTCCGTACCCTACTCCCCAGAATCCGCCGGCAGCAAAGGCAAGTAAAGACTGAATAATATTGTATCCAGCACCGTACGGGTCAGAATTAGGGTTAAGCCATATTTGAATACGCTGCATTTGATATCCGTGGAGCAATTTGTGCCCGAACATCATAAATCCGCCGGCAATTGCCCCAATAAGCCCCAATCCGGCTGCAATCATATATTTTATTGAACCCGCAATACTCAAATACATTACACAAGATGTTAAAAATAAAAGAACAACCATTGAAAGGTTCGGCTGTTTAAAAACAAGAAATACCATTATCAAAATTGGTATAAAATATCTTGCCCATTTTGTTGTATCAAACAAATTTCCATCCCGGTGAAATGCATTTGCAAGAAGTAATATAGCAGCCAGTTTTGTCATCTCTGACGGCTGGAATTGTATAGGTCCGAGCATAATCCATCTGCGGGCTCCGTTAACAATAACACCCAAAGGTGTAAAGTCTACCAGCGCAAGCATTATAATAACAAACCACGCAAAAGGTACAGCCCAATCCCGCAATTTTTTATAATCAAGTTTCATAAAATACTTAAGCCCGAAAAAGCCAACAACCAGATATGCAAACTGTTTTATAGCAAAAGATGCCGGATTTTGCCCGAGATCCATTGCTTTTGGTGCGCCTGCTGAAAATGTTGCCATCAGCCCTATTACAACAAGAAACGCAACCACAACCATCAGTGTTCTGTCGGCAGAAGACAATACCACATCACCGGATGGAGGCAAATTTTCATAATCGTTTATATTATTATTTGTATTTCGTCTATTGTTTCGATAAGGCATACTCTTTGAATACCCTTCCGCGTTCTTCGTAACCTGAGAACATATCATAGCTTGAACATGCCGGTGATAATAAAATTACCTCATCAGGCAGTTCAAACGCACGGTCAACTCCGTCTTGAAAACTTCCATCTACCATTATTATTTTATCATAACCATTTTTGCGAAGTTCGGATTCAAAACGTTCTCTTGCTGCACCGAGCAGTACAACGTGATTTACATATTTTTTAACTGTTTCACAAAATTCCGTTAAGTCCGTATTTTTGTCAGTACCGCCCGCAATCAGCGTAACTGTTTTTCCGCCGAAAGATTTTAAAGCAACTATTGCAGCCTCGGGGTTAGTCGCTTTTGAGTCATTGTAAACCTCTTTGCCGCAAATATCGGCAACAAACTCGCATCTGTGTTCCGGGGCTTTGAATTCTTTTATTGCCTGAGTAATTTTATCAGTATCAACACCGACAATTTTTGCACAGATTAAAGATGCCATTATATTCTGATAATTATGATTTCCTACAAGAGGAACATCTGCTATATCAATAATTTTTTCTTCTTCCCCTTTGCAGTTTTTAAAATATATGGCATTATCCTTAATATAAGAACAATTTTTCTCAAGTTCTTTATCAAAGAAGTACTTTTCTCCGTCATAATTTTTACCGAAATCAAAAACTTTTTCATCTGCTGCGTTAAACACAGCAAACCCCGGCTTTTTATTGGATGTAAATAAAGATGCTTTCGCTTCAAAATATCCGTCAAGCCCGCCGTGCCAGTCTATATGGTCAGGGGTAAAATTCATCCACACAGCAATCTGGGGACGAAAGCTCGGGCTGTAAGTAAGCTGAAAAGAGCTGACCTCGCATACCAGATAATCAATATCCTTGCTCTTGTCCAGCAAAGAACAAGGCGGGATTCCGATATTTCCGCATTTTTCGGCATGGTATTCTTTATTTATTATAAAATTTGTAAGTTCCGTAGTTGTGGTTTTTCCGTTTGTGCCTGTGATTGCGATAAATGGAATCTGGGTTTCAAGATACGCCAGCTCTATCTCGCTTATGACCTGAATATTTTTTTCTTTCAACTTTTGCATAAGCTCTGATTTTGGCGGAATACCGGGACTTGTGACTGCAATGTACACATCACTCATAAATTCCTCGCTGTGTCCGCCGAATTCTGTTCTTATACCTGTTTCATTCAGTTCTTTAACGGTTTGTTCATCTTTTGGCTCAAGCGGTTTTTTTTCGGTAATAAAACAGTCTGCGCCGTGTGAGTTAAGATACTTAGCTGCTGCTATGCCGCTTTTTGATAGTCCTAATATTAATACTTTTTTATCAAACCATTTTCTTTTCATTTTTCTACCTTACCTGTTTAAATACCAGAACAAAAGAACAGCACCTGTGCAGAAAATAAAGTTAACAAGCGTAAAGACCTTTACTATAGTTACCTCTTTCCAGCCGCACAGTTCAAAATGATGATGGATAGGACTCATCTTGAAGATTCTTTTGCCGGTGAGTTTATAGCTTGTTACCTGCAGCATTACTGATAATGTTTCCAGTAAAAATATTATACCTATTGGTATTAGCCACAGTTCAAATTTACCCATAACAGCAATTGTGCCTAACACACCGCCCAAAGCAAGCGAACCTGTGTCGCCCATAAATACTTTTGCCGGATGTCTGTTGAAATATAAAAATCCAAGGCACGCACCCATTACAGATGCACATATAATAGCAATATCGATGTTGCCCATAATAAGATTTATTATTGCAAGAGCCAGTGATGATACTACCATATTGGAAGCAGCCAGACCGTCCAATCCGTCAGTCAGGTTTACTGCATTAGACACACCTGTTATAAGAAAAATTCCGAAAACCGGATATAAATAACCAAGATTCAATGTATATTCTCCGAAAGTCAAAAATGTTCTGCCGCTAATTGTAACGAACATAACAGGCAGACAGGCGATGGCTATTTGCAATATCAGTTTTCCTCTTGCGCTCAGACCTTTGTTTGCGTGATGTTCAAATTTTTGCGAGTCATCCTGAAATCCTGCAAACATATAAAAAATAAATGTTATCAAAAGTAAAAACGCGCCTGTTGAAGTTTTTTCAGCCATAAACAGAGATACAACAGCAGCAACAACAGCCGCAGTAACAAGAAATACTCCGCCGGTTGTCGGCGTTCCGCCTTTTTGTGCGTGGGATTCAGGAGCTTCTTCTCTGATATATTGCCCGAGCATTTTTTTCTTTAAAAAATCTATATACGGTACACCCAGAAGCAAAGCTAAAACAAATGCGACAAGTGCTGCAACTATTGCTAATATCATTATTGATTTAACTCCTTGATTATTTCTTCAAATTTCATTGAACGTGATGCTTTAAATAGTATTGTTGTACCTTTTTCAATATTTTCAAGAATATAAGGTGCAACACCGTTATTGTCCGCAAAACTTACAGATTTATGTTTTGTACCACGGGCAATGTATTTTGCAAGTTCGCCCACGGTAATAAGTTTAACATCATCAAAATCATTTAAAAATACACCGATTTCTCTATGGTATTCTTTTTCGTTTTTGCCGAGTTCTCCCATATCACCCAGTACAAGCAGTCTTGGCGGTTTTTTGGTAGTTAAAAATGTTGAAACTGCGGCTCTTAACGATTCCGGATTAGAATTATAACTGTCATTAATAATTTTGAAACCTGCTGCTTCAATCAGTTCCCACCTTTTTTCAATCGAATGATATTCTTTTAATCCTTTTGCAATTTTATCTTCACAAATACCGAGTTTTAATGCGGCACTAATTACAAACAATGCATTTTGTATATTATGCAGTCCTTCGATATTCAATTCATAAGGGTAGTTTTTGTAGGTGAATGTACTGGAATTTTCGTTTAATTTTACATCTTTAAGTTCCGGAGAGTTCAAACTTAAATATACAGTTTGCCCGTCAAAATTATTAACTTCTCTGATTAATTTTGTATCATGCGCAAACAGGCAGCCTTCTTTGTGCAAGTATTTTGTGATTTCGCATTTTGCTATTGCGATATTTTTTTCAGAACCGAGTCTTCCTATATGAGTAGTGCCGGTATTTACGATAATTGCAATATCCGGTTTTGAATACTTTGACAATAGTTCAATCTCGCCGAGTCCGCGCATACCCATTTCAAGAATCAGAACCTCAGTATCAGCCGGCATAGAAAGCAGTGTCTGGCACAGACCTATTTCATTGTTATGGTTAAGCGGTGATTTATGTGTTTTATACGCCTGAGAAACTACGGACGCCATCATTTCTTTTGTGGTTGTTTTGCCGGAACTGCCTGTAATTGCTATAGTAATAGGATTTACTTTTTCTTTGTAATAAAGAGCAAGTTTCAAATAAGCTTCCAGAGTATTTTTTACATAAAGCACAAATTTTGCCTGCGGGAACATAAGAGATTTATCACTTGTAAAATATCCTCTTACTCCTTTATCTACGGCATCCTGAATAAAGTTGTGACCGTCAAATTTTTCCCCTTTTAACGGCAGATAAACATTTGTATCATTTATATTGCGAGAATCCGTAGAAATACTAAAAACACCTGTGGTATTGCTGCAATGCAGTACTTCCGCTTCCGTGACCTTAACTAATTCTTCATATGTAAACTTCATGAAATCACCGTACCCACACGTATGGAAAATTCCTTTTTCCATTTTCACGTTTTCAATTAAAAATTTTACTAAAAAACACTATCAAATACAATTTGAAATTTAATATATTATAAAAAATATTTTTAATATTCTTGCATTGCCTATTAAGAAAATTGTACTAACTTTTGATTCAAATGTTGTTTATATGAAAATTATGTTCACTGCAGCTTGTAGTAAAAGCGGTGAGATTTTTACAATTATTTTTTTGAAACAATTTTGTTATCTCTGAAATTGTACTGCCTGTAGTAAGGATATCGTCAAAAATAAGAAAATTACTATCCAGTATTTCAGGTTTAAAATTTTCTTTTACTGATTCAAATGCACCTTTAAGATTTTTTGCTCTTTCTGTTTTATTAAGCTTGTACTGAGGTTTTGTATCTTTAACTCTGATTATAAGGCTTTCATTTATTTCATAGCCGGTTAATTTTGAAAATTCTTTGGCGACCAGAGACATATGATTATAGTGTCTTTCTTTCAATCTCTTTTTACTTATAGGAATCGGCACTATAACAAATTTTTGTTTTGATATTTCCAGATTCTGCCAGTATTCATACATAATTTTTGCCTGATAAAAAGCAAGACCGCGCTGTTTGTGATATTTTAAGCCTCTTATTATTTTTTGTATATTACTTTTGTATACGGTTGCACTATAAACTTTTACACCATTTATAATTTCTAAACTGCAGTATGGAAGATGTTTTATACTTTTATAGCATTTTGAGCACAAACTAACATTTTCTTTTGTGCTTTTACAGCAGTAACAGCGTTTTTTATATATCAGGTCGAGTAATTGATACAAAAATCCAAACATATAATAATTATAATAAATATTTTACCTTAAATTGTATATGATAAAATAATTATATTACCACAATTTTATAGAGGACAATTTTTTATGAATATCATTATAATGATTTTGCTTATAAGCTTTTTGATACTTGTACATGAACTTGGGCATCTGCTTACCGCTAAAATGCTTGGTTTTAAGGTAACAAGATTCGGTTTCGGGCTGCCGGTCGGACCGACACTGTACAAAGGCAAAATCGGAGATATAGAAATTCTTGTGCATGCACTTCTGCTCGGAGGTTATGTTTCCTTCCCCGATGACGAAGAAGATGCTAACATCTCTAAAGATTCGCCGGAACTTTTCCAGAATCAGCCTGCGTGGAAAAGAGCGCTGGTACTTGTTGCCGGCGTTGCTGCGAATATGTTGTGCGCTGTTGCTCTTATTATGGTCACAGGTGCAATTACTCACAAGCTGCCCTCAGACAGAGCCATTGTTTTTATTAAAAGCGTAAATGAGGCAAAAGGGGCTTCTGTTAAAGCATCAGGATTGCAAAAAGGAGATATTATTCTGCGCATTAACAATTCTAATATTATTCAACCGTTTCAGACTAATATCTACGCTAAAGCAAGTAAAAAGTTTGACGGATATATTTCTGACAAAGCATACAACAATTCTTTAAAAGAACTGCAGGCTATGAATCCCGAGATTAAAGATATTTCTGAACCTATTAAAAAAGGAACTGTCATAAAACTCATAAAACCTCGTGATGAAGAAGCCCTGCATCTTTCTGCTGCTGCGTTAATGGGGATTGAAAAAATAAAAAATGACAAAATCCGCTTAAACACGACTCAGACAGCATTAAGAAATTCTCTTGAAAATAAAAACGAATACATTGCAAACGGAGAAACCACTCTCTCAGATATTGCCAAAGCTGTTTCCGATACAAGAAAGCCTATGTTTTTCACAGTTAAACGCGGGGATAAAGTGCTGAATCTTCCTGCAATTTATTCAAATGAGGAGGGCTTAATAGGTATAGAACGCGACGGAAACAGAATCTTTATTGAAACGGATTCTCCGGTAAAAATTGTTACGGGTTCTCTTAAATATACCTGGATTAATACAAAATACACACTTATCGGTCTTGAAAAACTTATCACCGGACAAATACCTGTCAAAGAACTGCGCGGTATTGTTGCCGCAACAAAAATGGGCGGTGATATGATTGAACAAACAGGTATACTAAACGGAATATTACTCACTGCTATCATAAGCATAAACCTTGCCGTTATGAACCTTCTGCCTATACCGGCGTTGGACGGCGGGCATTTGATGTTTTTGATTATAGAAAAATGCAAAGGCAAACCGCTTGATGAAAAAGTTACAGCAAAGATAAGCAATTTCTTCTTCCTGCTTTTGATTATTCTTATGATGGTATTAATATTTAACGATATATTCGCTATCGTAACAAAACAAATATAATTTTTTAGTTCGGAAATCAAAAATCGAATAAAAAAGCTGTTTATAATAAAACAGCTTTTTTATTTACTAAAAAGTTTTTGCATTCTTTCTTTGTAAAATTCTTCGTAACGATCTTCGAGTATTGCCTTTCGGGCTTCTTTAACAAGATTAATTAAAAACTGTATGTTGTGAATACTCAAAAGAATCGCTGCAGTAGCTTCCCCGACTCTGAAAAGATGCCTTATATAAGCTTTTGTATGGTTGCGGCAGGCATAGCAATTGCAGTTAACATCAAGCGGAGACGGGTCTTTTTCAAACTCTTTGTTTTTAATAATTTTTCTGCCTTCTGAAGTAAAAAATGAACCATGGCGGGCATTTCTTGTCGGCAGAACACAGTCAAACATATCAACACCGCGCAATATTCCGTCTAACAAATCCTCCGGAGTGCCCACACCCATAAGATAGCGGGGTTTTTCTCTCGGCAACAGAGGCGCGGTAAGCTCTACAAAATGGTTTTTAATATCAGCAGGTTCGCCCACGCTTACACCGCCTATTGCATAACCAACCGCATCAAAGGTTGAAATTACTCTTGCACTTTCTTTTCTCAAATCATCATAGAATGCACCCTGTACAATCGGGAAAAGTGCCTGATCTTCTCTTGTGTGAGCCTTAAAACAGCGTTCCAGCCATCTATGTGTACGTTCCATGGCAAGTTTAGCTTCTTCATAAGTGCAGGGATACGGCGCACATTCGTCAAACGCCATTGCTATATCAGAGCCTAAATCCTGCTGTATTTCCATTGAAATTTCTGGATTTATAAAATACTCCGTGCCTGTTTTGGTGTCTTTAAATTTTACACCGTCTTCGGTTATGTTTCTTAAATCAGCAAGACTGAAAACCTGAAAACCGCCAGAATCGGTAAGAATCGGCTTATCCCAGTTCATCCATTTATGCAGCCCGCCAAATTCTTTGATTAGTTTGTTGCCCGGGCGCAAAGAGAGATGATAGGAATTACCCAGTATTATTTGCGCACCGGTATCCTTGAGGTGGTCATTTGTCATCATTTTGACGGCAGAGTTTGTACCTACCGGCATAAATATAGGTGTTTCTATATCACCGTGAGGTGTATGTAAAAGACCGGCGCGTGCTCCGGTCTTTTTATCTTCTTTTAACAATTCATAGCTAAAAAAGTCGCTTTTCATTATTTCATATCTTCCCAGACATAATCCATCATTGTTTTCCAATCTCTGCAAAGTTCTTCGGGTTTGAAGTAGATATTTATTTCTCTTTCGGCACTTTCGCAGGAGTCAGAACCGTGGATTGTGTTAAATTCTTTTGTCTGTGCAAAATCGGCTCTGATTGTGCCGACCTGGGCATCGTTAGGAACGGTAGAGCCCATCATATGGCGCATACCTTCGATAACATTTTTACCTTCAACAACCATTGCAACAATCGGACCTGATGTTATGTAATTGATTAAATCCTGATAAAAAGGTTTGCCCTTATGTTCTGCATAATGTTTTTCAGCAATTTCTAATGTTGGTTGAAGCATTTTCAAGCCTACAATTTTGTAGCCCTTGTGTTCAATTCTTCTGATAATGTTGCCGATTAATCCTCTTTTTACGCCATCGGGTTTGATTGCAACAAATGTTTTGTCCATTAATGTCCTCCAGTAATCTAAAACCGCTTTAACAACTCATTTTACAAGCCGCCGGTGCTTAGTTTTAAGCGAGTTCAAGTCTATTGAAACATAAAAAACCTTTTTAATCAAACAGTTAGTTATTTTTCGGTATAATGTTTTTGTGACAAAATGTTACAACACCGGTCGGTTAATAGCACAAATAATTATTTTTGAACTTAAAGCACATGAAGCTTTTAAGAAAGATGTTTATAATGAGCAGTTTTATTTATAACCAACTGAAAAAAACATGTGAATCTCTGGGAAAACATAACGATGCATTATATGCCGTTTTGGCTATTGCTATGTTTAAAGGGGTTATGCGTCCGACTTTTACAATGATGGACAAAAAATCAGATCCGAAATCTAAAAAATATGCCGCATTTAGAGAAGGGTTAACAGAAGCTATTGCATTTGGTTCTTATATCGCAACTCACAAAATGATTTTGCCTCTGGCTGTACCTCTTGCGAAAAAGACAGGTAAAAGCCCCAAAAAGGTAAAAAACGGCTTGTCACTGCTAAGCGTATGTTTAACTGCCGGTATCATTATTCCGCTTGTTTGCAATTGGACTTTAAAACCTATTATGGACGGGGTAACAAAGCTGTATAACAAAAAAGATAAAAAATCTGACGGAAAACTTGATATAAAAGAAAACACTCCCCAGTTTCCGACACCCGCGGTTTATTCGCCAAACTTAAATGAAGAAAGTAAAAAACTGCTCAATACAGTACGTATTACAAGCTTGCAAAATTACGGAATGAAGGTAGGTGGCTAGTATGTTAGGACCTTTAGTAAATGTTATTACCGGCAACTCATTCCAGACTATAGCGCAAAATACAGATGCTGCGGTAAAAATAGAAACAGCATTAAAAGCTGTCGGCAGACCTGCTTTCACATTGATAGACAAAAATACAGACAAAGATACAAGAAAATATGCAGCAGCAAAAGAGTTGTTGTATCAGCTTTTGTGTTTTGGCATTTATCTGGCAATTATTCCTCCTGTTTTTAAAAATGGCGGTTTTAAACTTGCTCAAAAAATATTTAAAAAAGAAGGTATGCCTGCTTTTAAAAATGCAAAACAAATGCTTGCCTACCACCACCTTGCATATATGAAACCTGAAGAAAGATTGCTCGATAAAAACAAAAAATTTCTTGATTTAATAACAGAAGATTTGACAAATCCTAAAGATAACAACGCAAAATTGCTTGATTATTTAATAGGTGCTGATAAAAAAAGCGGTATCCATAAAAAAACTCTGGAAAAACAGGGCAAGATGTTTGATCTTGCTAAAGGTTCAATAGAATTAAGCTCTATAATCGGATCTGTTGTCGGGTTAACAATACTTGCACCGGAAATAAGCCATTTGATTTTACATCCTATTATGAGTGCTCTGCATTTAGACTCTAAGGAAAAAACTGAAGCCCAACCGTCAAAAACAGCAGATTCCGTTCAAAAGAATTTAGATAAAAACGCATAAATTTATTTAAATTTTCCATCGTTTTGTGGTATTCTTTTTAGATATAAAGGTGGAAAGTTTAATATGAAAATTACGGCTAAAAATCTTGTAAAAATTTACGGTGACAGAACCGTTGTTAATGATATAAGTTTTGAGGTAAATCAGGGAGAAGTCGTCGGGCTTTTAGGACCAAACGGAGCAGGTAAAACCACAACGTTTTACATGGTTGTAGGTCTTGTAAAAGCTAACGGCGGCAAGGTTTTTCTCGGAGACAAAGATTTGACTGATGTACCTATGAATATACGTGCAAAAGAAGGTATCGGCTATCTGCCTCAGGAAGCTTCTATTTTTAGAAAATTATCAGTTGAAGACAATATAAAACTCGTTTTGCAAATGAACGACAAACTAACGCCGGACGAAAAAAAACAAAAACTTGAGGATTTGCTCGATGAATTCGGTATGAAAGAAAAAAGAAAGTTTTCCGCTATTTCTCTTTCCGGCGGCGAGAGAAGAAGGGTCGAGTTAGCAAGAGCTCTTGCGGCAAGTCCGGAATTTATTCTTCTTGATGAACCGTTTACCGGTATTGACCCTATCGCTATCGGCGAAATTAAAGACAACATCAGAAAGCTCTCCGAAGAAAAGGGATTGGGTGTTTTGATTACCGACCACAACCCCAAAGCAACTCTTTCTATTACAGACAGGGCTTATGTAATTTTCGACGGCAAAATAAAAATTCAGGGACGCAGCGTTGAAGTAGCCAATGACCCTGTTGCTAAACAATTCTACTTAGGAAAGGACTTTACTCTGTAATGAAAATGCCTAAAATATCTTTACCTTTTAAGATTTTTGACGGATATATTACAAAACAGGTTTTTGCAGCTACTCTTGTTTGCATTTTTCTTTTTGTAGTTGTATGGATAGCTCCGGAAACTCTTTTAAAAGTAATAAAAAGAACTATGGCAGGCATTTATACGCCTTGGGTCGGTATTCAGCTTTTAATTTATGAAGTACCTAAAATCGTAGGTAAAGCACTGCCTGTCGGGCTGCTTTTAGGAACACTGTTTACCTTTGATAAGTTGAGCAAAGATTCAGAACTTACGGTTTTACGGGGAATCGGGCTTACTTTTTGGAGGATTGTTTATCCGATAATAATTTTAAGTATTTTTATTTCTGTCCTGTGTTTTTCTTTGTACAACACATTGATTCCATACAGCGAAAAGAGAATTAACGATTTAAAAAAAGAATCTTACGAAACCCACTTTGTTTATACGGTAAAAGCAGCAAATGACCAGCTGGAAAAAATCATTGTTGTGCCGAGATACTATAACGACATGATTAGCAAACCGCTTATATTAAACTTTGATTCTTCACAGTACAAAGACACCAGTGTACTGAGCAGCATTTTGCAGTCTGATTACGCTGTTTATAAAAAAGGTGAGTGGGTTGTTCATAACGTAAAAAAATACGAACTTACAAAAGACGGGGTATTTAAAAGCATTAAAAACATACCTGATGTAAAAGTATTATCAGGCTACAGAGCTGACAAAGCATTCAAGATAATGTCTTATTCAACCAAAAAAGAACGTGAATTGAATAATGCGGAAATAACAGAATATATAAAAATGCTCAAAGATGAGCACCTGAATGACGAGTACAGATTTATGCTGAACAAATACCTGCAAAGATATTTCCATTCCGCAATATGTATTTTATTCGCAATCTTAGGATGTCTTTTAGGTTTTTCAAAGCCGAGAGAACAAAAACTTGTCAACTTTGTTATAGGTATAGGTATAGTCTTCGGATACTATATAACACTTCCGTTTTTTGATATGTGTGCAGAAAAAGGAATCATAAGCCCCTATATTACATCAACAATACAGCCGATAGCTATTTTAATAGCAATATTTATCTTTAAAAAGATTAAAGACCTGTAAAATCTTTTGGAGGAGATTAAATGAAAAAATTAATAACATCACTATGCCTGTTTTGCAGTGCAATGATTTTTGCAACAGGTGCATGTCCCGTAAGCAGAGGGTCTGATAAAATTGAAATAACAAATAATAACGGACTTTATATAATCAGAATTCCTAAAGAACGCAATGCAAACATAAGACCTTATGTTGCAAAATCACTGACTTTCAATAAAGATGTTTTTGCAAAAACAGGAGCGGAATTAGTTGTGAACGGAGGATATTTTGATCCTAACAATAAAAAGACAAGCTCTTACGTTGTTATAGACAAAAAAGTTGTCTTAGATCCGACTACAAATCAAAGTCTTATGAACAATACCTCTATTAAGCCGTATTTAAATTTGGTTTTGAACAGAACAGAGTTTAGGGTGCTGGACTGCCACGGAAAAACAAAATACGATATTGCAGCACACAATGCAAAGGCACCTTTCAGATGCGAGATAAAACATTCCATTCAGGCTGGTCCAATGATTTATCCGGATTTAAGATTATCCAGAGAATACTTTGTCACGAAGGATGAAAACGGCAAGGTAACAAGAGATTCGATAACAGCGCTTAAAAAATGTGCAAGAACAGCCATAGGTATAAAAGACGGTGATGTCTATATTATTATTGCAAACATTTATCATAAACTCACCTTGCCCGGATTGTACAAAGTTTGCGAGGATTTGGGACTTGAAAAAGCAATGAACTTTGACGGAGGCGGTTCAACATCATTAAATTACAAAGGAACTGACAATCCGGATTACAAAAACTTTGAAATCACATCCGACAAAAATAAAAATGCAAGAAAGCTAAAATCTTTCCTTGTAATTGACTGATTTAATAAAAAAGCCTTTATAAAAAAGCCCCGCAGACATTTTTGCGGGGCTTTTTTATTAAAAGTATTCACTAATTTACAAGTTTAAATATATCATTACAAATTTTGAATACATCTTTTGCCATGTCTATAGAGAGCATATTAGGTCCGTCGCACAAAGCTTTGTCAGGATCAGGATGAACTTCAAAAAACAAAGCTTTAGCACCCGCAGCCATTGCTGCTTTTGCAAGAGTGGAAACATATTTTCTTTCTCCGGAAGAGCATTCTCCGGCACCGCCCGGCAGCTGCACACTATGTGTTGCATCAAATACAACAGGTATGCCCATTTCCTGCATTATAGGAATACCTCTCATATCAACAACAAGGTTGTTGTAACCAAAACTCGTTCCTCTGTCCGTAAAAAGTACTCTGTCATTACCGGAATCAATTACTTTTTGAGCCAAAGGTTTCATCTGAGCAGGAGCAAGAAACTGCCCCTTTTTAATGTTTACGATTTTCCCGGTTTTGGCTGCCGCGACCAATAAATCGGTTTGTCTGCACAAAAACGCAGGTATCTGGATTATATCAACAACTTCCGCTACAGGTTCAGCCTGATCTGGAGTGTGAATATCCGTCACTATCGGCAGGTCAAATTCTTTTTTAACTTCCGCCAGCAATTCAAGACCTTTTTCCAGTCCCGGTCCTCTGAAAGATTTTATAGAACTGCGGTTTGCTTTATCGAAAGAGGATTTAAATACATAATTTATATCCAGTTCCTGTGTAAGTTTTTTTAATGCTTCAGCCACTGTAAAAAGCACATCTTTGCTTTCTATTGCACAAGGGCCGGCAAGTATCGAGAGTTTATCTCCTCCTATTTCAAAATTTCCAAGCTTTACCGGTTTTATATCCATATCTAGTATCTCCATAATTTATTTTGACAATAACGCTTCAAGATTGTAAAATTTAGTTAAGCATATTTATTATATCATTAAAAAATTCGTTATCGAAATTTGTCGGAATGAATTAGTAGGAGCAAATTATTATGTTAATAGAAGAATTATTGGAAGATGCTGTCGGGCAAGGTGCGAGCGATATTCACATCTCTGCAAACCTTCCGCCGGTTTTTCGTATAGACGGTAAATTAATCAGAACCAATCATGAAATGTTGACTGCAGAAAATGTAGAAACATTGATATTTCCAATATTAAATAACGAACAAAGAAGAAAACTCGAGCAAGATTGGGAACTTGACCTTTCTTATGGTATCCACGGTTTGGGCAGATTCCGTGTTAACGTATACAAAAACAATAACACATATGCTGCAGCATTCAGAACAATCAACACTGTTTGTCCGACATTTGAATCACTTGGACTACCTCCGATTGTAAGAAAAATTACTGAAAGACCAAGAGGATTGATTCTGGTAACAGGTCCTACAGGTTCAGGTAAATCAACAACTCTTGCATCAATGATTGACTATATCAACGAAAACAGAAATGAACACATTTTGACAATCGAAGACCCTGTCGAATTTGTTCACAAATCAAAACAGAGTGTTGTTCACCAGAGAGAATTAGGTCAGGACACAAGATCATTTGCTAACGCGCTTAAATCAGCACTTCGTGAAGACCCTGATATCATTCTGGTAGGTGAGTTGCGTGACCTGGAAACAATCTCACTCGCTATCACAGCCGCAGAAACAGGGCACTTGGTAATGGGTACACTCCACACCTCGTCTGCCAGCCAGACTATCGACCGTATTATCGACGTATTCCCGCAAGGTCAGCAGCAGCAGATTCGTATCATGTTGTCTAACTCACTTTGTGCGGTATTTTCACAAACCCTTTTGCCTAAATTGACAGAAACAGGCGAAAAGAAAGGTCGTGTAATGGCATTGGAAGTTATGGTTGTTAACGGTGCGATTGCCAACCTTATACGTGAAGGTAAAACTTCTCAAATGTATTCTGCAATCCAAACAGGCGCACAGCACGGTATGCAGACTCTGGAAACTTCACTTGCTAACTTGTACAAGAAAAATCTTGTTTCAGCAGAAGACGCTCTTGCAAAAACAAGCCGTCCTGATGAATTGAGAAGACTTATCAATCTATAATCCGATAAAGACTATTTGATATAATAAAAAGCGGCTTTTACAAATAAGCCGCTTTTATTTTTTTTCGTTTTTATTCATCATTATATTCTTTTTAATATACTCCTGAACATCAGATGAAATTTGCACATTTTGAAGTCCTAGATTATATTTCTTTAGCTCTGCAAGGGTTTTCTGTTCTTTTTCCAAATCTTTTTGTTTAATCTTTATGGAATTTTTTACATCTTCAAACTCACTTGATTTACCGGCTGTTGCAATTTTTGTGATTATATAATCTACATCATCAGACTGCACGCCGTATTTAGAGGCAAGCTCTTTTACACTTATCCCGTAAGGCAATTTATACAGCCATTGCAGCGAATAAGCATCCCTAGGAGAAAGGCTTACCACGCCGTATTTGTGGGGAGTGTACATAATATCCGTATCATAAGGGCTGTGCCCGAGCCCTAAGGCGTGCCCTATTTCATGCAAAATTGTATGATAGACCTCATTTTCATCCTGATACTGCTGATGTATTATGCCGTCAGAAAGCCCTATTTGAACTTCAGCTGAATACAGTCTGCTCTGGTTATCAAAATGGAAATAGCAATGACCGAGGGATTTTCTGTCAATTCTTTTCCAGTCAAGGTTTACCTGTGATTCATTAAGAGTTTGAACAAGCTTAAAACGAACTTTTCCGCCGCTGACGCCTTCCCATGTTTCCAGAGCCCTTTTGACAAGCGCAAAATATTTATAGCTGTCGTTTTGTTCCCTCTTATACCACCGGAATGGCGCAATATAAAACTTGAGAGGAAAACAGGTATCAGGCCATCTGATAAGTTTGTTCTCTTTTAAGTTGTCTTGAAGATATGTCAGCTTTTCTTTCATATTTATTATTATATCATTAAAGATTTGCCCTAACATCTTTACCGTATCTGTATAGCAATGCCTTATGCTAAACAAATAATCTTTCAAAAAACTATGCTAAAATAATGAAAAAAGGAGGCTGTATGAAAAATTATATCACATTAAGTCTGTTAACTTTAGTGTTTTTAAATGTTTTACCTGCCAATGCAGATGTAAAAGAAGACGCTAATTATATATTTAATGCAGTAGGACAAAGAAATTACGGGCAATATGAATGTCCTTTTGAAAGAAAAACAGAAAGGTCAATGTTAAGAGGAACTTGTGTTGTGACAAGATATCCCCATCATTATGGTATATCAATGTGCTTTGGAGGAAATAAAGAAATCATTAACATGATAAAAAGCGGGAGATGCCAATTTATTCAAGACCCGGAAGAAATGCAATAAAACAATAAAAAAATGGCCTTTAAAATTAAAGGTCATTTTTTATTTGATTTAACTGTGATTTAACTGATTTATGAACAACCTGAGTATCCGCAATTCAAGCAGATAAAGCAGCCTTCTCCGTAACCGAGAACAGCCCCGCATTCAGGACATTTGTGTTCTTCACCTACATGCTGCGCTTCCGGCAATTCTGCTTTTACCTCAGTTTTTATTTCTGTCTTAGGTGCTTCAATTGCCTTTATTTCAGGCATTTTTTTGTCATCCTTTTTCTCAAGGTTCATCGGCTGGAACTGTCTTGAGTTGTTACGATAAACAGTAATACCTTTCAGATTGTTTTCATAAGCTAACAGATAAGAGTCTGCAACATCCTGTTTTGTTGCATTTTCTTCAAAGTTAACCGTTTTAGAAACAGCATTGTCTGTATGAAGCTGGAATGCAGCCTGCATTTTTACGTGCCAGTAAGGTGACACATCATGTGCACAAACAAATATCTTCTTAGCTTCGGCAGGTACTTCATCACAGTGAGCAAGAGTACCGTCAATAGAGATTTTTTTCATCAATTCTTCGGAATAGAAGCAATGTTCTTTAGCATATTCTTCGAATATCGGGTTAACTTCAACAAGCTTTGTACCGTCCATTACGTCTCTGATAAATACAAGCCCGAACAACGGTTCTACACCGCCTGACGCACCTGCAATCATAGATATTGTACCGGTCGGAGCGATACAGGTAGTTGTAGCGTTTCTGATACCGTATTTTGCAATTTGTGCATCCAAATCAGCCCACATTTCATCTGTGATAATACCTGCGGATTTGCCCTGATATTTATAAGTCAAGAACGGTTTACCGTCTCTAAAGATGCCGTCATAGACACTGCCTTTAAAGTTACCGAATCTGCCTCTTTCTTTAGAAAGTTCGATTGATTTAACTTTAGACTGGTAGTCGATGAATTCCATAACCTGAGAAGCGAGTTTTGTACCTTCTTCCGAGTTATAAGCAATGCCCATCTTCATAAGCATATCTGCCCAGCCCATTACACCAAGACCGATTTTACGGTTGTTTTGAACCATTTCGGAAATTTGAGGCAGCGGATAGTTATTTATAGCAATAACGTTATCAAGGAAGTGAATAGCAGTCTGGGTAGTTTCAGCCAGCTTATCCCAATCAACGCTGTAGTTACCTTTTTCGCCTTTGAGCATAAGACCGAGGTTTATAGAACCAAGGTTGCAAGCTTCGTAAGGCAAGAGAGGAACTTCACCGCAGGGGTTTGTTGATTCAATTTCACCGATTAACGGGGTCGGGTTATCATAGTTCATCTTGTCTATAAAAATGATACCCGGTTCACCGTTTTTCCAAGCACCTTCGACAATTAAGTCAAATACAGCTTTAGCATTCAACTTGCCGACGGGCTGTTTTGTTCTCGGATGGATAAGTTCGTAATCAGTGCCTGCTTTTAAAGCTTCCATAAACTTATCTGTAATAGCAACAGATATATTGAAGTTATTCAATTTAAAATTATCAGATTTGCAGTTGATAAAATCTAAAATATCAGGGTGGTCAATTCTCAAAATACCCATATTAGCGCCGCGTCTTGTTCCGCCTTGTTTAACAGCTTCGGTTGCAGCATTGAATACTTCCATAAAGCTTACAGGACCGGAAGAAACGCCCATTGTAGAACGAACAACATCGTTTTTAGGTCTTAATCTTGAGAAAGAAAAACCTGTGCCGCCGCCTGATTTATGTATAAGCGCCGTATTTTTAACAGTTTCAAAAATACCTTCCAGAGAGTCTTCAACAGGCAAAACAAAACAAGCTGCCAATTGTCCCAGCTCTCTGCCTGCATTCATCAATGTAGGTGAGTTAGGCATAAAGTATCTTTTTGTTATAAAATCGTAAAATTCTTTCGTTGTTTTTAAAATTTCCTGCTCAGTTGCTCCGAACTGTTTGTCAGCAGCTGCAAGAGTAGATGCAACTCTTAAAAACAAATCTTCCGGCTTTTCTGTCGGATTGCCCTGTGCATCTCTTTTCAGGTATCTTTTTTCCAAAACTTTGATGGCATTTTTGGATAAGCTAAGTTTTTCTTGCGTACAGTCGCTTAATTGGCTCACGTTCATATCTCCCCAAATCTACTAATTAAATACATACTTAAATATATTGTATTACAAACAATGCCGGGCATGGAATTTTGTAAACACTAAAATGCATGAAACTTTACAATTGACGGGCATTGACATTTTTTTTAATTAATACTGTTTAATAAACACAATGGTCATGCTTTGCATAGTGTTCTTAACATCATTATAAAAATTTAACAATGAACTTGTACGCAGTTTTGTACTATATAAAATAGCAAAAAAATTTTTTACACGTTTTTTATTTAATCTAGTGTCGTCTTCCCGTCCATTAAGGCTTGACATTCAGCCCAACTGTCATTCTTTGTATATATTACGTAATTCGATGACAAAAATTGTGACATTGTAACTTTTCATATACACGGCTTACTTTGTAAGCCGTATGGGGTTGCCTTCTTTTGCCGTTGAGCTGTGGCGAAACGTGCAAAATGGCTCCACGACTTCACTATGATATTGCCAATACACATTTTTTTATTTAATAGTGAACTGGGGCGGAGTCCCGATGGAATACGATTAGAGATTTTTAAATGAAGGAATGAAAATTTAAAATAATCCTATCTTGAAACACAGACGTTACGGGCTTCTGAACGTAGCCCTCCACATAGGCACTGGGGGCTTCGCCCACGGCGTGCCTGTCTGGTTTCGCTGGACGGAAATTTTCGTTTCTGAATTTTAAAATCTCTTTTGATAGCGCCAGTTTTCTTTTCTTGCTTGAGATGTAGGCGAGGTACGAGCCGTACATATC
>CASFCQ010000025.1 GCA_949293185.1 uncultured bacterium
GAAGAAATGGTTGACTTCCTTGCTAACTGGGTTGACAAATATCCTATTATCTCTATCGAAGACGGTATGGCTGAAGAAGATTGGGAAGGCTGGAAAATGCTTACTGAAAGAATCGGCTCTCACTGTCAATTAGTTGGTGACGACCTGTTTGTTACAAATACTAAGAGATTGTCTAAAGGTATCGAAACAGGTACAGCTAACTCTATCCTTATCAAAGTTAACCAAATCGGTACTTTGACAGAAACATTGAACGCTATGAATATGGCATTCAAAGCAGGTTACACAGCTATCGCTTCTCACAGATCAGGCGAAACAGAAGATACATTCATCGCTGACTTAGCTGTTGCTACTAACTGCGGTCAAATCAAAACAGGTTCTGCTTCAAGAACAGACAGAATCTGCAAATACAACCAGTTAATCAGAATCGAAGAAGAACTCGGTTCTGCTGCTAAATATATGGGATTAAAAGCATTCAACGGTCAATCCTGTAAAAAAGCAGAATGCTGCAATGCATAGTAATCTGAATAGATTATAAATAAATACGGGTCTTGAAAATCAAGATCCGTATTTTATTGAATTACTTTTTATTGTTTGTGTAATTATCTACCCCAATGCAAGCACAGCTGCACCTATCATTCCGGCATTATTCCCTGTCGTTGCACGTTTTACAGTAACATTGGTAACAACTGATTCTTCATTAATTTTTTTCTCGAGTCCATCCACATCAACAAATGAACACATACCGCCTGATATAACTATACAATCAGGATTAAATATATCGGTAAGAGAAACCAAACCAACAAACATGTATTCCATCCATTGATTAAAAACTTTTATTGAATAAGCATCATTTTTTTGCATACCGTCTGTTATATCATAGGTAGTGATTTCATTGCAGTTTTTATCTTTATAAATACTGTTTTGAAATTCAGGATACTCAAGCGCACCAGTTTTTGCACAGTTTTTTAAGCCCGTGCCCGATGCATAAGACTCCCAGCAGTCATAACGTCCGCAGGTGCATTTTTGTCTTTTATCAGCAAAAATCTTCATACTGCCTACTTCAAGAGCATTACCTTTTGCCCCCCTGAACAGTTTTCCGTCAGAAATAACCCCGCCGCCTATACCTGTACCTATAGTAATCATTAAAACAGTATTGAAACCTTTGCCTGCACCATTTTTGTATTCAGCAGCACAAGCACAGTTTGCATCGTTTTCCACGTAAACTTTTTTGTCACAGAGAGTAGAAAAATCGATTTCGTTATACCCGTCAGGCAGATTTGGTGTAGAGCTTAACACTCTCGTATTTTCTAAATTTACAGCACCTGCGGAAGATAGCCCGACTACATCAATTTCATCATAATATTGCGCAATAACATTTTTTAAAGCTAAATATATTTCATCGGCAGTTTTTGGTGTAGGTATTTTTTTTATGTCAGAAACAATCTCTCCTTCTTCATTAACAATACCGTACAAAATTTTAGTTCCACCAATATCAATTCCCAGAGCTTTTTTCACCTATACCGCCTTTTCTCTGTTAACAAATCTCTTAGTTATCAATTGTGGTCTTGTGATTGCCGAGCCGATTACAACCGAGTGAGCCCCGAGAGCAAAAGCTTTATCAACCTGTTCCGGTGTCCAAATACGCCCCTCTAAAATAACAGGGCAATCCACAGCTTCTACAAGTTTTTGCAGCAGTTCAAAATCAGGCTGATCTGAAACATCCGGAGACTCCAGCGTATATCCGGAAAGGGTAGTAGATACTATATCAGCACCCAGTATTCTTGCAGCAATGCCCTCTTGTAGTGTAGAAACATCAGCCATTGCAATCTTCTTGTTTATTTTTATAAATCTTATAAGCTGTGTGAGATTATTTTCTCCTCTGGGGCGAGATGTTCCGTCAAAAGCTATGATGTCAGCTCCCGCCTGTATTAGATCTTTTGCATCTTTTATTGTTGGTGTAATATAAACAATCTCACGCCAATTAGGCGGAATCACTTCCGGTTTTGTAATACCTATTACCGGAATTTTAAAAAGTTTTTTAGCATTGATAACATCTCTTGTTCCGGCAACACGTAATGCAGCAGCACCGCCTTTTACAACAGACTGCATCATCGCAACCATACAATCTTCCTTGTACAAAGGTTCTGATGGCATAGCCTGAACAGATACAATTACTTTATTTTTTATTTGTGAAAATATATCCATAACAGTCTAATTATAAATCATTCTTTATTCCGAGTGCAAACTGTTCTGTTTATGTAATATTATGTAAACATTTGTAAACAAAACATCTTTATAACTAAAGAATTGATTAATAAAAACCGATATGTATATTGTAAGTAGATTGTTTGAATAGGGAGTATTTCAAAATGTATAGTTTTCAAAAATTTAAAAATGCATTGAAAGAATCGGAAGAGCAAAGAAACGAATTACTGCAAAAAGATATTAAAAAAGTCCGTAATGCAGTAGAAAAATTCTTAACAATGGCTATGGAAAATACAGCCAATGTTGCGAGAACGCAGTATTCCGGTCTTGAAATGTTTTAGTTTTTACATTAGATGATGTTTTGCAAAACAAAAATTTTAGGTCTGTACAGTATGTACAGACCTTACGGTATAAACTAATTAAAGTAATTTTTTAATCCGATTGTCAGATTATTATTTTTACAAAGTTTTTTAAGCTTGCTTATGGCTCTGTTTTCTATTTGTCTTATGCGTTCTCGGGAAACTCCGTATCTGGAGCCTATTTCTTCAAGTGTTTTTCTGTTTCCGTCATCGTTTAAGCCATAGCGCATAATCAATACATCACGTTCTTTTGGACTCAACTGATTCAACATTTTTTGTATATCTTCAAAAAGATTTTCCTGAGAGACTCTTGTGTCAGGAGAAACAGTAGACTCATCCACAATAAAATCACCAAGCTTTGACGACTCATCCTTTGCTGTAGCCGGAGTTTCTATACTTATTGTAGACTGGGCTGCCTTAATCAGACTCGTAAGCTTGCTTACAGGAATACCTACCCTATATGCAATCTCCTCTTTAGACGGAGCTTTACCAGTTTCGGTAGTTAAATCAACAGTGACCTTTTTTATTTTGCTCAAAGTTTCTATCATATGAACAGGCAGACGTATAATTCTTGATTTATCAGCAATTGCACGGGTAATTGACTGCTGTATCCACCATGTAGCATATGTTGAAAACTTATACCCTTTTGCATAGTCGAACTTTTCCGCAGCCTTCATAAGCCCCATATTTCCCTCTTGTATCAAATCCAGAAAAGAAAGACCTCTGCCGATATATTTCTTAGCGATGCTTACTACCAGTCTGAGATTGGCATTAACCAAAACTTCTTTTGCTTTGTCATCGTTAGATTCTTTAATTTTTTTTGCAACTTCAAGTTCCTGCTCAGCTGTTAAAAGAGGAATTTTACCGATTTGCTGCAGGTAAATTTTTACGGAATCATCCGCACTGATTGTTGAAGCGCTTTCTGCTGTCTTAGGTTCTTCGACAGACATTATAAGATCTTCGTCATCTTGAGACTCTTCATTTAATTGTTCTATTGAAATTTCCTCGTTATCTTCAGGTGATTCCAAGTCTTCTTCTGAGGAGAATTTTTCAATTTTATTTGTCATTTTTCACCTTTATTACTTTAGTTATATTATACACTATGTTATATGAGTCTTGTAAATAATTTTATTGGTCTATATTTTAGAATGTATTTGTTCTTTATCGCTAAATTCTCACGAACAATTTACTTATCCAAGAAGGCAACTTTTTATTTTTTACGCAAAGAGCATATATCTTGTCTCAAAGATTCATAGATAATAGCACATGCCGCATTAGAAACATTAAGTGAGTTAAAATTTCTTAACATTGGAATTTTAACAACAAAATCCGACTTTTTCAGATTATTTTTTGACACCCCTGTTTCCTCTCCGCCCATAATAAGAGCAAAGTTCATATCTGTATAATTAATATCAAAATAATTATCCTTTCCTTGTGCGTCTGCAGCAATTATCCAATAGTCGTTATCTTTTAGTTTATCTATTGCATTAGACAGGCTGTTAACCTGAATAATCGGTATATGGTTAACTGCGCCGGCAGATGTTTTTTCCACTGTAGCATTAACCTGAGCATTACGTCTGGATGGGATAATTAAAGCGTCAAAACCTGCACAGGCAGATGTTCTTATTATTGCACCCAGATTATGCGGGTCTTCCACCCCGTCTAGGATTATCACTCTTGAGTATCCGTTTTTCTTTTTCGACAAAAATTCATACAAGTCGCAATAAGACACAGGTGAAACAAATGCAACTATGCCTTGATTTGCTACATCCGAATACTGAGAAAAATGCTCTTTTGGTAAAATTTGAAAGATTACTGAATTGCTTCTTGCCATATCAATAATCTCATTAATTTTGCTGTCATTTATTGTACTTTTAGAAATTATAATTTTATTTACTCTTTTTGGGTTATTCAACAATGCCTCAATAACAGCATTTTTTCCATATATATAATCGCCTGTGATAATTTTATTTTTATTTTTCATATACACCTTTTGTATGGTTTTTGATTTTTTGTTGCCTTAATAATTATACTATACTATAATTGTATAGGTTTATTAAAAATCTAGTGTTAAGAATTTGGAATATTGGAATTAGTACATGAATAATTTTTTATCAAAATTTAAACCGGATACTAAAGTTACAGTAGGTATTTCTGTATCTCCGAACGTCGGATTAGAACTTATTCAAATTGATCCGTCAAGCAATAAAATTGTAAAATATGCACGGAGAGATTTGCCATACAATCCTTCTATCAGAGAAATTGAAGATTATGCTGAATTTAAGCAGAATCTTCAGGATTTATTTAATGAAGTAAAAATACAGCCTCAAAATACCAAGGCGGTCTTAAACCTTCCAAGTGTTTCTTTCGGGCATGACTTTTTACCAACAGTATTAGATGATGAAGGTGTTACAACTGCACTTATATCTAAAGTTGAAGAAAATTATCTTTTTAAGAAAAATACCCCTATTGTAAGCTGGGTTGATATAAAAGAAAATAACAGAACAGAAAAAAGATGTGTTTTGTATGCTGCATTACAGGAAGAAGTTCTTAATATTATACAGCAGGTATTCACTGATTTAGGTATAACATTAATTGCGGTAGAAAATACTTATTCATCATTAATAAAAACATTGCAATACACAAAAATCGGTGATGATTTTGCTACAGCACACGGCGGCTGGAATATATTACTGGTTTCTCAAAACAGTTATGCAGTATTTTCAATGCAAAAATACAGCATAGTTGATTATTTTGAAGAACCTCTGGCTATAAAATCATTCAATAATGATGAAGTATATGTTGCGATATCACAATCTGCAAAAGCTGTTCTTGACAGATTTCCAACAGACAAGCTATTAATAGTCAGTGAATCTAATGATGTTAGTGCTGAAATTCTTGCTATGCAGTTGAATCAGCCTGGCGATGTAAAATTTCTTGAATGCAACCAGTATGCCAAAGATTCTATTATTACAGTAGATTTAAATATTTTACCTCATTATGTAAAGGCTATTACACCAGAAGCAATAGGTGCAGCCATATATAACTATGGCGATTTTGGTATAAAATTAAACTTCTTGCAAAAGAGTGATTACAAAGCACCTGATATGATCAGAATCGGTAACGTTGATGTTACCCAGACACAGTTAATAACTTATGTAGCTGTTATTTGTGCTGCTATTTTAATTGTATGTTTCGGCGCAAGTAAAGCTGTTGAAGCATATCTTGCAGGATTGCAAAACCAAAATTCAGAACTTGACAGCCAGCAGCAATCGCTTGATACAGAATTAAAAGAACTGCAGGCTAAAAAGACAGGTATGGATATTTATGCCGCAGCCAAAAAGATAGATCAGGGTGTGCAGGCAAAAGTAAAATACTATTACGCAATTGGTGCAGATATTCCGGCACAAGTTTGGTTAACTTCATTCTATGCTGATTCAAGAGGAGCTTATGGTATAAAAGGTTCTACTACAGCTGTTGATGATGTTTATTTATTCTTTAGAAATATTAAATCACAAGTTCCGGAATCTGATTTGATTTTATCAAGTTTAAGTGTTGACGATGACGGCGGTATATTGGATATAGATGTAGCCAAAAATCTTATATATTCATTTGAACTGACTAATTCCGGATTTAAAGGTGTTAAACAAACTGATCCGAATGAAGCAGCTAAGCCGAAATTGGATAAAGACGGCAAGCCGATTAAAGACGCAAATGTACCTGCACTACCGGCTAACCTTCCTTCAACATAATAGAATTTATATAACGTAATCTACTTTACGAAAGGGCTTTTTAAAAGTGAACGAAAATCAAAAATTAATGTACATAGTGATTATACTTGTTTGTGTAGCATTCGGATTATATTTAATTATACCAAAGGCTACCGAATCATATAATACATATAAGCAAATAGAAGAAAAACAGGCAAAACTTCAAAGCACTCAAAAACAAATTGAGGATATTAAAGCACAAAAACAAGCATATGAAAAAGAAGAAAAAAGTGCTACAAAACCTGTTTATAAAAGCGATCTGGCATCTTTAGATGCAATGGCGTCTTTTGGTATTATGTTTGAAGATGTTATACAGGCAGCTAAGTACAACGGTTTAAAACTTCGTTCTATAGAATATGCACAAAATCCACCGGATGATATTGTTACCCAGAATGTTGTTAGTGATTACAATATTTGTGCGGTAAAAATGCAACTAATCGGTTCATACGCACAATTTAGATCATACTTTGAAGATATAGCAAACTATCCTTACCTTATAAACCTAGATAAAATCAGCATTTTCCCATATGAACTGGATAAAAAGATATTGATTGCTGACATTCAGATAAACCTTTATGCGGAAAAAAATGCTGAACAAAAAGCAGCTTATCAGGCAGCTCAAGATGCAGAAAATAAAGGAGACGAAGCTGTAGAAGGTTCGGCAGCAGCAGATGCTATACAAGGTGCAGCCCAGTAAGTAATAAAGGCTAAAAATATGTCACAAGATAAACTTGGTCCTTTTTTACAAAAAAACTGGATAGGCTCAACTGACAGTTACAAAGACGCCAAAATTGTTATGGTCGGGCTGCCGTTTGATGGAACATGTTCCTACCGTCCGGGCAGCAGATTTGCACCTGAAAGATTAAGGCTTGCCAGCTGGGGATTAGAAGATTATTCCCCTGTTTATGACAGGCATCTTGATGATGTACGGTTTTATGACGCTGGGGAACTGGAATTTCCTCTTGGAAATACACAAAAAACTCTTGATGTAATTGAAAAAAATGCAAAAGTAATATTTAACGACAACAAAAAATTTCTCGGTATCGGAGGCGAGCATCTTGTCACCTTGCCGGCAGTAAAAGCCGCCGCTGAAAAATTTGAAAACCTTGCAATTATACACTTTGATGCGCACACAGATTTGAGAGAAGATTATCTTGGGGAAAAACTTTCCCATGCTTCTGTTATGAGAAGAATTGGCGAAATAGTAGGATTTGAAAATATAAAACAAATCGGCATTCGTTCAGGTTTAAAAGAAGAATTTGAACTAATGAAAAGATACAATACAGTGGCTAACAATCTTTCCGATTTAGATGCAATTAAAAACAAAAAGATTTTTTTAACTATTGACGTAGATGTCTTAGATCCTTCAGTTTTACCCGGAACTGGTACACCTGAGCCTGACGGATTGTTATACAGAGAACTTGCACAATGGATAAAATCTCTTAAAGATTTTGATATTATCGGTGCTGATATTGTGGAACTTGCACCTGATTATGACAAGAGCGAAGTTTCTACAGCTACAGTTTCCAAAATTGTACGAGATGTATTGATGATTTTATAGATTATAATTCTTAAAATATTAAGTTTTGTCACCAACAATAAGGTACAAAGTCTTTAAAGTAGCACCTATTTACTATATACTTTTGGTAAGGAACTACAGTAATCTTAGGAGTTAGTATTTATGGAAGTCAGTAACATTTATGCAGTAATCCTTGCAGGCGGTTCAGGCAGCAGATTGTGGCCGTTAAGCAGAGAAGTACATCCAAAGCAGTTGATGAAAATAGATTACAATTATACACTATTTCAGGCTGCATTTATGAGATTGATAAACTGTGTAGATGATAAAAACATTCTTAGCGTAACTAATGTTAAGCTTGAAAGTCAGGTAAAAACACAATTAAAAGAAATGCAGGATAAATTCTGCAGAAAATCAAGCTACAGAATAGTTACAGAACCTGAATGCAAAAATACCGCTCCTGCAATTGCTCTTTCTATAAAATATATAGAAAAACTTCAAAAAGACAGAAACTCTAAAGAAGATCCAATTATTGTAGTTGTTCCGTCCGACAATTTAATTTTGGATAATGAAAAATACTGCAAAGCTATAACAGATGGTATTAAGCTGGCACAGGATAACTACATTGTTACTTTTGGAGTAAAACCGGATAAAGCTGATACGGGTCTTGGATATATTAAAGCTAAAAATAACAGAAAAATAAGAGCTGTTGCCCAAAACGGCATGAAGGTTGAAGAATTTGTAGAAAAGCCTGATATAGAAACAGCAACAGAGTTTGTGGACTCTGACAGATACTATTACAACAGCGGAATGTTTGTATTTAAGGCATCAGTTATGATGGCAGAGTTAAAAAAACTTCAGCCGGAAATTTATAACATAATTAAACACGCAAAAATATCTTCGCAAATTCCAACCATTCCTTATCAGGATTTTAAAGACATGCCGGATATCTCGATAGACTATGCTGTTATGGAAAACAGCAAAAAGCTGGCTATGATTCCTTTAGAAAGTGACTGGAAAGATGTTGGTTCATGGGAAGCAGTATATGATATTTCCGAAAAAGATGATGACGGAAATTATATGATGGGCAATGTTCTTGACTTAGACAGCAAGGATTCTCTTGTATATTCCACATCAAAGCTTGTTACTACAATAGGATTACACGATACCGTGGTTGTAGAAACCGAAGATGCAGTGCTTGTTTGCGACAGGGCAAGAGTCAACGATGTTAAAAAGATTGTAAGCCACCTTAAAGAAAGAGAAGACGAAACCCAGTACTCCCATAAAACAGTATACAGACCCTGGGGCTATTATCAAATTCTGAATACAGGCAAAGGCTTTTTAACAAAATGTATTTACGTAAATCCGGGCGCAAAATTAAGCCTGCAGCTCCACCACCACAGATGCGAGCACTGGGTAGTACTGGAAGGAAAAGCATTTGTTATTAAAGGTGAGGACAGCTTTGAACTCGATAAGGGTGAAAGTATTGATATCGATATAGAAGAAAAACACTCACTCCAAAATCCTTATGAAGAACCATTAATGATTATGGAAGTTCAGCAGGGCGATATATTGGATGAAAACGATATTGAACGTTTTGAAGACATGTACGGCAGAGTTTAATTCTTAAATTCCGGATACAGACCGTAGAATATACTTTGCGCAAAATTTTTCCAGCTCAGCTGTGCGGCTACTTGTCTGGCATTTTTAATAAGTTCGCCTAAATTATCTTTATTTTGCATAACTTCTTCAATTTTTTGTGCAAGATTTTTTGCCGGGTCTTTTGCTTCAAAAATAAAACCGTTTTCACCGTCTTTTATAATGTCGGCAGCACCTACATTTGAACCTGCAATCACCGGAACATTACACAACATTCCTTCTGTTACAACTCTTCCGAAGGCTTCATAGTTACTTGCACATACAAGACAGTCCAGTGTTTTGTAGAATTTGTTAATATCTTTTTGATAAGGTATTAAATCAACATATTTTGTCAGATTAAAAATTTTAAGATAAAAATGCAGAATTTTTTGTTTTTGATGATTTGGATTAATTATTCTCACTCGCAGCTGAGCAGGTGAATATTTTTTCTTTAATATTCTTAGTGCGTTTAATACATTATATCCGCCTTTTGTAACAAAACCACACGTTACTGCGCCTATAGTAAAAATATTTTTATTTTTTTGTGACGGATAATTTAAAAGATGTTCGTTGTTTGTTCCGGGATAAGCAACAATAATGCTGTCGGGATTTATGCCGCAGTTTTTTGCGTAATCTTGTTTTAGATAATTGGAAACGACTACCGTTTTTGGACAGTTTCTGTAATAATATTTTTCGTGTTCAATCTGTTTTTTATGGCATAATTGCAAGAGTTTTCTGTATAAAAAATTGGGAGTTATTGCCATTCTCTGGGTAAGAGAAATATTATGAAAAATATTGCAGGTAAATGACAGCCCCATACAGTCTGTTAAAATGTAGTCATAGCTGTTTATATCAACAAGCTTTTTTATTTCATTTTCGAGCGGTTGTTTGGATTTGAACTTTTTAGGGAGATAAACTTCTTTTAGCCTGTAAACGTTTTTTGCATATTTTGCGTAATTGGAGTTTCTGTAATAGGTAAACAAATCTATTTCTATACCCTTTTGTTCACAGCAGTTTATAAAATCCGACAGATAATTGGACATAAAACCGGATTCTATTATACCTATTTTCTTTTTCATGTTTTTCTCCTGATGTGACATTAGTGTGTATTCTATAACATTTACATGACATTAATGTCATAATTATAAGACATATATGTATTAAAAATCAATATTTAATGACGTTTAAGTGCATAGTTTTATCTTCGTTTGCCGATTAAGCTGTAAATAAAGAGGTATTATGCTAAATTTAGACTTGATTGGAGCAAGAATAAAAGAAATCAGAAAGAGGAAAAAGCTGTCTCAAGAAAAGCTGGCAGAGATGGTTTGTATGAACCACAGAAGTATTGTCAGGCTGGAAAATTCTTACAGCAAGCCCTCAATTGAAACTTTAGAAAAAATTGCTGCTGCACTCGGAGTCAGTGTCATTGATTTTTTTGAAACAGAAACTCTCAAAAGCCGTACACAGATTGTTGATGAGATAAATCAATGCATTGCTTCAATGAGTGATGAAGAACTGAAAACTTTTTACAAAGCCGTATATCATTTTATACATTGATGTAATTTGCTAGATTTTCTATGTATTCAACGGGTTTCACAGAGGCATACGGTTCAAAACTCAAGACATTTAGATATTTTTTTGCACGGCTCACTGCAACGTAAAACAGCCTCAGGGCTTCATTTTCATCTCTGGGCTTTTTCCATAACTGTTTGTATATAAGGGCTTTTGGAGTATCTTTACCGTTAAATTTGTTGGCTATAATACCAAAACCCGGCTTGCCCCCGTATTGCATATCAAAAATTATCCCTGATTTATCGGGTGTTTTTGACATATTTGCAATACTCAAAACAAAAACATACGGGTATTCCAGCCCTTTAGAAGCATGAATTGTTAAGATTTGAACCGCATTAACCTCGCCTGCATTAATTGACGGGAGTTCAAAATTTCTGTCTTCTTTTATTTGTTCAAAATAATCAATGAGTCTGTTTACACTAATATAATTTTCGTTCTGCTCAAAATCATCTATTATCTTTTCAAGAATTGAAAGATTGCTGCTGATACTTATTGATTCTGTTTGTGCCGTTTGGGCATTCAAGCTGTAGAGAGGCAGTTTGTCTTTTATAATTTCAAATATCTGCAGCAGAGTCAGAGAATTTTTATTTTTTCTTAAGTAATTTACTGTTTCATATATCGAATCCAACAGCTGATTTTCTATTTTTCCAGACTCTTTTAACAGCAGAAACTTCTGGGCAAAATTCAATCGTTTAAGCTCATCGGGCTCAATTATTTCTTTAAGATTTTTGTCAAACGCTCTTTTCATTGCATAAATAGCAGCATCGGAGTTGTTAACTCTTAAAAGGCGTATCAAAGCCTGCTCATCTTCAGTGTTTTTTATTAGTCTTAAGGCGCTTAGCGCATTTTTGACAACACTTTCTTCAAAAAAGCCTGTGTTTACTTTCTTGATTGAGGGGATATTTTTCTTTTTAAGTTCACGCTCAATGATATCAGCCTGCGCGTGTGATTTTACAAGCACGGCAAAGTCTTTAAACTCAGCATTGTCACGTGCAATGAGGTCTTCAATTTCCCGCGCTATATAATTTGCCTGTGAGATTTGCAGTTCATGAGCGCTTTCAAAACCGTCTATTACCGTAACTTTTACGTCCTTTTTTGTGTCAGGGAAAGTTATAGTCGGGTTTGCGCTCAAATTTTCATTTTGAAGTTTTAATTCGTTTTGCGTAACAAAATTTACCGCATTTAAAACCTCTGGCGTAGAACGATAGTTTATAGAAAGATTAATCGGTGCAAAATGTTTTGAATATTTTTTTTCAACATTCTGATGAAGCACCTCAAGGTTTTCCATCTGAGCGTATCTGAATCCGTAAATGGATTGTTTTCTGTCCCCTACGTAGGTCAAATCCGCATGTTCGTGGTTAAGAAGTAATTCAATCAGCTCTAGCTGCGCGCCGTTAGTGTCTTGAAACTCGTCTACGATAATATGTTTAAAATACTTTTGATAGTATGTTTTTATGAGTTCGTTTTGTTTAAAAATCTGTATGGTTTTGTTAATCAGGTCGTCAAAGTCAGCAATATCTTCTTTTTCAAGCTCTTTTTGATAAAGGTCATAAATTTGTGCAATGATTTTGGTAAGTAGAAGTTCTGTTTCTTCAATCACCGGTATATTTTCAGGGAATCCCTGTGCCATAGAGTAGTCAATTGCTTTTCTTTTTCCGTTTTTATCAAGTATTAGCTTTGGTTTGGCAATAGCGTCAAAAACATCTCCGTTTAGCATCAGGCTGTCATCCGTGTAGGGTGCAAAATGTCTTGCCCAGCTGTCTGCGTAATCTTCCTTTGTTTCGAACTTAAAAGGCGTATTTATCAAGATTTTAGAAAAATCTTTTGTGGATTTTGATGATTTTTCTAAAAATTCCTGCGGTGATATTCCCAGTGATTTTATTTTTTTTATTACTCCGTAAATATCTTCAAACAATGTATCTATATCGCTGACTTTGTTCAGGCTTGAAACCTCATCAATATTGAGCAGTTCTCCGTATTTTATACGTTTTATCAGTCTGTCGTAGATTTCTTTGAGCTGTTTTTCATCAGCCATTTTAAAAGACGGTGACAGACCGGCTTCGATTGAATATTTTCTTAAAATACGCATGCAAAAGCTGTGAAAGGTGGAAATCCACAAATCCTCAGTACTCAATGCTTTTATGCCGTTGGATTCCAGAGTTTTTACGATTCTGTCTTTCATCTCTCCTGCGGCTTTGTCCGTAAAAGTGATTACGAGTATTTTTGATTGCGGATTTTCCACACCCTGATTTTTTAAGTCCAGCACAAGTTTTGTAAACCTGCGGGAGATAATCTGGGTTTTGCCTGTTCCAGCGCCTGCTACGATTTTTGTACAGGATTCAAGAGGATTTAGCACTGCCTGTTTCTGCGCGTCATTCAGTCCGTTTGCAATATTTTCCAAAGTATTTTCAAATATACTTTCCATCAGTCATCCTCTCTGTCGCAAAGGTATTTGTAAGCACAGTTGTCGCAATCCCAGCTTTTTTCAGGTTTAAAGTCAGTTTCTGACAAAATTTTGTCTATAACTGTTTCTTTTAAATTTTGTATAATTTGGTCTTTATACTGCTCGAGTCTGTCAGCAGTTACAAAATCCTCATTACAGCCGTTATCTTTTGATTTTGGTCTTATGTAAACCAGTCCGAGTTGAGATACTTTGTCTTTAAACTCTTCTAAATCCCCGCTGTTTTGTATTGCAAGGTAATAAATCGGAATCTGGTAATCATAGGCTTTTTGTAAATTTTCTATGTTTGACGGGTCTTTGCCTGTTTTTAATTTAAAATTTACACCGTATTCGCTCACGGCATAATCGAGCGTGTTAGTTTTGTCTTTGCCTGTTTTGTAGTCTATTACACTTGTTTGTCCGTCAAAATCCGTTACAATAGCATCAATTCTGCCGTCAAAGGCTACATTTGGCAGCTCATCAAGCGTAAAGAAAAAGGATTTTTCACATACGGCATTAACGGGCGGGTGGTCAAAACCGCCTAAGTAGTCAAAATCAGATACCGCGTCGTAAAAATTATTTTTCATCTCAGACAGTGAAAGTTCGCTTGCCGATTTTACAAGTTCAATATCCGTGTCAGAATAGCCCGCTTGTTTTGCTTTGTCTTCATTGTTTGGGGAATTAAACAAAATATCAGCAAGTTCTATTGCCGTATCTTTAGTGTAGCTATCTTTATATTTTGTGTTTAAAACCTGAAAAACAGCGTGTACTATACTTCCGTAGCTTGCAGCAAATGTATATGGCTCTTTTAAATTCAAAAGATTTTTGTAATAGTATTTTCTCGGACATTTTAAATAGGTGTTGATAGCGGAAGTATTGAGCCTTAAAATATCGTCGGATTTAATAACGGTTTCTTTAGTCTGCATATCTGTTAAAGTCTGCAAAGCAGATTCTTTCATTGTTTCCGGCTCTTGTTCGGTATTTACCTGTTTAAAATTTTTAGGGTCAATATCTTTAAGCAGTTTAAAAAAGACAGACGGCTGTGTCTGTTTTTTGGCTTCGTATGTGTGTGTTGCAAGTGTAAGCTTGTTTTGCGCCAATCCCATTACGTTACAAAAAGCATAAAGCTGTTGTTCAAAGTGGATTTCATCAGTTTTTAAAAAGTATTCAGTATCAGTGCTGATTTTTTTCAGTTCATCTAAAAGTGCTGTGTTTGTTTGGGAGGAAATAAACGGATATGACGTGTTTGCGCCGGGGTAATTGTTCTGCGTAAGCCCTGCAATATAAACATATTTTATGTCTTTCAGCTTTTTTATATCCGTTGTGATTGACGAAAGAAAAATAGCATTTTTAGACAGTTCTTCATCTTTTGGCAGCCCCTGCATAATCTCTTTAAACGAATCAAACTCTGGTAGTGAATCCAGTTTTACAAAAAGGTTTTGTAAATCATTGAGGCTTTTAATTTTCCCGAGCAGGGAATCTTTTACGGGGGTATTTTCAAACTTTGAAAGATTCTTTTTAATCAGAGTTTCAATGGCTTTAGCGTAATTGTTATTTTTATAATCCTCATAAAAGTTCTTTATTGCATTAAATTCCGAACTCAAAGCAGCTTTGTCTTTTTCTTCAAATGTGTTCCACAGTATAAAAACAGTTTCCAGAAGAGATTTTTGGCTGTTTTCTTTTTTAGTAAAAACTTTATCGGCGCTGTAGGGATTTTCTACAACATCAAGAAGTATTGTTTTAAAAAATTCGTCCAGTTCTTCAAAACAAATTTCTTTTTGCGCTCTTGAAGTTAGATTTATATTTTTTATTGCATCATAAGAAAATTCGCCGAGTTTTAATTCGAGAAAAACCTCGCAAATTTTTTGATAAAGATTAATTTTATGTTTAAGGTTTTCGTAGTCTTCGTTATAAATACTGCTTATAACAGGCAGTTTTT
This sequence comes from uncultured bacterium, assembly GCA_949293185.1. GTDB lineage: Bacteria > Cyanobacteriota > Vampirovibrionia > Gastranaerophilales > Gastranaerophilaceae > Limenecus. The sequence goes on from CASFCQ010000025.1 coordinate 15,440, forward strand.
GTGCTTTCACAAGGTCTAAGAATTTTTTTCTGGCTTCTGTTTTATCAATAAAAACAGCTATTTGAGAAAAACTTGCCTTGCCTGATTCAACCAGTGATTTAATCTCTTCAATTATATAAAGGGTTTCGCTCTGTATGTCCGTAAACTCAAGATACTCTATGCTTTGTGATTCAGAGGTTTCTAAAGATGGTATGCTGCCTGTGCCAAAGCTCTTTAATAAAAAATCTATGCGTTTTTTTACTTCGGGATTTTGTGTGTTTTCTATGCTGCAAGTGTTCGGGAAGGAAAAGGGCAATTTAAATGAATTTTGCTGCATTATATTTATGTAAGTTTCGTAAAGCTCTGCAATAAGCAAAAGTCTTTGGCTATCCGTATCCGAAGTTCTTATATTTTTTACGGCGGCAAGAAATTTTTCAGGTGTTACGCCATGCTGATAAAGGTTGCCGAGAGTATTAGCAAGTTCTTGAAAAAAATAATCTGATTTTAGCAGACATTCAAGGGCAGTATTATTTTTAAACAAGTTTTTTGCTTTTGCTTTCAGTATATTAAAAGCAAAAAAGCGATAATTAGTTTTATCAGAATGATTTTGCGTAGAGAAAATTTGTTCCATATAGCCTAAATAGTATATTTGTAAATGTAATCATCCATTATGTAGCCGTTGCCGATGTCGAACTCTTTTGACTCAACTCTGTCGAATCCTAATTTTTCATAAACCATTATGGAAGCAAAATTATATTTGTTAACGGTCAACGTAATCGCAGGCAGTTCAAGCTCTCTTGCAATAGGGATTATCGCATTGACAAAAGCTTTTCTTGCATAGCCTTTGCCTCTGAACTCTTTTTTTATATAGATTTTTGAGAGAAACAAATTGTCTTTTTGGCGTTGAATTGCAAAATATCCAAAATTTTCACCGTCCTCTTCCAAAAAATAGTATTGATATCTTTGAAATTTAATCTGGTCTTTTACTACAGATTCTGATTGGAATTTTTCAAGCATATAATCAATTTGCTCTTGAGATATAAAGCAAATTGAATACTCATTCCAGATTTCTTTTGCCAGAGCGCAGAGCTCTTTTATTTGTTCGTCAGTTTCTACTCTAACCCAGTCAAACATATTTTGTTCCCTTTGTAATAAGAAGTTTGGTGCGACAAAAGACGCACCAATAACTCATATTTACTTCACTATTATTTATCTGTCTGCAGCAAGTTTTTCTCTTACTTTAGCTTCAACTTCAGCTAAGATTTCAGGATGAGCTTCAAAGTATTCTTTTGCTTTTTCACGTCCCTGACCGAGTTTTTCGTCATTGTAGCTAAACCACGCGCCTGCTTTTTTAACTATATCCATATTAACGGCAACGTCAAGTATACAACCGAGCTTGCAAATGCCTTTACCGAAAATAATATCAAATTCGCAAGTCTTAAACGGCGGAGCAACCTTGTTTTTAACAACTTTTACTCTTACTCTGTTACCTATATCTTTGTCATCTTTTTTGATGGAATCGCATCTTCTGATATCAAGACGAACTGATGAGTAATATTTAAGAGCGTTACCGCCTGTTGTTGTTTCGGGGTTGCCGTACATAACACCGATTTTTTGACGTAACTGGTTGATAAAAATTACCGTAGTATTTGTTTTACCTACAATACCTGTTAATTTTCTCAGAGCTTTACTCATTAATCGCGCCTGCAAGCCCATTTGCTGGTCTTCCATTGCCCCTTCTATTTCTGCTTTCGGAACAAGAGCCGCAACAGAGTCGATAACAACAACATCAACAGCAGCAGAACGTACAAGTTCTTCCGCAATTTCAAGAGCCTGTTCACCAGTATCTGGCTGTGATATTAAAAGCTCATCAACATTAACGCCCAATGCTCTGGCATACTCAGGGTCAAGTGCGTGTTCAGCATCGATAAACGCAGCAATTCCACCTCTTTGCTGGCATTCAGCAACAATGTGCTGGGCAAGAGTTGTTTTACCGGAAGATTCCGGACCGTAGATTTCTATTACACGGCCTCTGGGCACCCCGCCTATGCCAAGCGCAATATCAAGCGCAAGAGCGCCTGTAGGAATTGCTTCACAGGCAACGGCTGTTTTATCACCGAGTTTCATAATAGAACCTTTACCGAAATCTTTTTCAATTTTTTCGATAGCAAGTTTTAGTGCTTTATTCTTTTCATCAGAAACAGCAACTGCTTCTTCTTTTTCTTTTACTGCCATTAGTTTTCTCCCCATTAAGTTTTGATTAATCTTTATTTTACCCTATTTCAGTGTTTTATACAAATAATTTTCGCTTTTAATAAGAAAGATTGATAATATTTGTATTACCAATCTTTCTGTTTATTACATAAATTTTTGCTCCTAAAATTTTATTCCGCTTTATGACATTTTACGCCGCGTTTTGTTGCTGCGATAACTTCGAGTATGGTTTTGTCCAAAAGTTCAAACTCTTTTTGTTTTTCAGCAGGTTGTTTAGCTCTCCATTCATTGAGCATTTTGACAAACTCTTCTCTTTGGACAATACATTCGCCTGTACCGACTTTAGAAGAATATTTTTTAACAAACTCTTTGTTAAAGTCCTCATAGACCTCTGTTATTGCGTCAGACACAAGCTGGGCATTTGTCAGCATGACATCGATATCTTTATTGAGATTGTCTTTGTCTTTTTCTGAAATAACCCACATTCCGTCTATTGATTTTTTACCGAAATGCTTGCCCTGCCCCATAAGACCTGCTGCCATGGTAGCGGTATGTGTAGCATCTTGCATATCCACAGTAATTCCCCAGCTGCCGTCCTGTCCAAAGAAATGTTTTTCACACGAGTTGCCGCCAAAATCCATTACAAGAGCGCTAAAGATTTTTTCTAATGACCACTCGGGGTTTAGTTCGTCACTGAAATATACTGCCCCGCCGTATGTACCTCTCGGATCTAATGTAATAAAGTTAACATAGTAACCGGTATGATCAGGTCTGTTTTCCTTTTTAGCAAGCTCTTCCATAATAATACCGTTTGTTGCGTGTCCGCATTCATGGGATGTAACAAGCTGCTTAGCGTAAGGCGGATCTTGTGCGCTTGCCGGACGTCCGGTGGTTAATTGCAAATACGCCTCAGTAAAGTCAGCTTTGGCTATGTTTTTGTGTTTTCTTTCTTTTGCAACATTTTTGGCTTTGTCAAGGAGTGTAAGAATTTCTATATAAGAACACCGTTCAGTAAGCAGGTTGATATGCTCTTTTATTTGTTTTTGTTCTTGTTCGTCGCCGGCAAGTTTAATGCCTTTTTTCTTTATATAGTAATTTACTATTTCATTTCTGGCATCTTTATTTCTGGCCGGTGATTCAACTTCTATCTGGTCAATAAATTTGAAAGATTTGGAAGTCGCATCACCTATATATCTAGGGTCATTCATAGAGCCCATTACAACGATATTCATCCCCTGTTCCTGAGCTTTATTCATTTCTCTGATAAGCTGTGACATTGCTTTTTCGTGGTATTCGGAGAGGTTTTCGCCGTATGAAAAATATTCAAAGTTTTCAATATAAAGTATTGCTGATTTTTTAGGGTTTGTTTCCGCCTGAGTTTTAACCATGTTAAAAAGTTTTTTCATAGAAGCTTCGGGGCTTAAGTTGCCGCCGCCAAAGAGGTCAACATCTTTTGTACCGAAATCAACCGCATTGATTTCCACATAAGGAATTTTGGCTTCCCCTGCAATTGCCTGAGCCGTATATTTTCTGCCTGCGCCGACTGAACCGTCCTGTGAATAAATGACAAAACCTTTTGTACCCATAGATTTGTCTTTTATTCTTTCAACAATAGATTGAGCTTCTTTTTTAGTGGCAGGCGAGCCTACCATATCTTTCAGCTTTATACCTGTATCAAAAACAACTTTTACTGCGTTGTCGTTTTCAACGGGTTTAAAGATTTCTTTAGCTTCTTTTATATAGTTTTGAACATCGCTCAAGCCGATATTTTGTTTATCAACATAGTAAGATGAAATAAGCTCAAGCACTTTTTGGGCTTTTTCAGGATAGTTGCCTGAAAGCTGGTTTGCCGCTTCTACACATTTTTCAAGAGCAGGTTTAGAAAAATTCTTTTTGATTTTTGACATAAGTTCGGGAGCCTCTTTAAACGCTTTTTGCGCTTGTTCCATATTCATTAATGGCATGGAAACTTCGCCGAAATCATCAAAATAACCGTGCAGATATCTATCACTGTTGTCATTATAGTATTTATCCTTATCTGCAACCATAACAAATTTTACATTTTTTGGAGCATTGGTAAATATTTCTATGTTAAATTCATCGATGGCGAGTCTATTTAAATCGCTGTCCATAATATCCATGGCGACAATATAATTGTTTTGTTTGTCTTTGCCGAATTCTTTCAGTTTATTAGCTATATAACCGTTATCAATAAAGCCTTCATTATTAAGGTTAAGGATTTTTGTATTGTTTTTATTCAGCTTGCCAAATCCGTCTTTGCTTTCTTCAAAAAGATGCAGAAAGCTGTTAACAAGATGTGACGGATAATTATTTTTGTCGTGTAGAATAACCATGTTTGTTCCTACTGCAAGGTTTTTCCAGATGTTTTTTGCTTTGTCGTCATAAAATTTTATATGCGGACGCTTGTTTAGCGGTCGTTTGTCTATATAGACTGCATCTTTCAGGGCGTTTCTAAATGGCAGGGTAATTTCTCTTTTCATCTGGTCACTGTTAGGCATCATTGCGGCAGAGAAAAGAGTACAATCATGGACAAGTCCGTCGCCTTCTACCATACCTTCATCCGCGTTAAGTTCGTTATCCTGTTTGTAGACACTGTAAATGTCGTTTAAAAATTGTTTGGCTATAGGTCTGTTTTTGGCGTCACTTGGCGGCAATATTTTAGGTAGTTGCGCAAGTTTTTCGTCCAGAATTTTTAATTCGTTTTCAATAACCGGTTTTATAAGATCTCTTTTTTCTTTCTTTTTAAAGACATCCTTGCCCATATCGTTTTCAAAAAATACATAAGCATCGTAAGCAGATTCGTCAGCATAGCTTACTTCACCGGAATTCAGGGCATCTATAAAATTGTTGATTTTTTCAAGACCGGCTCTTAACACATGGATACGATCAACTTCGGCATGTCCGTATTCTTTGGCTATTTTTTGTGAATCATTCAATAACTCCTGAGCAGGGTCATTCATATTGTTCAATATTGTGGCTATTTTTTCTGCCCGTCCTGTTTTTTCAGCACCGTCTTTTTTTTGACCGAAACTTACAAAATAACTGTGCAGCAATGACGGGGACGGCGACGGCAAATGAGGAGACGCCCCGGGGGTCTGAGTTTGTGTATTTTCTGTAGTGTTATCTTTTTGTGCAGATTTATTAAAAATATTTTTTGTATTTAATTTAATGTTAATTTTTTCAATCATAATAACCCTCTCAAAGTATTGCGATATTAACTAAAAAGTCCAAAAAAGATTTTTTTGTTAGTAAAAATAAATAATATTACGAACTTGATACAATTAGCAAAGCGTAATTTATATTAAGAAATGTTAATATAAGATTTTTCAAAAAGGCAATTTTTTGAGCAAAAAATACTTTATATATGTAAGGGAATTAAAGGGATTAAATTTTATAGGGAGAAAAAATTATGGCAGTTGGACCAAGAGATTACATCGATCAGTTGTTAGTCAAAAAATATGCAGATGAAAAAGTTGACAATCCGACAATCGCAAAAATGGTTGAACCGGAAAAAATGCTGAATGCAATGGGAGACTTTTCTGATATGCGAAAAAATATGTTGTTGTTAAACAATAAATTGAACAGTGTCTGTGCTGCACTCAACGCCAAAGCTGCTCATTACAGAACTTCAAGATTCGCAACAGCGTAATAAATAGCAAAATATTTAGCAATTATGCTAAAATTGCGCTATGGAAAACAAGTTTAAAAATAAGAATATTATTCTGGCCTCGCAATCTCCGAGGCGGCATTCTCTCATAAAAAAAATCGTCTCTAACTTTGACGTCGTTGCTCCCGAGTTTGACGAAAAAATAAAATCCGATAACTATACAGACGATGTCATAAAATCCCTTTCTCTTCAAAAAGCATTGTCCGTCCTGAATACGCACAAAATATCAGGGGCGGGCATTTGCTTGTTTAAAAATTGTCTTATTATTAGTGCAGACACCATGGTAGTTTTGGATAACACAATATACGGCAAACCGAAAGACGAAAAAGAAGCGGTGAAAATGCTGAAAGAATTAAGCGGAAAAACTCATTTTGTTGTAACAGCCGTTAGCGTGTTAGATTCTGATACAAAAAAATCGTTGACGGACGTTGTAAAAACATATGTGACTTTTCAAAATTTGTCTGATGAATTGATTAGCGAATATGTAAAAAACAAAAAGCCATTGGACAAAGCAGGTGCATATGGTATACAGGAAATGGGCAGCGAGTTTATACAAAATGTTGATGGTGATTTAGAAAATGTAATCGGTTTTCCTACTAAAAAAGTTAAAGAATTGCTTATTGCCGCAGGATATGTATTTTAAAACACATATAACGGAGAACCCGAAGCCTTTATTTTAAAAGCTCCGGGTTCACGGCAGAACGTGAATAGTTCACAAATGCGGGCTCTGCCGTAAAATATTTGTCAAATTTGTCTATGCATCTGCTATTCTCGGGCATCCTGCGCCGCTGTATACAGAAATAACTCCTATACCTGAAAGCATAAGGCTTACACTAATTAACAAACCAACGGTATAAAGCGCTGTTCCTGGTAAACCAAAGGCTATTAAGAAAGCAAGCCCAAACTGAGCAATACCTATAAGAAGTCCAACCCACCAGTATTTAAAGATACCTCGTGTTTGAAAAGCAGTAAACATATTGTTTACACCTTCAAGCAAAAAGTATATTCCGATACCCATTGTGACAAGAAACAGGTTATACACAGGCTGCATTACGAGATATGCACCGGATACCACCATAAGTATGGAAATCAATATGCTAAGCCAGGGCTTGTCTATTTCATCACGTCTGACTATTGTGTTAATAAACTTGTACACCCCGGCAACAACAAGCGCTATACTGATAAGCATACTCATTGCTAATGTTGTTACCATAGGAAGAACCAACAGCAATGCACCGATTACGAGCAGGAATATGCCTTCTGTCAGGAAGGTATTGCAAAATCTTTTTACCATATCTGCCATCTTTTTACTCCTTTACTATCTACAGTCAACTGTCCCCGCATCATTTTTATAGATGTTATAGAAAAGTTCACCTGTATTTTACATTTGTACCCGCAAGTCCGGGGAAGCATAAATTTTTCTATAAGACTTGAATTACACGGTACTGCTTAATTTTAAACCGATTTCACTGATTATTTCATTGCCTTTTTAGTGAATTTATAAATATTGCTCTATCAGGCTAGTTAAGACTGTTTTGTCATTTGTCAATAGAAAAATGCCCCAAAATTGTACCCGAATGGGTAAAAAAAATATGTTATAACTAAAAATGTAAACTGTTTGCAAAAAGTTGTAAGCACAATTTACAAAAAACAGGGAGAATTGTGTTCCTTTTAGTTCCTTTTATATTTTTTTCTCATTAATTTACTCCTTCCTACTTTTCTGGCGGGCTTAAGAATAAGCCCGCCAGTTTATTTTAGAATTTGATTAGTAATAGTGTTGGGAATAAGAGTTACGATAAAAATGGTAAAGTGACAGCAATTAGATATTAATTAAGTAATAAACGAAAAACAAAAAGACATCTTAGCAGATGTCTTTTTTGCATACAAAAACGAAAGGATGAAAAAATGAATCAAAACAAATTTCCACAATATGTCACATCTGCAGACACTGACATTGTTAAACAACTTCAAGAAATCTACAAAAAATTGGGCATTCCAAAAAACGGAATCTCAAAAGAACTGCAGGAAATTTTACATTTATGTTAGGAAAGTTATATTTAAACGATTTACTTGTCAAAAGAATTCTTCAAACCTTATAAAAATGATAAATAAGATTAAATGTGCGTAAGTAATAACGAAAGGAAAAAAACAGAATGATACAAGACATTTTTACAAACCCTATAGAAATTGAACTTTTAAACAAAAAATATGAACTGGAATATGACAACAACTCTTTAATAAAACTTGAACATAAAACAGGGAAAGGGATTTTTGAAATTTTAGACAGAATTACAAATTCTAAATTGTCGTTAGAAGAGTGCAGACATTTGGCTGTTTGCGCACTGCTTAAACACAATGAAATATCCACTGTTCAAAAATTAGAAGATTTATTTGAACAAATGCCGTATTTATTGGTACAAAATTGTGCGGCTTTTTCTGCTGCGTTTATGCAATCAATGGCAGCACCTGAGGCTTTTCAACAGCAAAATGAACAGGAGGCAGAGAATACCGAAAAAAAGTAAATAAATCATCTGAACAATATGACTGGGTTCAGGTCTATACTGAGGCAAGGAATTTTCTGGGCTGGAGTCATGAAGAATTTTTAGAAGCAACGCCAAGACGATTCTTTGCAGTTTTGCACAAATTAAATGAAATAAACGCAGGTTTGTTTGGTAAAAAAGAGGAGGTGCTTGTCGGCAAATCGGCTTTTAATGCGCTTTCGCAAATGGCAAAATATTTAACATAATCGTTTAAAATATCGTAATCTTTTTTCTCATCTGCCTTCGGACTAAAAACCGGAGGCAGTTTTTGTAACTAAAGCCTGGAAAGAAGCTGAAAAGGCTTTAGAAGAACAAAATAAAATAAATAAAGATATGTTCATCAAGCTGAAAGAATGGTTAGAAAAACAAAATGAAGGTGACGTAGAAATTGTAAAGTTTATAATAGATTCAACAGTGTTTTGGAATGTATATAACAAACCTTATTTTAATTTCGGGTATTAAATAATTCCCCATTTTCGTCGTAGCCATTTTTACCTATCCAATGCGCAACAAGCTTTTTATTTGCATCAAATACAAATTGTTCGTTATTTCCCGTATCTAAAACAACTGAATCAAGCTTTCCGTTTATATCATATCTTACTGTTTTATGATTATCTAAAATTATTTCAATCAATATAAGGTTTCCTTCTTGTGAATAGTAAAAAACTTTTCTCTTTTTTTTATCAAAAATGGAAAAATTATTATTAGCAAAAACTGTTATCTCCTTAAATAAACCAAATAACCTATTGTATTTACGATATTTTTTTAAGGATTCAACTGGAACTGTATAGTCAATATTTTTAAAGGAGATTTCTCTCGCTTGAGGAACAGTGTATGAAACCCCACCTTTTATCAATGATTCAGAACGGGTTGTATTTATACCTAACAATAAGAAAAAAATAAATACTATAAATTTATACATATTAAAATTATATCACTTTTAAAAAAGAAAGGAGATTTTATGACAAATAGTGATGTTTTTAATTTTGATTCCACAGCCTGGAAAGAAGCTGAAAAGGCTTTAGAAGAACAAAATAAATTTAACAAAAAGAAAGAACAGCGGTACTAATCTCTTGTACCAAACAATTCACCGTTTTCATCATACCCGTTTTTTCCTATCCAGTGGGCAATGAGTTTTTTATCCGTATCAAATATAAATTGCTCACTATTTCCAATATCTAATACAATTGAGTCTAACTTGCCATTTCTATCATATCTTGCTGATTTTTGAGGAAAAGAAGTTTTGAAAATAATTTCAACAATTTTAAGATTTCCATTTTTAGAGTAATAAAAACACTTATTATTTTTAATGTCGTGTACAGAATAATCCCCATCAGAAAAAACCGTAATTTCTTTAAAGAATTTAAACCCAAATTTATCTTTCATATATTTCTCGAAAGTAGACACTGGTATTTGACTTGGAACATTGTCAAACGCAATTTTTCTTGCTTGAGAAACTGTATATGAAATACCACCTTCTATAACAGTTTCCGCCAAGGCAAAATTTATACTAAAAAATAAAAAAAATAAATATATTAAAAATTTATACATATTTCAATTATACCACTATAAAGAAAGGAGAATATTATGGTATACGAAAATCCAAAGAAAAACAATAAAGCCTGGCGTGACGCCGAAAAGGCTTTAGAAGAACAGAACAAAATAAATAAAGATATGTTTATCAAGCTGAAAGAATGGTTTGAAAAACAAAATAATGATTACCAAGAAGTTGTAAACTTTATAAAAAATACAAAATATTATAAAGAATCAACAGAGTTCAAAAAATTTGTACTGGGAGCAACAAATTACGACAAATACAAAACTGCTGAAAAGTATGCCGTCAAAAAACAATCGATAATCGATGACCCTTCATACACAAAACCGCAAAAATACGCTGCATACAGTTATCTTTCTGACAAAGAAGCAGAGGAACAGGCTGCTCTTAACGGAGAAGGTTTGTTAGCAGGCACTATGGACAAAACTGTTGATGAATTTTCTAACGGGATACAGGAGATGATTTTTAATTACAAAAGTTTTAAAGACACTATGAAAAGCATGGGAGAAGAAATTTCAAAATATATGCTCAGTCAGGTCACTGACACTATGTTAAAAATGGTATTTAACCAGAAGACTGCAATGGCTGCACTCCAAGGTGCTTCAACAGGGTTTAGCTGGATGAAAGGTGTTGGAGGGAATGTACTAAAAGGTTTAGGCAATTTATTTTCAATGCATCACTCTGGCGGTATTGTTCCTGACGGAGCTAACTATTCTCTACCGGGGACAGAAGAGCAGCTTGCCCTGTTAAAAGGCGGTGAAAGGATATTAAGCCCTGCGGAGAATACAAATTATTCATCCGGAGGACAGAGCAATGCATCTCCTGTTGTGTTTAACAACTTTAAT
>CASFCQ010000026.1 GCA_949293185.1 uncultured bacterium
GTCGACTTCCATGGTGTGACGGGCGGTGTGTACAAGACCCGGGAACGTATTCAACGCAGCGTGCTGATCTGCGTTTACTAGCGATTCCGACTTCATGCAGTCGAGTTGCAGACTGCAATCCGAACTGAGACCGGCTTTTAGAGATTTGCTCACTCTCGCAAGTTGGCTGCTCGTTGTACCGGCCATTGTAACACGTGTGTAGCCCAGAGCATAAGGGGCATGATGATTTGACGTCGTCCTCACCTTCCTCCGGTTTATCACCGGCAGTCTCGCTAGAGAGATACATATCAGTATACCGATATGACCAACTAACGACGAGGGTTGCGCTCGTTGCGGGACTTAACCCAACATCTCACGACACGAGCTGACGACAACCGTGCACCACCTGTCTTGACGCTCTCCGAAGAGCACCCTCTGCTTTCACAAAGGTTCGTCAGATGTCAAGCCCTGGTAAGGTTCTTCGCGTTGCTTCGAATTAAACCACATGTTCCACCGCTTGTGCGGGTCCCCGTCAATTCCTTTAAGTTTCACACTTGCGTGCGTACTCCCCAGGCGGGATACTTATCGCGTTAGCTACGGCACTGCAGGGGTCGATACCCGCAACACCTAGTATCCATCGTTTGTATCTAATCCCATTTGCTACCCCGGCTTTCGTTCCTCAGTGTCAATTACGGCCCAGTAAAGCGCTTACGCCACCGATGTTCCTCCTGATATCTACGCATTTCACCGCTACACCAGGAATTCCCTTTACCTCTACCGCATTCAAGTTTGCCAGTATCCAGTGCCGAACAGAAGTTGAGCTTCTGCATTTAACACCAGACTTAACATACCACCTACGAACTCTTTACGCCCAATGATTCCGGACAACGCTTGCACCCCCCGTATTACCGCGGCTGCTGGCACGGAGTTAGCCGGTGCTTCCTCTGTGGGTACCGTCAGAATTCGTCCCCACTGACAGATTTTTACACCCCGAAGGGCTTCATCAATCACGCGGCGTTGCTGCGTCAGGCTTTCGCCCATTGCGCAAAATTCCCTACTGCTGCCTCCCGTAGGAGTATGGGCCGTGTCTCAGTCCCATTGTGCTACTGATCATTGCCTTGGTGGTCATTTACACCGCCAACTAGCTAATCAGACGCAGGCTCATCCTTTAGCACCGGAGTTTTCAAGATAAGTATTGCAACTTAGCTCATATGGGGTATTAGCAGTCGTTTCCAACTGTTGTCCCCCACTAAAGGGCAGATTTCCTACGTGTTACTCACCCGTCCGCCACTTTCCACAGGAGCAAGCTCCTGCTTCTCGTTCGACTTGCATGTATGAAGCACGCCGCCAGCGTTCGTCCTGAGCCAGGATCAAACTCTCCGTTGTCAGAAAGTTTATGTCCATCGGAAGCTTACGCTTCCTGCTCGACTTTGCTTTAAATCGTGTCCGTTAATTTTATTTGTTGTTGAATCAACAGGTATTAATCGTTTTTAGCTATTCTATTTTCAAGGTTCAATTCTGAGGTTTACTCAGAACCAAATAAATCTTTTCCAATCGAAATTGTCCAGACTTTATTTGGTGAAAACTTTCTTGGAGTTTGTTTTCACCTTACTTAGAAGGCATTCCCAACTCATCCTTTTGACGTTACTTCATCGTAACACTTCAATTTTTGTTGTCAAGTAGTTTTTTATTTTGTTATTAATTTAATTTTCAGCTTTTTTATTTTTCAAACCATTCCAAACAAGAACTAGTTTTAAATTTCAGTGGCAACTTGGAAAGTAAATTTTGAAACCTTTTGGTTTTGTTCTTTCCGGCTTCGCCTCCGTGGCCCGCTGACCACTCTATTAATGTAGCCTAAAGAAATTTTTATTTCAAGCGTTTTTTTTGAAAAAATTTTATGTTTTTTAGACTTTTTTATAAAACCCTTATTTTAAGCACCTTTTCGGCTTCACATTTCTTTATAATTAATTTTTTCTTCTTATTTTTTCAAAATTTTTTGCAAATTACGCATGTTAGATGAGGTGTCATGTCATGCAATTTTATAAAATAATCATGTATCGACATGTATATAATTAAAAAGGAGAAGTCATACATGAATATGCACAAAAATATCCTCAACATTGCATTAGCAGGAACTTTAGTGTTAACATCATCTGCTTTTGGTCTAAAAGCGTGTGCTCAGGACATGCCTTATGAACCGGTTTTTGAAAACGTTCCCATCTCAGAGTCCATTAACACTGCAGCTAAAACTGAAATAGCTCAACCCAAAACATCTTCCATGACTCCTGTGGAACACATAGCAGCCACAACAACAGCTACACCTGCTGCCACAGCATCTTCACCGGAAGATCACAGCTTGCAAAGCGCTTTATTGCAATTAGACAGTGCTCAAACAGAATTAAGAAACCAGTTGATTCAATACAAAAATGAATATGCAACGCTTGACAGCCAGTATCAAAATTTAGCAAGACAAAGATCTGAAAAAAACAAATTAATAAAAGATACTGAAAAGAAAATAAAAAATCTTGAATCTACAAAAGAAAAAATAAGAAAGAACATGGATTAATTAGTTAATTAAATAAAAGAGGCATGCTTTTTTGCATGCCTCTTTTTTATAGTCGTTTTTATTTGCCCATAGATTCTTTAAAGTTATTGCTTGCAGCCGGCATCCATCGGGACTTAAGCATATTTAAATGCCCTTTTCTTCTGAGTTCATCAAGAGCAAGATTTACTTCTGTTTTTAAAGAAGCACTCTGCGGTTCTTTTCTAAAGGCAATTGCATAGGCATCCTGGGAATACCTTTGAGGTAATATTTTAAACTCGGGATGGTCCATGACAAATCCCGCAAGGATTGTATCATCAGATGTCATGGCTTGCGCGCGTCTTTGTAAGAAAGCTTCGAACCCCTCTTGATAAGTTCTGTATCCGGTTAATACTACATCCGGCGCAAAATACCGTATATTTTTTTCACCGGTTGTACCGAGCACCACAATAACACGTCTTCCGTTCAAATCCCCGACAGTCTTTATATCAGTACCTTTTCGTATCATAATTGCCTGTCCCGTATAAAAATAAGGAAGTGAAAAATCAACAACTTCCATTCTTTTAGGGTTAATCGTCATAGTAGCTATAAGCATGTCCACTTCGCCGGAATTGAGTTTTGATATTCTGTTAGAAGCATTAACTTCCACAAATCGCACCAGTTTTTCATTTCCAAATATTCTTTTTGCAAGCAGATGCGCAATATCAATATCGTATCCCTGCAATTTTCCGTTCTCAATAAAACCGAAAGGTTTTGAATCGAATTTAACCCCGACAACAAGTTCTCCGCGTTTTTTTATGACAGACAGAAGATCTCTATCCTCTTCTTCCTTTTTTGTACAGCCTGTTATAAATACAACTGACAATAATATTAAGCATAAAACAATTTTCTTTATCATATAGATTCCTTTTTAATTATAAGAAAAGCCATCTTGCGACTCCAACAGCTGCAATTATACCGATTATATCAGCAAAAATACCTGCCAGCAGCGCATGCCTGAATTTTTTAATTCCCACAGAACCAAAATAAACAGCCAAAACGTAAAACGTGGTTTCAGAACTTCCGACCATGATTGCAGTTAATTTAGTTACATAAGAATCAGGTCCAAAGTTATTTGCGATTTCTGAAAACATCCCTAAAACAGCACTCCCTGAAAGAGAACGTACAAACATAACAGGCAAAACATCCACAGGAATTTTCAACCAATCAAGTACACCTGCAAAAAGCTGCTGCGTAATATCAAAAAATCCAGAAGCTCTAAGCATGGAAACAGCTACTATTATTGCAATCAAGTAAGGCAAAATATCAACAGAAACCTTAAGTCCGTCTTTTGCACCGTCTATAAATGTTTCATACACAGGAATTCGTTTTATTATTCCCCATACAAGCACAACAAGAATTATTACGGGAATAAGCCATGCTGAGATTAAATCAATTACGGTTTTAATCATTATCCCCCTCCTGATTGACCTCCGGCTTTTGAGCAGGGCTGAATTTTTCCAGAACTTTAACAATAACAATTGCGCTCATAAAAGTAATTGTGGTAACAATCAAAGTAGGAAAAACTATCTCTGTTGCATTTTTTGAACCGTTAGCGACCAGCACGGCAATAACCGTAGCCGGTACAAGCTGCCAGCCTGCCGTATTCATTGCAAGCAGTGTACACATATCATTAGATGCGGATTTTTTATCTTTATTAAGCTTTTGGAGTTCCTTCATTGCTTTAATGCCAATAGGGGTAGCCGCATTAGAAAGCCCGAAAGCATTTGCACTAAAGTTCATAGCTATATCGCCTATTGCTGGATTATCCTTTGGAACGTCAGGGAATAATTTCCTGGCAACAGGAGTCAAGAGTCTTGAGATAAAAGCAACAAGTCCCGATTTTTCTGCTATTTTCATTATTCCCAGCCAAAACGCCATTATCCCCGCAAGATATAACGCAACCTCGACAGATGTTTGTGCACCTTTCATTACAGCGTTAACAACATCGCTGATTCTGCCTGTGTATGCTGCTGAAAGTATGGAAACAAGTATTATTAAAAACCATATATAATTCATTCTTTAATTGTCACAAATTATATACAAAAAGGCAAATTTATGGCGAATTTATAACATAAAACTTTTTGTTGATTAAATACTATTATTATGTGATACTGCGGTTACACAGAGGTATATAATTATGGTCACAAATTTAGAAAAACTTGCTCAGGAAGCAAAACTTGCATCTTACACACTCGCATCTCTTTCAACACTTGAAAAAAATCAAGCTCTTAAAGCTGTTGCAGACAAGCTGGAAGAAAATAAAGAACTTATAATAAAAGAAAACGAAAATGACCTTAAAGAGGCAAAAAATTTACTCGATGAAGGGGAAATTAACCAGAGCACATATAACCGCCTAAAACTGGATGATAACAAAATGCGGGATATGATTAAAGGTATAAGAGATGTAAAAAGACTCGAAGATCCCGTGAATAAAAAATTATGGGCAATGGGGATGGATACGGGACTAGATTTATACAGAGTGAGCTGTCCTATCGGGGTAATAGGTGTTATATTCGAAGCCAGACCTGATGTTATACCCCAGATTTGTGCTCTTGCAATAAAAAGTGCCAATGCCGTACTACTAAAAGGCGGCAAAGAAGCACATAACACTAATACTATACTTGTGAAACTTATAAAAGAAGCTCTTGATGAAATTGATTTTCCCCAAGGAGCTATAAATCTTTTGTATTCAAGAGAAGACGTAGCTAAAATGCTATCGATGGACAAATATATTGACCTTATTATTCCAAGAGGAGGAAATTCTCTTGTCCAATATATAAAAAACAATACAAAAATCCCGGTTATGGGACACGCGGATGGAATTTGTCATATTTATATAGACGAAGCAGCTGATGTAAAAAAAGCTACAGATATTTGTATAGACGCAAAAACTCAGTACCCCAGCGCCTGCAACGCAGTTGAGACTATACTTGTTCACAAGAGCCTGCTTGAAAATTATCTGCCTCAGCTTGTAATAGAACTGGAAAAAGCCCTTGTTGAGGTGCGTGGCTGCGAAAAATGCAGAGAGTTTGTTCCGCATTTAAAACCGGCAACAAAAGACGATTGGGCAACTGAATACGGAGATAAAATCGTTTCTGTCAAAGCAGTAAAAGATATTTTTGATGCTATTGCTCATATAAATATTTACGGCTCAGGACACACTGACTGCATAATTTCAGAAGATAAACAGGCTATAGAAACATTTATGAACCTTGTTGATTCAGCAGGTGTATTCGCCAATGCATCAACACGGTTTGCTGACGGTTACAGATACGGGCTCGGGGCAGAAGTAGGTATTTCTACGGCAAAAACCCATGCCAGAGGTCCTGTTGGACTTGAGGGGCTTGTTATATATAAATATAAACTTTTTGGTTCAGGTCAAACCGTTGCGCCCTATGCAGACGGCAAAAAAACGTTTATTCACCAGAGAATTATCTAATGCCAGGGTGTTTCAGCGCATATATTCACATACCGTTTTGTAAAAGCAAATGTAAATACTGTTCGTTTGTATCATACCCTAACACTTTACAATGTGTTCAAAAAAAATATATTGATACTCTTGCGAAAGAAATTGAATATTTTTACAACGGTGAAATACTAAAAACCGTGTACTTTGGCGGCGGTACGCCGTCACTGCTTGAAGTTGACGATTTATCACGAATTTTGCACAAATTTAATTATAATGATGACACGGAAATTACAATAGAAGTAAATCCTGAAACCGTTGATGAAAAAAAGCTCTGTGCTCTTAAAAAAACAGATTTTAACCGTGTATCAATAGGAGTGCAAACTTTTGACGACACTATACTTAAACAAATAGGGCGTATACATTCGTCTGACAGAGCAAAACAGACAATAGAGAGTGCTGTGACTGCAGGTTTTAATAATATCAGCGCTGATTTTATATACGGACTTCCCCATCAGAAAATTGAATCTTTTTGTAAAGATTTAGCAACAGCTGTGTCTTTGGGTATCACCCATATTTCCTTATATGGATTAAAGATAGAAGAAGGCTGTGTGTTTTACCAAAACAGACCTCAAAATATAGCAGATGATGATATGCAGGCAGACATGTATCTTGCGGCAATTGATTTACTTGAAAAATCCGGATTTGTGCATTATGAAATAAGTAATTTTGCCCAAAAGTCAAAAAACAAAATATATGAATCCAGGCATAACCTGAACTATTGGAATGCTAATGCTTATTACGGATTCGGGGCAGCAGCCCACGGATATTTTAAAGAAAAGTCTTTAAGGTATTCAAATTTTGCAAATCTTAGCGACTATATGAAAAATTATAAAGAAAAATTTGCAAAAACAGTTTTAACACCCGAACAACAGCTGGAAGAAACAATTTTTCTTGGATTAAGAAAAAGCTGCGGTATTGATGTAAAACGTATTAACAATGAATTTAACATTGATTTTACAAAAAAGTACAAAGATGTTATCGAAAAATATGTAAAAAGCGGGCATTTGTGCATAACAAACGACGGTTACAGGCTGTCTGACGAAGGTTTTTTGCTGTCAAACATTGTACTGTCTGATTTTTTAGAGTAAAAATATTAAGTTGAAAATTATTTTGTTAAAACATGTTAACATTTTTTGAAAAAATTAAAAAAAACATTAAAGTTTAAGTTCCAACATTCCGATATAAAATTTGTGATGATAAAGAAATGGATGGATAGAAATGACAGCAAACTTTTTTTCAAATCAAGACCCCGACTTACCAAACTTAAAATCATTAAAACTCCCTAAAATAAAAAAGGGATTACCAAAAATCCAAATGACAAAGGATTCTGATTTGTTGTTCGAAATTGACGGCAAAAATATCCTGATGGAAGATGTTGCCGAAAAATTCAGCAACCTGTACTTTAATTCATAAAAAACGGCTTAGATATATCTAAAGCCGTTCTAGTTTTGTTCATTTTTTATATAATAAGCTTAAGCTGAAACTTGTTTGCTGTCGAGTGTTGTATTTTGAGCTGATTCTTTTAAAACTTTTTGTGTTGTTTTAAATTCATTTAATGCTTTATCAAGAATTTTTTTATTTTCTTCTTTTTGTTTTCTTTGAGGGAATAATTTATCACCTAATTTGTATCCGAGAGTGCTGCTTGCGATAGAACCGGCAACAAATGCAACCCCTTGCAAAATTAACAGAGTAGCTTTTGCATATTTGTTTTTCATTAACGATTTTACGGTTGTCATATATTTTGAATTAAAAGCAGTACTCATTAAAGCTTCGCCGATAAACATTGATGTCATACCTAAAGCTTCTCTTTTTAAAGCCTGCGGTTTATCATCTGCTATAGCTACCCTGTAGCCGGCTGCACCGATTAAAAGAGGATTAACATGGTTAGATGCCCAGGTAGCAGCTTTTCCTGCATTTGCAAGAGCTTTATGTCCGTTGGCAGCACAATTCATAGCATCTAAAGCGGCCGATGCACCTTTGCCCAGAACATTATCAAGTTGTGCAGCAGTTCTTGCTGCTTTGGTAAACTGTCCGACATCAGCTAAAAGTCTGCCTTTGTCATTAGTTGTAGCAACTTTATCTGCGTTTCTGATTCCGAATAATGTTGACCTAACAATAACGTCGTACATATTTCACCTGTTCACTAATCACTTCCATATATATAAAAAATTTTTTCACTAAAAAATTGCCTATTTTTTCATTTTGTTTACATTTGTAATATAATTATGAAAAAGCCTATACTTATTATGTTTTAGGATGTTTATGATAAAAAAGTTTTTAATAATTTTAATAAATATTTATCAAAAAATTTCAAAACTTAAACCGCCCGTATGCAGATTTTATCCGACATGCTCAGAGTATACAAAACAGGCAATCATCAAATACGGGGTAATAAAAGGAATATATTTAGGAATAAAACGTATTTTAAAATGTCATCCGTTTCACCCGGGCGGATACGATCCGCTGCCATGAAAAATTTTATTTTAAAGTAATCAAGCAAAAGATGGATTCATTTTTAAAAAATTTATATTAGAATTTTATTAAAATATTTTTTATTATAAAGAATAATTTGTCCCCCAAGCATACTAAAAGGATAGCAATGAATAAAAACGCAATAAAATTAGCACTAGTACTACTGACAGCACTTGTTGTTTTAATATTACTTTTTGTAGGCTTGAAAAACATCAAAATCGATGATTTTCATCCTGCTGCAGTTATCTTCGTAATAGATTCTTCCGCGTCAAACCAACAAAAGCTGGATGAACAAAAGAATTTTGTATCCCAGGCCTGCAAACGCCTTGACCCCGAAGATCAGGTAAAAATAATCAGAGTGTCAGAAGATGCCTATCTTATTTACGAAGGTTCTGCGCTCAGTTCCAGAAATATAAGAAAATCATTAGAAGCTTTTACCCAATATGATTCTTCAGAATGGGGCACAGCATATGGAGTCGGCATAAACAAAGCTATCGGCTACGCTATGTCAATGAATGATGAAGGTTATACTCCTGCAATAATAGTCGTCGGCGATTTGGAAAATGAAGGTAAAAAAGCTAAACAAATAGATTGGGATGAACTTCCTAAAAAAATTACCAAGCTAAAAACAAATGTTCCCAAATTTGCTATGATGTTTGTGTACGCGCATCCTCAAAAATTGGATATGGTTAAAACAAAATTGAATCCGGTTCTTGGCGAGTCGAACTTAATTGTTTCAACCGAAGAAAATTTGGATAAATCTTTAGGCAGATTTCTTAAAGCAATTGAAAGATAATGAAAGGATAAATATATAATGGCAGTATTAATAGGCTCCAGCACACAAAAAAAAGTTTTTAACAAAAACGTTATTACAATCGGAGCAACACCCGACTGTGATTTTGTCATAGATATAGGACTGGGGAAATTAATACTACAATACTCTGCTTCTCAGGATACATATATTTTAAAATCCGGCAATAAAAATGTTTTATATAACGGAAGTGCTATTAATTCAGTCATGCCGATAGCTAACGAAATAAAACTATCCATAGCAGGTTCAAACGATTTTATTGCAATAAAAATCGTAAAACTTGCACAGGACAAATCAGTATCTTCTCAAAGAAATATAAAAGATGTGTCCTTTAACGGTCAATTAAATAACACGGCTACAATACTAAAAAATTTAGAACAGGAAACATCCGGTATGTCGCCTAAAGAGGCAATTGATTATCAAAAAACTGTTCTTGAAAAACTCAGAGCACCTATTATAAAACAGGTTGGCTTTGCAATAAACGACTTTAAAAATAAAATTTCGTTGAATACAAAAGCATCCATATTCACTCATATAGCGTTATTTTTTACATCTCTGGTACTTTCATTCGGAGTTTCTAACTTTATAACAGGTTTAAAAATAGAAGAAACTAAAAACTTTATAAACCTTCCGACAAACATAAAAATTCTTGTGCTGTTTACGGTAATTATATACGGGCTGTCTTTAATATTAAAGCAGGGTGCGTATTTGTATTTTCACAACAAAAAACGTCCGACTCCGGACAGCAAAACAGCTGAAATGTTTTTTCTGTTTTCATCAGGTGTAATATATGCAGGTATTTATGTAATAAATTTAATTTATTACCTTACAGTTAATCCCATCTTTTCTATATTGATGTCTTTATTCTTTGTTTGTCTCAGCGTCATACTCGCAGTCGCTTGCGGATACTTTAAAAATTCCGGTCATGAAATGTCGTATGAACTCGATAAATACGAATACAGAGAAGATTTTGAATCTATTATGTCTGAATACAGACAGTGGATTGAAAGATATATAAATTCATTAACTGATAATAAAATTAATAATATAAAAGACCATCTGTTTAACCTGAATTTAAAATCAGTATGGGAAATTTTGCTGGGTATAATAACAGCTCCGTTTTTGGCTTACGGTGTTTCTATTACACTGGCAATGTGTTTTCCTGATGCTGCAGGCTGGATAAGAATTTCCGGATTAAGAATAAGTCCCGTATTTCTAGGTCTTGCAACATTTATGATTATTTTTGCCTTTTTCTCATTTGTTAACGCATTCCTTTGCATAAGAAAATTACAGGCTTCTACTGTCATAAAAAATGACGGATTTAGTGATTATCAGGCTCACGGAGTTAACATAATGGGCATACAGGGGGCTAAAAAGCTTGAAAGTGAAAAGCTTCGTTCTCTTATAATTGGCTGTGCAATTATTTTTATTGAATTTACTATGAACACATCATATTTTTGCACGGAAATAGGCGGTGACCTGCAGGGTATATTGCTTAGTATTATTGCTGCTTCCGTACCTACAGCGCTGCTGATGGCAGAAACGTATATGCTTAGCCAGACAAAGTTTGATATTTCTGCTGCAAATGATTTACTTGCAAAAAGAGATTAACAAATAATATGGTTCATTACTTATCCGCATTTTTTATATTTATAATCATTATAACCGGACTGGTTTTGTGCTTTACACCTACACCTTCACATAAAAGTGTTTCTATTGCGGATTCTGCATCTAAAGTTGCAATGCAAAATAAAAATGTTATTGCAAACAAAGATGAAAAAATAAAAAATACTGACAATATAAAAAATACACACACACAGTTTAATAATTACAACAATATAAATACATCCGACACAGGATTTTACAATCAGGATAATATATATAATGTGGATGCGGGGGTGGATTTGTATGATAACACTTCGCAAAGTGATTTTGGTATAAGTAATGAAGATAATTTTTCAACATATGACGAACAAATCCAAAATTACAATCAGCAATATGAAGATATAGATACAAATTCTAAAAATTATGATAATCAACAGACTCCTACCCAACAAAAAAGCCCCAAATCCCCCCAAAAGCCTGTTGAACAGCCTACAGAACCACAGCAAGTTCCTTCATACACAAAAAGTCTGGAACAAACAGAGGAAACATCACAGGAAGAAACAATATCCTGGAACATTTGGCGCAGTAATCTCGGAAATAAAATAGCAGATGATTTTGAACAGTGGGCTCCTCAGACAGGAACATACATGTTCTATTTTTCTGTAGATAATCAAAGAAAAATATCCAAACCTGTTGTTATTTATGTAGGTATTACGTCTGACGAAGCAAGAATGTTGCCATACAGATATTTGTACAACCTTCAGGGGCACAATATACTGGAATTTCCTACCGGAACAAACAGGAAAAAAGTGAATGTTGTGTATACAATTTATATCGATAACGATGTTGAGACAAAAAGTCTTGATGCTTCGGATTTTTCAGATTATGAAAGAATAAGATAAACTACAAATCAGGCATATTCAGCTTTTCTATATCACTTTTATCAATTTTGTAATCATGTTCAGGATTTTTTATATCTTTTGTTTTTATGTTTTTATAGTCGGTATCAATGCTGTTCAATCCGCTAAGACGCTGTTTGGCTTCAGCGGAATCGGGAGACGCATTCAATGCATTTTGGTAATGTATTTTTGCTTTTTCTATATCATTTAATTTTTCATAGCACACCCCGAGTTTAAAATTTGTATTGAAATCTTTTTGATATCCGTGAGAATATGCCCAGTTATAAAAATCTATTGCCTGAAAATATTCTCCTTCCGCAAAAAAAGCTTCTCCCAGATAATAACTTACTTTAGGATTGTTTTCGTCTACATTTAGCGCAATCATAAGAGAATTTTTAGCATCTCTTGTTTTTCCCTGATAAAGAGAGATTCTTGCCATACCGACAAGAGCATTCTGGTTTGATATATCAAGTCTGGACGCTTGATAATAGTAATATTTTGCAGCTTTGAGATATTTATCAGAGTCAGTTTTATCCTGAAGATTTTCGTAATAGTTCAGGATTTTGTCTCCCTTTGCACAGTATGAGTTTGCATCCGAAAAATCTGCAATGCTTTGTGTCGTTGCATAAATCTTTGCGGGAAAAACGACTATGGAAATAAAAAACACTAATATTATGAAGAGATTTTTTTTCATATAAAAATTAAACTTAATAATTCACAACATTCTAATTATAACACCATTAACATGTGGTATAAATAAAAAAGGCACACATTACAGGAGCAAAGAGTGGTTACTAATTTAATTTATTTTTACTTTCTGTTTTTTGCAACCATTTGTTGTGCATTGGGGATAATATTTGCTCCAATGATGTATTTGTCGGCAATCTCATTATTTTTATTTGTGTGTTTTTCAAGCCTTATATATCTTTATTTAAATTCCGTTTATCTTTCTGTTTTCCAATTCATACTTTGCGGATTATTTTTATCGGTATATTTATTTCTTTTAATAAAAAAAATAGGCAGAATAAATTTAAGGTTAGGGCTTGCTCCTGCATCAAAAATAATTGTAAGCAGTATTTTTGTATTGTTATTTGGTGCACTTTTTGTCTTGTATTTTTTACAGGAATTTGACAGTTCATTATATTCTTTTTTTAATGCGGTGGTCGAAAAATCATTTGACGCGGTTAATTTTAAACATTATCTTTACCCCCTGAGCCTTGTCGGAATTTTTGTTCTTGTTTCTGCTGCCGTATTAAGAGTATTTTTGGATAATTCTTTGACACACGAGCAGCAAAAAGAAAATGAGGAGAACTGTTCATGATAAATGCACTGGTAAACATAGGACTTGCCCATTTTCTTATTTTATCACTTATTCTGTTTTTAACGGGGTTATTAGGAGTTTTAATCTCACGTAATATGCTCCGTACAGTAATGTCACTTTTTATAATGTCTGTTTCTGCAGTAATAAATTTTGCTGCTTTTGGGTATTATTGCGACAAAAGTATGGAAAATGCCAATATGATTAGTGTTTTTGTACTGATATTTGCAGTTATTCAAACTATTATTGCTCTTGTAATTTTGTATAAAATATATCAGGCAAACGAATTTTTAGATGCTGAAAAAATAAAAGATAAGGAGAATTAATGGAGTTTTTTACAGATAATATAAACCTTGTTGTTTTTCTGCCGCTTATAATGTGTTTGATAATAGGATTTAACCGTCTTATTTCAAACCAAATAGATAAGGCTACTATTTTTTCCATAAGTATTATATCAGCGTTTATATGTATGATATTTTCAGCAGCTGTGTTTGATTTTTCCGTGATGAAAAATATGACGTTAACACAAAACTTTCAGTGGCTGTCACTGGAAGATATCAGCCTTTATCTGGGAACTTATATAGATAAAACAGCAATAAGTTTTGTGCTATTAACAAATATCACGGCATTTTTTATACAAAATTTTGCATTTTTAAAACTCAGGGAACACAATGATTTTTCCCGTTTACTTCTTTATATAAACTTTTTTACATTGGGATTAAACGGTATATTTATAAGTTCTAACCTGTTTCAAACATATTTGTTTTGTGAAACAGCAGGGGTGGCAAGCTATCTTTTAATAAACTTTGATTTTAGCAACAGAGAAGATTCCAAAGCTGCAATAAAATCCTATATTTTCAACAGAGCAGGAGATATAATATTGCTTTTAAATGTGCTTGTTACAATGTATTTTTCTGTTGTGTATAACGAGCTTTCCGGACTGTCTGCGTTATCATTTTCAAATATGAATAACATTGCAGCAAGTATACATTCTCTTATGAGCGAACCTGTCTTTATATTATTTTGCTCTTTGTTAATGTTTGTTATCATAATGAAATTCATACAGGCATTCATTTATATAACATTTGAATCCAACAGCAAAACAAATACTTCAAAAATTATATTATATCAAAACAGCTTTTTTGCTCTTGTCGGTATCTTTTTATTCATAAGACTAAATCCATTCTTTTTTGAGTTATCCAAAAATTTCTGGTGGACCGTTCCGGTACTTGTTTTGATATTTGTATTTTTGGGAATTTCAAACAAACTGTTTATGCCATTTTGCAGTATTGCCGGATGGATAGAAAAGTATGTAGTGGAAACAGTAATAAACTTTATCGCGCTGTTATTTAGAGCTATGTCATATATAAGCGGACGTTTTCAGGGAGGCAACTTTCAGTCGTATCTTATATACTCGATATTGGGGCTTGTTATGATACTTACGTTTGTTTTGATATTTTATGTTTTACTTATAAATGTATAATTAAGGGGTTTATAAATGAATTTTTTATCTTTAATCTGGTTAATATTTCTTCCGGTTTTCGCTGCAATAGTGATAATGCTGCCGGTTTATCCTAACCATCAGGTCAGGATAAGACGTTTTGCTAAATATTTTGCGGGTTTGCATTTTATATATGCCTGTTTATTTTTGTTATTTTTTGATTCAAGTATGTATGGAATGTCTTTTGAAAAAGAACTTACATTTTTTGGTATGAGCTGGCTTAAGACACTCGGTATAAGCGCAAAATTTGCCGTGGATGGTATGACATTACTGTTGTCAGTCCTGACATCGTTCATTGTACTAATAACTCTGTTTATGAGCAAAATGCATATAAGAACAAAGCATAAGCTATATTACTCAATGGTCTTTTTGCTGGAATCTGCGGTTCTTGGATTATTCTGCGCAAAAGATATGTTTTTGTTCTTTGTTTTCTGGGAACTTTTGCTTGTACCTGTTTATTTCATTGTTTCTCAATGGGGTAATTCCGAAGCAAGGGGCGCTGCGATAAAGTTTACGCTGGCATCTTTTGTTGCAAATATGTTTTTATTTTTCGGAATGTTAATCTTGTATTATTACAATTTTGCAGTTAGCAATGTTTTAACAGCTAACATAGAATCTTTGAACATGAACGAAAAAATTTATCCGATGTGGTTTCAGATAATGGTGTTTGTGAACTTCCTCATTGGATTTGTTGTAAGAATACCGCTTGTACCTTTTCACAACTGGTATCCTGATATTCAAAGCAAAGCCTCTGCTCCTGTCAACATATTGCTTGCCGGTCTGTTAAATGCAACAGGAGTATACGGTCTTATTCGTTTTAATATGCAAATATTTCCAGAAATATTCAAAATTTTTGCACCTGTACTTATGGTCTGGGGGCTGATTAATATTATTTATTGCGGTGCACTGTCAGTTATTCAGGCGTGTGTAAAAAAGATGGTAGCATATTCAAATATTGCAGCTGCCGGATTTATAATGATAGGACTTGCGGCAATGAACCAGACAGGTTTTAACGGTGCAGTATTTATGACAATAGCATGTTCTATAGTATACAGCGCACTATTCGTTATTATTTCAAGCATTCAGTTCAGAACTAAAACAACTTATATAACAGCTCTTGGAGGTCTGGGACAGGTTATGCCAAAGTGTATGTATCTTGCACTTATAATTTGTTTTGCTGCTATAGGTATACCATTTTTGATAATGTTTGCGCCCAAATTAATGGTACTTGCCGGAGCAATGCTTTCCAATCTGGATCAGCAGCTGCTTGTTAAAATCAGTGCCGCAATAGGTCTGATTGCTATGATGGCATCAGCAGTATACATTTTATATTTCTTCTATAAAGTATTTTGTTCTGTGCTTTTGGAGCAATGGAAAAGTATTAAGGATCTTTCTCCGCAGGAAACAAGCGTTTTGACCGCGTTGTGTCTTGTAATAGTTTATTTTGGAATAAATCCTATGAGTGTAATACAAATTTATCAATCTGTTTCTAGTATAATTTTAGATGTACTTCAGGTGTGAGAGGAATAAATGTCAGAGCTGGTATCCGCATATTTGCCGGAATTTATTATACTAATTTTCATAGTTATTAACCTTGTATTTTCACTGTTTACAGGTACGTCTGTATATCGTATATCAAAATGGACAACACTGTTGGGTATCATTCTTGCTATAGGTTCTACAATATACTTGCAGATAGATCCCGAGGTCTTTGCTTTTGATAACATGTTTTTAACAAACATTTATACAGTATTTTTTAAAATACTTATCTTAATCAGCGGCTTTTTTCTGGTACTGCTGTCCCGTAATATGATAAGAGAAAAACGTGACAGAGCTTCTGAATATTTCAGCGTATTTTTGTCAGGGCTTCTTTTTGCTATGTGTGCAGTAAGTTCTGTTAATTTTGTATCACTTTTCGTTGCACTGGAAGCTCTCGGACTCAGCTGCTACCTGATGTTGTCTTTAAACAAAAATCCTAATGCAAAACAGCTGACATTTGGATATCTAGTGCAGGGGGCTGTTGTTTCTTCTTTCTTTTTAATGGGACTTTCCATTATATACGGAATGTGTGCCCAGCTTGATTATTCAAAAGTAAGCCTGTGCTTCAGTCAAAATCCGTCACAAATTCTATTAACATTTGCTTTGATTTTAATGATTTGTACAATGCTGTTTAAACTCGGGTTAGTTCCGTTTTCAAGCTGGCTCCCCGATACCTTTGAGGGCGCAAATTACCCGATTGGCGCATATATGTCTTGTATACCTGTTCTGGCTTGTTTTGGGGTCTTGTCAAGAATACTTATGACATTTCTTGCATATACATTTACGATGAAAATAGTTCTTGCTATTATTGCGATTTTGACAATATTTTTTGGCTCACTGTCAGCAATAAGACAGGAAAACTTAAAACGTTTGATGGCGTATTCAATGAGCGTACAATCAGGGATAATGCTTCTCGGGCTGTGTGTGTTTTCTGTATACAGTCTATCAAGCGTATTATTTTACTTATTCTGTTATATATTTGTTAATATAGGAGCCTGGGCTGCAATAATTCTGCTCTACAATTCCGCAAAACTGGAAAAACTTGAAGATTTAAAAGGTATTTTGTATCACAGACCATATTATGTTATAGCATTTACAATCATACTGATAGCACTTGCTGGTGTTGCTCCGACATGCGGTTTTGTTGCAAAGCTGTATGTATTTTCTGCGGTAGCACGTTCAGGTTTTGTATTTTTACCGTTTTTAATAATTGCGCTTTTATCCTCGGTAATTATGATATATGCATACTGGCGCATAATTCGTGCAATGTTTAGGCGTATAGAAACAGAAATTGTAGTGGACACAAAACTGATATCATCAAAATATATCCTATATGCGTGTGCAATTGCATCTGTTGTAATCTGTATTTTTGCGGATAAAATAATCCGCCTTTGCCAGCTTGTTGCATATTACATGTAAACAGCAAAGATATACATCCTATGCATTTTATACAAGCAGTTTTTTACAACAATGCAATGTTATCACGCGTAATCACAGCGTCATAATTTTTATAGCCAAGAATAGTTAAAATGTCGTCTGAATGACGCCCCATAATCCTTTTACAATCCGAACAATTGTAATTAACCATACCGCGGGCAAATTCATTACCTTGTGTATCAACAATACTAACAATGTCGCCCTTCTGGCAGTCACCTTCTATATTAATAATACCTATCGGCAAAAGACTTTTATATTCCTGAGTAAGAGCCTTTTTCGCGCCGTCATTGACGGTTAAACGTGCCTGAATATTGGTGGCATATGCTATCCAGCGTTTTTTGTTTGCCAAATTTTCCGTAGGTAAAAATATAGTACCGAGCTTTTCTGTTTCATTTTCATCAAAAAGCCTTCTTACAATATGAGGTGTTTTACCGTTTGCAATAACAGCCGTACCGCCTGAACGTGTAACAACTTTCATTGCTTCAAGTTTTGTTTTTATACCGCCTCTGCCTCCGCTTACAGGGCTAAGTGCATTTTTTGTGAAATTTTCAAAATCTTCTGTGATTTTTTCAACAACATCAATCTTTTCAGCATCGGGATTCACTTTAGGATTGTCATTAAACAACCCGTCTATATCAGACAAAACCACCAGCAAATCTGCATCCAGTTCACTCGCAACGAGAGCAGACAATTTATCATTATCAGAAAAACTTACTTCAAAAGCATCCTGATAAAAATCAAGTTCTTCTGTAGAAACTGTATCATTCTGGTTTATAACAGGAATTGTGCCCATATTAATCAGGGTATTTAAAGTATCGTGAAGACTCAAATACTTTCTGCGGTGAGTAAAATCTTCTTCTGTCAGAAGAATCTGTGCGGTAACAATACCATATTTATCAAAGCCGTCCTCATATATAGACATAAGTCTCGACTGCCCGACTGCGGCACATGCCTGCTTTACTGACATACTAATAGAAGAATCAGTGCCCAATCTTTTAGCCCCGAGCCCGACAGCCCCGGAGGTAACAATTATCGGTTCTTTACCCATCTTCTTTAAATATGCGGTATCTTCAATAAATGTATATATTCTTGATAAAGAAATTTCTTTAAAGTCGTTTCTTAAAACATTTGTACCAAATTTAAAGACAATTCTTCTGGCATCTGTAATTTTTTTTCGTACTTCGTTGTAATTATCCATAATACAGTTAATTATAAGCAAAAAATTATAAAAAATCTTCATTTAAATAAAATTTTATATATATAAATTTATTTTTTTGAAGTATATTATTAATAATTATCAATGGTTATTCTATTTTTTAATTTATTACAAGGATATAGTCGAGATGAAAGAATTAAAAGACAAAAACGAACAATATAACCAGTACTTATATAAACATAAAAAAAAGCCCTCTAAAGCCAAAAACAGTTTCGGCAGTTTAATTGTAGGGCTTTTATTGACAATAATTGTTATTATTGCAGCAGCTTTTGCATATATAGGTTATGCAGGCGTAGATAACAAATATACAAAAATGTTAATGAGCGCAGTTGAAGACATAAATCCAAAAGAGCAAAAAGGATTTTCGCTTCCTGTTTTACAGCAAAAACAAAACATACTTATAGTAGGTGTGGATTCTAACGGCGACAATGCGGACAAATTCAAAGGAACACGATCCGACACAATGATACTGGTCAACCTTGACCCTGCAAGCCACTCAATCAATGCAATATCAATTCCAAGAGACAGCAAAGTATACTTAGCCGGTGACCACGGTGTACAAAAAATCAACGCAGCTCACGCATTAGGCGGAATTGATTTAACAATAAGAACAGTCGAAGAAACCTTAGGGATAAAAATTGATAAATATGTTGTAGTAAACAATGACGGTGTAAAAAAACTGGTTGACGCCCTTGGCGGTGTACCTGTTTATATTGAAAAAGACATGTACTACAATGACAACGCCGGACATCTTCACATAAACCTTTCCAAAGGTCTTCATGTACTTAACGGCAATCAGGTAGAAGGATATTTAAGATTCCGTAAAGACGGACTCGGTGATATCGGAAGAACTGCAAGACAGCAATGGTTCGTAAAAGCAGTGCTGGAAAAACTCCAGTCACCTTCTGTTATTCCTAAAATTCCGGAGGTACTTAACATTGCTTCTGCATACGTTAAAACTAACCTTTCTTTATACGAAATGTCACATATTGCAGCTGCTTTAAGAAACATCAATATGAGCGATGTGGAATTTGCAACATTACCCGGTGCGCCGTCTAAAAAAGGGTACATAAGCTACTGGATTTTAGACCCTGAAAAAACTCAGGAAGTTATAGACAGAATGGTTTACAGAACAAAGCCGTCTCCGACAGACAAAAAACTTGTTGCCGGCATTATGTATGCATTCGACAAAGAAGATGAAGCTATGAAAATCAAAGACCAGCTTGAAAACTCAGGTTATGAAGTAAACTGCATAGGCAGAGCACATCTTCCGCATTCACAAATCATAGGTCATAACGCTGCTGTTACAAGTGATTTTGTCAGCTGGCTCAAAAAACAAATACCGGAAGTAAAAACCTCGCAGTTTGTTTACGATCCTGTGAGAATGTATTGCGTACACAGTGACTTTACTATCATAGTATCAGGCAGCTAACTTATGGAAACAGCACAAACACCAAAATATCCAAACCTTGAACGCCTTATTGGAATACTCGAAACCCTCAGAGGCGAAAACGGTTGTGCCTGGGACAGAGAACAAACTCACTATTCTCTTAAAAAAAATATGATAGAAGAAGCCTACGAGGCTGTTGACGCTATCGAAGATAACGATATGAAACATCTTGAAGAAGAACTCGGAGATGTTTTACTGCAGGTAGTTTTGCACTCGCAAATTGCAAAAGAAGAAAACGCTTTTGATATAGATGATGTAGCCAAAGGAATCTCAGACAAGCTTGTTCACCGTCATCCGCATGTTTTTGGCAATACAAAAGTCAATGGAACTGCGGATATTCTGGCTAACTGGGACAAATTAAAAGCAGAAGAAAAAAAACACAGAAAATCTGCAATGGATGGAATCTCTAAAGCTCAATCAGCGCTTATGAGTGCACAAAAAATCAGTAAAAATGCTGTAAAAAAAGGATTTGAATGGCCTGATGAACAATCTCTGTGGGAATGTTTTGAATCTGAAACCAGGGAGTTTAAAGAAGCCGTAGCAAAAGGCGACAAAGAAAACGCAGAAGAAGAGCTGGGCGACATATTGTTCGCAGCTGTAAATCTTGCCAGATGGAATAAAATAGACGCTGAACAAGCACTTTTAAAAGCAAACAGAAAGTTTATGGCACGCTTCAGAAAAATGGAAGAAATTGCAGCAAAAAATCCAGACAAACCAATGGAAGAATACTCTTTTGAAGAATACGACCTACTCTGGAAACAGGCGAAAAAAGCTGTTAAGCAAGAACAAGCAGACAATAAAATATAGTTCTATCTTTTAAGTATTGCTTTTATTATTTCATTTTTTTCTGACAGAATTTTAAAAATTGATTCCGGAGCTTTTTTTACAAGCTGAAGTTTTGCCATTGTTTCATATTGATGTTTTAAACCGGCAAAATACTCTTTTCCGACCAGTATAATTTGCTTAAACTTATTTTCTTCACTATGCACGTTATAACGTATTATTGTTGCAGCTTCTTGCAGAGTAGTTGTGCCGCCCGGAAATATAACGAAATTGTCAGCAACTTTAGTAAATTTTATAATTCTTTCGGATTCTGAGGATGCCTTACCTATAATTAAGCAATCGTTTAAATTTTCATCACCCCACAGAGGCTTTACAACTATTGCGAGATTTTGCAGCGGTTTTCCATCAAGGTTTACAGCAGACGCATCTTTGGCAGAGTTATAAGCAGCTCCCATAATACCTTTTGTGCCGCAGCCTGTTACAATATTATATCCGTTTTTTACAAGTTCTTTTGTCGTTTCAGAACACAACTCCATATATTCCATAAGAGGTTCTGTTGTTTTTGAACTGCCCAGTACAACAACTGCTTTTTTAGTCTGTTCCGGTTTTGTGTATTTGTTATCTAAAGAAGGAATATCTTTAAATAAATCAACTGCCAAATTATTCATAATTCTATTAAAACACAAATTCTTAACTTATTTTAAGATATAACCTTTAGCCTCAATATTGCCATTTTTGTAATAAAGTATGTAATATCTCGGATTGGTATCATCTATTCTAGCTTCCATACTCGCCTGACGTTTTCTTTCAGTCTGGTCCAAAGGACGTTTACGCGGACGATTTTTATATTTTTTCAGCATTTTCTCCCGTTCTTTTATGCGTTCACGTTCTTCCTCTTGCGAGGTCATTTTTTCAACAAGACTGGCGACAGGAATTGATGCTTTTATTTCATTAGATTCTACAAAATACAGCATTTTCCGGTTAGGAGCAAGTATTATCTGGTAATGTCCGGGAGGCAGCGTATTACCTTCATAATCTTCCAAAATATACGGCATATTAAGTATCGGATAACTCGTAGAAGGATATCCGAATTTTATATGTCCCTTATCCTCATCCTGCAGCCCTGATTTGTAATTTGGATAAGGCAAAATATCATCGGGATTATTTAAAGCTATGAGATTACAATCAATCAACATATTTAACAACAACCCGATTATTCGGAAGTTTTTTCCTTGTTTTCAATTGTTTTTAATATATTTTCAGAAGGTTTGTCGCCTTTTTTGAAAAACATATACAAAGTAATAATAACTGAAGTAAAAAATAATAATGTGTTTTCCCAACAAACAACAGGAACAACAAAATTTGCCATAAATGGAAGCAGCGCAATACCAGAAGCAATAAGATAACTGTTTCTGACAATATTAGGATTATTTGGTGCTATATCCATAATTCTTTTTTTGGCAATAATAAATTTAAAAAACATTATTGCCAACACAATAAGAATGAAAATCGCGATTTCCTTTTTAGGAGCATTGTTTAGCATTATAGAAAGCTGGCTGTAATCTTTTACCAGCAGCTGTTCATTACTCAGCCTTACGCCGGTAGGTGTAAAAAAGTACAACAATGCTGATGATATTATTAAAATCAAAGTATTAGTTATAAAATATGCTAACCTACCTATTGTTCCAAACGGACAAAACGGATTATTATTTTTTTCAAAATTTTCTTTCATTTTTCTTTCAATCCTCAAGTTTTATATACTGTGTATCTTCCCATCTGAGATCTATATATTTTATTTGTTTATCAATAGTTTTTATCTGCGGCAAAATAGCAGAAATATTACGTATTCTTGACAGCGCCATATAGTTTAATTCCCCGAGGCGTATATTTACCTCAGGTATTTTTATATAAATATCTTTAGGATTGCGCATATCAATGTATTCAACAGGCTGTCCTGAAAACTGTTCCATTGCATGTACAATAGTTTCTATTTTCCTAATTTTTACCTCATCCCAATTTCTGTAATCATCACCCTTTGTCCCATATGTTAAAACAAGTATAGTTTTATCTACATTTCTTAACGGTAAATATTCTCTGCCTATCAACTTTCCGCCTTCTGCAAAAAACGCAATCGGAGCGACGTCAGGTGCAGGAGAAATACTCAATATTGGACGTCTTTCAACAATGATTATAACCAGTCTTGCCGGAAACCAGAGTCTTTTTATATAGACCTTTTTAATCGGCGGTAATTTTTCTATTTCTTTTTCTATTTTACTTGTATCAAAAAGATAAATAGGACGCTGGGGCACAGGATACTGTCTCAATACCGATATAATTCTGTATGTAGGAGTAATGTTATTACCGATAATTTTTAGTGTATGATTGCTTGCGGAACTAAAAACATTTTTATTAAGATACCACTGCGGGAGTTTATAAACCTTATACGCAGCAAAAATCAATACACAAACAAGAGCAAAACGCAAAATGGCACGTAAACGTTTAAGCCCCATCTGGCTGCGCCTGACGTTTCTTTGCATCTGGTTAATTTTAACCCTGCGTTCTATATTTAGATTTTCACTCGATTCGTATAGATTTTCGTTTTCGTTGTCCATATTACTCTATTTATTTAGACTTGCACCATTGAGTATAATTTGCACCAGTGTGTCATAATCTATACCCATAGCTTTTGATTGCGCCGGCAAATCACTTAAATCAGTCATTCCCGGGCTTGTGTTGATTTCCAGTACATAAGGCATATCTTGTGTAACAAGGAAATCGACTCTGCTTACACCTTTGCAAGCACAGGCATTGAATGCATCAATAGCAACTTGTTTCACCCTTTTTGTCATTTCCTCTGACAATTCTGCCGGAAGAATAAATTCTGTCATTCCTGCAGTGTATTTTGCTTCGTAATCATACCATTCTGTTTTTGTTCTAAACTCCAGAATCTCTGTTGCAAACATTTTATCGCCGTCTTCCAATACACCGACAGTAACGCTTTTACCCTGCAGATACTCTTCTACCATCACATCCTGACCACACTCAAGTGATTTTTTGAAGCACTCTTCCATCTCATCAGGCGTATTAACCTTGTACATTCCTATACTTGAACCTTCTGATACAGGTTTTAGCATAAACGGATATTTTAAATCTTTAATTTTTTCTTTGTAAGATTCATCTTTTCTTACCAGTACTGATTTTATCAGAGGGATACCAGCTTCTTTAAGAATATTTTTTGTATATTCCTTATTCATACAAACAGCACTGGCCATAACTCCACAGCCGGTGTAGGGAATTTCCATAACCTCAAGCATCCCCTGAATGCATCCGTCCTCGCCGAATTTTCCGTGCATTGCGTTGTATACAAGTTCAATACCTTTATCTCTAAGAGTTTTGGCAATATTTTCATCTGCTTCTATAAGCTCTGCATTTTTGTATCCAAGTCTTTGTAAAGCATTAAAAACATTTTTTCCCGAGCGTCTTGATACATCGGCTTCGCTTGAAGGACCGCCCATAAGCACCGCTATCTTGGTATTTTTATCTATTTTTGGTTCAACATTGTATCCCATAAATCTTCTTCTTCCTTGCTTTTAATCCCTATAAATTTTACTTCGGGAATAAGTTTTATAGTATATTTTTCTTTTACCATATTATACATTTTATTCATAAGAAGTGAAACATCTTTTGATGTGGCATTTTCTACATTTACAATAAAATTTGCATGTCCGAGCCACACTTGCGCTCCGCCTTCTCTGACACCTTTTACTCCTGCTTTTTCAAGCAGTCTGCCTGCTGAATCATTTGGAGGATTGCGAAATATACTGCCGGCATTAGGCAGAACAAGGCTGGGCTGTTTATCTTTACGGAAATCAAGATTTCTTTGCATAATTGTGCTAATTTCTTCTTTAGGAGCAGGTCTTAGTTCAAATTTTGCATCCAGAAGAATATAATTTTTTTCCTGCAAAACAGAATGTCTGTAGCCGAACTTCATCTCCTCTTTATTTAATTCAAGTACCTTTTTTGTATCCATATCAAATACTCGGCAGGTTTTAAAAGAATCAGAAACAGACTGTGAATGAGCTGATGCATTCATAACAACTGCCCCGCCTACAGACCCCGGGAAACCTATCATAAACTCAAAACCGCTGAGTCCGAGAGATTCCGCTTCTTTAGACAACATAGGGACTTTTACACCGCACTGCGATGTTATTATGTTATTAGAAACCTCAAACTTGTTTAGTTTTGATGTTAATATTACATCTTGTTCTATACCTTTTGAAGAAACAAGAACATTAGAACAATTACCTAAAACAATAGGATTGTTTAAATTATTTAAAAGTTCACAAAAATCATCAATAGTTTCGGGGAAAAACGCACGTTGTGCCAATCCTCCGATTTTAAAAGTTGTGTGGTTTTTAAGTTCATAGTTTTCAATGTAATCACAAGTCATAACTTTATACCCGCTGTTTTTGTAACCTGTTTTAATTTTTGCCTGCAACAAGCTCCGTATCACTTTCTACAGACTGCGGCAGCATAGCTTTATGAAGCTTTAACAGCTCGCCGCCTATTCTTGTTACATCACCCGCACCAAGGGTTATAACCATATCACCGGATTTTAGTAACGGCAAGATTTTTCTGGCTGCGTTTTCCATACTGCCGCTTATATATGTAACATCTTTATTTTCAAAACATCCTGCAAAAGTTTTTGAATCTATACCATCTATCGGATTTTCAGAAGCCGAATAAACATCGACAACAATAAGTTTATCAACTGTGTCAAAACTATGCAAAAAGTCATTCCACAACCCTTTTAAACGTGTATACCTGTGCGGCTGAAAAATAGCAACAAGCCTGTCTTTTTCACAAAGTTTTGCGCTTTCGAGAGTTGTTTTGATTTCAGTAGGATGATGAGCGTAATCATCAAAAATTCTAATGCCGTCAAATTCAGCGACTTTTTGAAATCTTCTGCCCATACCTGAAAACGTTTCAAAATGAGGTCTGATTTTTTCTAAATCAACCCCTTCTTGATGAAGAGCAGAAATTACGGCAAGTGTATTATAAATGTTGTGTTTACCAGGAATGATAAGTTTAACAGGAATAAGTTTTGTTGTTTTATAATAAACATCAAACTCTGAGCCAAGTTCTGTAAAACGTATGTTTTTCGCTGTATAATCCACATCCCAGCTATCTATCCCGAAAGTCAAAAAGTTAACATCAGTATTTGCCGCAATGAGTTTTTTTATACCGTTACAGTCCTTGTTAACAATGATTTTTCCGTCTTTAGCTCTGTTATCAATGTGGGTGCGGAATGTCTTTAACAAATCGTCAAACCCGTTTTTGTAAAAGTCTACGTGGTCAACCTCAAGGTTGTTTATCACGCTGACATTTGTATGGTATTTGACAATTGTACCGTCAGACTCGTCAAGTTCGGCAACGAAAAAATTACCTTTTCCAAATTCTGCATTTGTTTCCAAATCCGGTATAATCCCGCCTACGCAGTATGACGGAGAATAGCCGGCTTTTTCAAGAACATAAGAACACAAACCGCTGGTTGTAGTTTTTCCGTGAGTACCGGAAAAGCCTATAAACTGTTTAATATCGTGCCCGAGACCTTCGGAAATCATTTTTAAAACATCAGAGCGGTGTAAAACCTTTAGCCCTAGTTCTTTTGCTCTGATTTTTTCCGGATTATCATCTTTTATTGCTGTTGAAGCAACAACAATCATATCAGGTTCGATATGTTTTGCATCATGACCTATATAAACCTTTGCACCTAAAGCTTCAACCTTTTTTGTATATTTACTTTCTTTTATATCAGAGCCTGATACACTGCAGCCCATCTCAAGCAAATACTTAGCCAGACCGCTCATCCCTATACCGCCGATTGCTATAAAAAAGAATTTTTTATGAAAATTGTTATCCATTAACCTATCCTTAATTGTCTTTAGTATTTATTTTAGTACAAAAACAAGATTAAAAGATAGTGAGAAAATTTGTTTTTGTTTAATATAGTTTTTATTGTTGAGACGCAATTCCGAAACATTGGCTTATATTGATAATGTTTATTATGTAATATTACTGGGGATTTTTATATTTTCAGCCGGAAGTTTCATTTCAAATTCAGATACTGCGCTTTTACAACAACTAATTTCAACCCCAG
>CASFCQ010000027.1 GCA_949293185.1 uncultured bacterium
TGCGACCAAAAGAGAAAGAAACGAACCAAAGAAAGAGAAAAGAACGCTAATTAAAAAACACTGTAAATTTTTAGAATAAATTTTGCATCCACTCCACTAGGTTACGGTCTGTCAAAATTCACTCTAAAAACTAACAGTGTTTAATCGTATTCCTGCGGCAGAGCCGCTTTTACTGCTTACGCAGTTTTAATTTATTTATTATTTATTGTTATGTTGAAAAAATTATTTCTGTTATGTCATCGAATTACGTAACATATACAAGGATGACGCATTTTCTTAGCCGTAGAGCAGATTAGAAAACCCTGCTGTTTATAAGCGTGTCGGATTAAAAGTTCGAGGCAGTAGCTATCGCATAAGATTAAATTATTTATATTGTAATAAAGCAAGATATACTCTATTATAAAAGAAAACAACACTTCAAGAGGTTTATATGAAAGTTTTGATTCTTGCCGGAGGCTATGGCACGAGATTGAGCGAAGAAACGGATTTAAAGCCTAAACCGATGGTTGAAATAGGCGGAAAACCCATATTGTGGCATATTATGAAGATATATTCATACTATGGCATTAATGACTTTATCGTTCTTACAGGTTATAAATCGCATGTTATAAAAGATTATTTTATAAACTATTACAACAGGTATTCTGATATCACTGTTGATATGTCTAATAACTCTGTCGAAGTTCACAAAACCCATAATGAACCGTGGAAGGTTACAATGCTTTATACCGGTCAGCATACACAGACCGGCGGCAGAATTAAAAAAGCCCAAAGTTATGTCGGGTGTGAACAATTTCTTTTGACCTACGGGGATGGCGTTGCGGACGTAAATATTAACGAAATAATAAAATCCCATAATCAATCCGGTAAAATTGCTACAGTGACAGCTGTACAGCCATCCGGAAGATTCGGTGCTCTTGATATTGATGAAAATAACAGAGTAAATTCTTTTAGAGAAAAGCTTAAGGGCGATGGCTCGTGGGTTAACGGCGGGTTTTTTGTTTGTAATTCCGAAATTTTTGATTATATCGATGACTCGGAGGATAGAATATTTGAACAAGAACCGCTTGAAAATCTGGCTAAAGACGGACAGTTGAACGCATACAAGCATAAAGGCTTCTGGCAGCCGATGGATACTGTAAGAGATAAAAAATTACTAACAGATTTGTGGGTGAATAACAAAGCTCCTTGGGCTTTGTGGTTAAGGGATTCTGTTAATGTTTAACAATATTTACAAAAATAAAAAGGTTCTTGTGACCGGTAATACAGGATTCAAAGGCTGCTGGCTTTCTTTGTGGCTGCTGGCTCTCGGGGCTGACGTGCTGGGATATGCTCTTGAGCCTGATACTGAGCCTTCTATGTTTGGAGCTTTAAATCTAAAAGAAAAAGTAAAAACAGTTTTTGCTAATATTCTTGATAAAGACACTCTGGATAAGACTTTTCAGAGTTTTCAACCGGATATTGTGTTTCATTTAGCTGCGCAGCCGCTTGTTTTACGTTCGTATCAAGAACCTTTATTGACTTATGAGACAAATGTGTTGGGCACATTAAATGTTTTATTGGCGGCTAAAAATTGTAAATCCGTTAAAGCATTTGTCAATGTTACCACTGACAAATGCTATGAAAACAAAGAAATGCAAACCGGCTATAAAGAAGATGACCCGATGGGCGGGTTCGATATGTATTCTTCTTCAAAAGGCTGCGTAGAGATTATGTCTTCTTCTTTCAGGCGTTCTTTTTTGCAATCAGAAAATGCTTTTGCACTTGCCACTGCACGTGCTGGAAACGTTATCGGAGGAGGCGACTGGGCTCAGGACAGACTTATTCCTGATTGTATAAAAGCTATTAACAATGATTTGCCTGTGGAAATTAGAAATCCTTCGGCTGTGCGTCCCTGGCAGCATGTTTTAGAACCATTAAGCGGATATTTGCTTCTGGGGCAAAAGTTGATGGAAGCCGGAAAGTTATATGCAAAGGGGTATAACTTCGGACCGTTTCAGCATAGTGTTTTGACAGTATCAGATGTCGCTCAAAAAGTTGTTGAATACTATGGCAAAGGAAAAGTTTTGACTGGGAAAAAATCACATTTACACGAGGCGGGTTTATTAATGCTAGATATAACAAAAGCAAAAGATGAACTTGGCTGGACTCCTTCATTGAGTGCTGATGATGCCATAAAAAATACCGTTGAATGGTACAAACTCTTTTATGAAAAGGGTTCGATGTTCGATTATACAATGGAGCAGATTAAAGATTACCAGAATCTTTGCGGAGAAAAATACTAATGACAGAAAAGGAATTGGAACTCAGAAATAATGTAAAAAAAGCAGCAAGAGAATATTTTGAAAATATTTACGGTAAAGAAAGAATTTTTGATTATATTCCTGCCTCAGGTAAGCTTTTAGGCGTAGAAGAGCTGGAAAATATGATTGATGCATCGCTTGATATGTGGCTTACTGCAGGAAGGTTTCACAGAGAATTTGAGTCAAAGTTTGCTAAATATCTTGGAGTAAAACATGCTCTGGCTGTAAACTCCGGGTCAAGTGCAAATTTACTGGCTATTTCGGCTTTGACGTCATATAAATTGGGTGAAAGAGCTTTAAAAAAAGGTGATGAGGTTATTACCGTTGCTGCAGGATTTCCAACAACTGTTAATCCGATTATTCAAAACGGTCTTGTTCCTGTATTTGTCGATTGTAAAGTGGGAACATACAATATTGATGCTGAAAAAATAGAAGAATCAATCTCTTCAAAAACGAAAGCCGTATTTGTTGCTCATACTTTAGGAAATATGTTTGATATTGACAAAGTTAAAAATATTTGTCAAAAACACAATCTATGGCTAATTGAAGACTCATGTGATGCTCTGGGGGCAGAGTACAACGGGCAAAAAGCCGGTACTATCGGAGATATCGGGACATTTAGTTTCTATCCTGCACATCATCTGACAATGGGTGAAGGCGGTGCTGTCGTAACTGACAACACAGAGCTGTACAAGATATTGATGTCTTTCAGAGATTGGGGACGCGATTGCTGCTGTCCTCCGGGTAATGACGGGGTATGCGGTAAAAGATTTTCTCAACAGCTGGGCAAGCTTCCGTTTGGCTATGACCACAAATACACATACTCTCACACAGGTTATAATCTTAAAATTACAGACTGGCAGGCGGCAATTGGGTGTTCGCAGATTGACAAGCTGGATAATTTCTTAAAAATCAGAGAACGTAATGCCCAATATTTGAGTCAAAAATTGGCAGATTTGCAAGAGTATTTTATTTTGCCCGAGATAGAAAATAACTGCAAACCGTCCTGGTTCGGCTATTTGATATCTGTAAAAGAGAATGCTCCTTTTAATAAGCAGGAACTTGTTGAATATCTTGAAAAACATAATATCGGCACACGTCAGCTATTTGCAGGCAATATTCTCCGGCAACCTATGATTGTTGATAATGATATACCTTTAAGAATAGGCAGCGGACGTTTGATTTCTTCCAAAAATTTAACAAATGAACACTATAAACTTTTACCGAACACGGAATTTATTATGAACAATACTTTCTGGGTAGGGGTTTTCCCTGCTTTGGGGGAAAAAGAGCTTGATATTACGTCTGAAACAATACACAAATTTATAAAAGAATCATTAGTAAAAAGATAATATTTATTTGGTTTTATTTATCAATAAATTTGCCGTTGAAAAGCTCCATAACCATTCTTGAGCGGTCGGATATATTTGCCGGTATGCTGTTTTTATCGGGTAAAGAGCTTTCTTCGTTATTACTGTTATTTGTAAAATTCTTTTTATCTGCATTTGAGTCAGTAATAGATGTTTGGTCATTTATTATGAGTGCAACACTTTCTTCTTCCTCTTCCTTTTGGGCAAAAGTATTTTGGTTCGATTGCACAGAGGGCTTTCTTTCAAGTTTTTCTAAAGCCGGCTTGGCTGCAGACTTGTTCATTTCATCAGGCGCAACAAGTTTTATGTGGACATTTATGTCATCAACAGAAAAATACGCCATTGCCGCTTTTTTCAGCGGTGCATTTTTTGCATTATCCTGCGCTTGTTTTACAAAAATTTCCTTGTCAAAACCTATTGTTATCCCCTCTGGCGTAAGCTCAAGTGGTCTGGATAGATTGTAGAAAAACATTCTTGAAGGAATACTGGTGATATTTTGTAAAATACCTGACCAAACACTTGCAATATCTCCGCCTGATGCTGTTTGTCTCTGCGGCTCAACGACCGGAGAATTTTGCTGTGAGTTGCTTTCTGAATGTTGTGTGACAGGCTGTATCTCCGCTTCTTTAACAGGTGATTCAATAACAGGCTCTGTGTGCTGCGTTTGTTCTTTTTGTATTATCGGTTCTTCAATTTTAGACTGCACAGGTTCAACAAAGGATGGTTTTGGAGCAGCCATTATCTGTTGCGGTATTGAAACTGGCACAGACTGCACTGCTGATGGTGTTGAAATACCTGCTTCCAGACGCTCAATCCTTTCCAGAAGCTGAGAATATGAAGAAAATTTTACGTTAGATGAAAGCTCTATAATGCATAGTTCAAGCCAGAGGTATCTGTTTGTCGTTTCTTTAATTTCTTTTGAATAGAAGGAAAGACGTTCTATAATATACAGAATCTGCTCCGGCTCAAGGTTTTGCGACTGTTCTTTAAGCTGCAGAATATGCGCCTCGCTCAGTTGTGTAAGTTCTGCCGCAATTTTTCTGTCAGTGCAGTTTTTCACAACAAGAAGATTTCTGAAATACTGTATAAGATTGGTAATAATCTGGAACGGTTCGTTACCTTTGTTATAAACAGAATCCAAAAGTGTAATTGCCTTTTGTGTGTCAGAATCAGTAATTGCACTGCTGATGTCAAAAAGTGTTTCGAACGACAGACGCCCCAGCATCTCGTTAACATCATCAGGCGTAATCTCTTTATCAGCATCCAGAACGCTTATCTGGTCAAGCAATGCAAGAGAATCTCTCATACCTCCGGCAGAGCTTCTTGCAATAGTAAAAAGCGCCTCCTCGGTAATCTTTATATTTTCCTGTTCTGAAATATATTTTAGCCTTGCTACGATATCTTCCGTTGTAATCCTTCTAAAATCGAATCTCTGGCATCTTGAAATAATTGTATCTAGCACCTTGTGCGGCTCTGTTGTAGCAAGAATAAATATAACGTTTTCCGGAGGTTCTTC
This sequence comes from uncultured bacterium, assembly GCA_949293185.1. Taxonomy (GTDB): domain Bacteria; phylum Cyanobacteriota; class Vampirovibrionia; order Gastranaerophilales; family Gastranaerophilaceae; genus Limenecus. The sequence continues at coordinate 5,190 of CASFCQ010000027.1, forward strand.
AAGAGTTTTTAACAGAGTGTTAAAAGCTTCTGTTGTGAGCATGTGGACTTCGTCTATGATATAGATTTTGAATCTTCCGTTAACCGGAACAAACTGGATTTTTTCAAGGATATTTCTTGCGTCCTCAACTTTTCTGTTAGACGCAGCGTCGATTTCTATAACGTCTATAGGTGTAGAGTTTGCAATATCTTTACAGCTGGGGCATTCTCCGCACGGCTCCAGTGTCGGACCTTTTGCGCAGTTTAATGATTTTGCGATAATCCTTGCCGTAGTGGTTTTCCCCGTTCCTCTCGGACCGCAAAGCAAATATGCATGCGAAATTTTGTTAAGGTTTATAGCATTGGTAAGCGCCTTAACTATGTTTTCCTGTCCGATTAAATCCTTAAACGATTGCGGACGGTATTTTCTGTATAAAGGAAGATATCTTTGCGTCAAAATTTTGCTCCAAGTCTTATATGTAATATAATTATACGAGAAAATGAGCAAAAAAGTAAAAATAATATGTCCAAAATTTTTCCAAAAAAATTAAAAAAAGGTGACACAATCGGAATCCTATGTGTCAGCGGAGATATAAAAGACCATAACAGGCTTGAAAATGCCAAAAAGTATTTTGAAAAACAGGGCTTTAATGTAGTTATATCAGAAAACTCAAAAGAAAGGCTCAACTACCTTTGCGGTGATGATGATACACGCGTTAAAGCATTAAACGATTTTTTTAAAGACGACAAAATAGATGCTATAATTGCTGCCAGAGGCGGCTATGGGGCAATAAGGATTCTGGATAAAATAGATTACCTGTCCATAAAACAGCATCCCAAAATATTTTGCGGTTACTCTGATATTACGGCTCTAGAGCTTATGATTTATAAAAAAACAGGTCTGGTTACTTATAACTCTCCTATGGCTTATACGGATTTGGGGGCAGATATTTCTCCATATACCGAAAAATCTTTCTGGAGTATGCTTGGCGGATGTTCAGATGAAATAATTATTGATAATCCTGTTATCTATTACAACGGTGTAACCTCTGCAGTTTTGTGGGGCGGAAACTTATCCACTATCCAATCGCTTTGCGGACAGAATTTTATTCCCGACGAAAAGTTCATATTTGTTGCGGAAGACATAAACGAGCCTGTTTATAAAATAGACAAAATGTTTACCCAATTATTAAACATACAACAATTCAGTAACAATCTCTCTGGTATTGTATTGGGCGATTTTTCCGGTATTGATAACGAAAATTTCTTTAATGATTACTTTAACACTCTCGCTCAAGAACTAAAACTTCCTGTTATAGGAGGTCTTAAATTCGGTCATTGCAAGGATATTCAGACTTTCCCAATCGGGGGTGATGTGTTGCTTGATACAAACTTGTGCAAGATGTTTTTACAAGAAAGTAAATCATAAATTGAAAATAAAGGAAAACTGTTTTATACTTTTAAAATGAGAGATTTACCTACATCAGCACAATCTGCAATAGAATACGGCGTAGTTGCATTGCTTTTGATGATTATAATAGCCGGTTCTTACAAGCTTTATAAAGATTGGACTACTCCGGAAGCGTCTGCTGTTCATCAGACAAATTTAGAAAAAAGCAAGAAAATAATGGAAAAACCTTCGAAAGAGCTATGCTCCTATGTTATGCAGCAATGCAGAGCTAAATATAATCTTCAATAACAAGGTCTTATGTTTGATTTAATAAAATCTGTTTACTGGGAAATAATGTCGTATTTTGTGCCCGAAAAAATGGAGTACGAAATCACAGGCGAGTGCAAAAAATGCGGAAAATGCTGTAATTATATGTACAGTTACGATACCTACACACCTGAGGAATTTAAAATAATGCAGTTTTTGTTTCCTTCATACAAAAGGTTTTATATAAAAGGAAAAGATGAGTTTGGTAATCTGATTTTTGCATGCAAGTATGTGACAAAAGAAGGACTTTGCTCTGTTTACGACAAAAGACTCGAGATGTGCAAACGCTATCCCCTGCCAAGGATAAAGTATCCGGCTAATATGCACGAAGGCTGCGGATATACAGTGCATAAAAAACATTTTAAGGACTATTTAACAAGATCGTCAAAATTATCCTGAGCGTATTTGTATAAATCGTTAAGAGCTGATTCTACTTTCTGACGGTACATTTCTGCATCTTCTTTTGAACAATCAGCAGGAATATATATGGGTTCACCATAAACAGCGATTGTTTTTACACCTAAAAACGGAAAACGAAACTCATCCCAGGTATTGAACTTTAACAGCCATTTTGACGGGGAATACCAGGTCATCGGTACAACAGGAATCTGTGTAAGTTTTGCAATATTTATAACACCGTCTTTTACTATTCCTTTTGGACCTCTCGGACCGTCAATTGTGATTGCCGCACTTTCGCCCTGTTCAAGCTTTTCTATCATTGCGAGAGATGCCGATGCACCGGCTCTTTTGTAAGAACCTCGTACAACTTTTATGCCCATGTGTTCCGTCGCAGCTGCAATGATGTCACCGTCATTAGATTTAGAAATCATTACATTGAGGCTGCCTCTGTCTTCATTTGCATACAAAGCGCACTGATGAGCATGCCAGAGCGCAAATATTACAGGTTTTTCTTTTGGATAGTTAATATTTTTACAGTTATAAAAAAGGCTCTCAAATGCATAAAACCACTTTACTATAAACGATAAAATACTAACCAAATATCTTTTGTCTATTTTTTTGAACATATTTTAATTTTATATGAAACAAAAAAAATTTGCATATTACGTATAATCCGTACAGGAAATTCCTGCACTTGTGCCTGCAGCCATGCTTAAAAAATTAATGACGTCGCATTAAATCCGAGAGTTTGACTTCTTTTTTTATTTTCTTTTTAGTCTTTTTTACAGCCTGCAGTTGCGGTCTTTTTAAGCTTGTCAGCCCTACTGCATATCTTGCCTCCGGTTTTAGCATAAGTATTTCTTTCATCAAATCAACGAGTTCTCTCACAATTTTTTCCCTCTCTTATTAGGCTTATATTTTCTTTTTTCATTATGAATTTTAACCCTGCAAAACGCTTTTTTTAATGTCCGGTTATGTTATATTGTTGACTATGAGTGAAGAAATTCAAATTTTAAATGAGATTGAAAAAGCCGTTGAACTCTGCGAAAAAGACTATACCCGCAGCGAAATTTTTGCTCTGCTTGAAATCGATTCCAACCAAAACCCCGATAAAGATATAGAAAAACAAATATGTATATTAAAGCTTGTTGACCTGTGTTCGCAAAATGAAGCCGATATTTTGATTCACCACCTGACACAGCACCACGGGCTGATAAGAGAGGCTTGTGCTCAAAAGATAAACGAATTTTTTAAAATATCGGAATTTTCAAAATTTTTCCAAAATAAAAAAAATTATGACATATTGATAAAAGCCGTAAACGACATAAATCCCAACATTTGCAGGCTCATTGTGGAAATATTGCCCTTTGTTGAAGATAAACGTTATTTTTTAGAAAAACTTTATGAACGATTTAATATAATTTTTGATGAACTTGAAAAACTAAAACGCAGCAACTGGTATACTAAAAAGCTTTTTAATCTTTACTGGGGGCTGGAAGCTCTGAATGCCTTATGCCCGTCCTGTGACGAAAAACTAAAAGCCGTTATTGAACAGTGTTTAAAAATCAAAGAGTATACAATCCGTGAAAAAACAGCAATGCTGTTATGCGCTCTTGACGGTAATGCGGAATTTGTAAAACAAGCAAGAGAAGAACTCTCTAAAGATACAAATTATTATGTTTTACGCTATACAAAACAATGGTCATAGTGTTTGAGCATTCAAAATTTTTCTGGTATAAATTTTATGGAACATTAATACAAAATATAAATTATACAGGAGGTTTTTACCGTGCGAAAATCAAGCTGCCTAATGCCGCTGGCGCTGGGCACATTCGGACTCGGTCTGACAGAATATGTAATGATGGGTATTTTGCCGGATACTGCAAAATCTATGCATGTTTCCATACCGGCTGCCGGAAATTTTATTTCTTTTTATGCATTGGGGGTTGTTTTTGGCTCTATTCTTCTTGTTATTTTCGGCAGAACAAAGCCGCTTAAACATGTTTTGATTGCTCTTGTTTCTATTTTTACCGTATCCAATCTTCTTGCGGCATTTGTTAGTAATTATTGGCTGTTTTGTGCAATAAGATTCATTGCCGGGCTGCCGCACGGATGCTTTTTCGGAGTCGGTGCTATTGTTGCAGACAGGCTGGCTGATAGAGGCAAAGGCAATCAGGCAGTAGCCACGATGGTTTCCGGTATGACAATAGCAAACCTTGCCGGTATCCCATTCGGTACATTCATAAGCCATAATTTTTCCTGGAGAATAACTTTCTTAATTATCGGACTGTTTGGCTTTTTTATCCTGTATTCGGGGATAAAAATGATACCGTACGTCAAACCGCTGCCTGATACAGGTTTTAGAGGTCAGTTTAAAATCTTTAAATCACTTGCTCCATGGCTGCTTATACTTGCCGTTATAATGGGCAACGGCGGTATATTCTGCTGGTACAGTTATATCAATCCGCTGCTTGTTAACACTTCCGGAATTGTTGAAAAATATGTGTCTTTACTGATGATTCTTGCCGGTGCAGGCATGTGTGCGGGAAATTTTTTCGGCGGCAAACTGTCTGACAAATTCTCGCCGTCGATTGTTGCGGGATTTACACAGCTTCTGGCTTGTGTTTCACTTGTGTTAATATTTTTCTTCTCTAAGAATCCATTTATATCAGTGTTATTGATGTGTATTTGCACAGGATGCTTGTTTGCTGTTTCAGCTCCGCAGCAGGTTTTGTTAATAAAAAACGCAAAAGGTGGAGAGCTGCTTGGTGCATCTTGCTCTCAGATATCTTTTAATCTCGGCAATGCAATCGGTGCATATGTCGGCGGATTGCCTATTGAACACGGCTTTGGTTATCAATATACTGCTGTCCCCGGGGCGGCATTTGCTTTTATCGGCTTTTTGATTCTGTTCTATTTTTACAAACGTTACAGCAACTCAGAAAAAAGCGTGTAAGTTGTCTGAGTGGGACCTCGCTTGTACCCTAGGGCATCCTGATATGTATGGCTCGTAAACTCGCCAACATCTCAGGCTAGGAGTGGTACACACTCTGCCGAATCAATGTGCCGGTGCACATTGGTGAGAGGTAGCGAGGTCGACAAAGCTATAATTTTACGACTCTGCCGAAGAAACAATTGATAATTGTTTCTGAGAGGTAGACCCCATGCACTTTCCTCCATTCGAAACGTGCCACCGGCATCTTCCGAACGGAGTCCTTGGATGCCCTTGTTGTATAGCTAATATTGTACTTGTTTATTGCACCCGTTCAATAAGTTGTCGGGGGTAGTTGACTATATGAAAAATTTTTGATTTATAACGTATTCATGTAAAAATATAGTAATATGGGCGTTTATGCTCAAAACACTATTTACACAATACGGAAGCTGAAAATGATAACTACACAAAATTTAACAGTAAGATTTGGTTCACAGACACTGTTTGAGAATGTAAACATAAAATTTGTCCCCGGACACTGCTATGGAGTAATCGGAGCAAACGGTGCGGGAAAATCTACGCTGCTGAGAGTTATTGCAGGAGACATAGAACCCACTTCCGGCGAAGTCCATATCCAAAAAGGAATGAGAATCGCTGTTTTAAAGCAAGACCATTTTGCATATGATGCATATCCTGTTATTGATACCGTTATTATGGGACACAAAAGGCTCTATGATGTAATGAAAGAAAAAGAAGCTCTCTATGCAAAGCCGGATTTTACAGATGAGGACGGAATGAAAGTTTCCGAGCTGGAAACAGAATTTGCAGAACTCGACGGCTGGCAGGCAGAATCTCAAGCAGCGACTCTGCTGAGCGACCTCGGGATTGAAGACGCAAAACATTATGAACTTATGAGCGAGCTTTCCGGCAGTGAAAAGGTTCGAGTTCTTCTTGCGCAGGCGCTTTTTGGAAATCCTGACATTCTGCTGCTGGACGAGCCTACAAACCACCTTGATATTACTACAATCAAGTGGCTTGAGGAGTTTTTAATAAACTTTCAGAATACTGTTATTGTTGTGTCACACGACAGAAATTTTCTTGATAAAGTTTGTACAAACATTGCAGATATTGACTACTGCAACATACAACTTTATACAGGGAACTATTCCTTCTGGGCACAGGCAAGCCAGTTGATTCAAAAACAAAAAGAAGAGCAGAACAGAAAAACCGAAGAAAAAATTGAAGAGCTCAAAGCATTTATTGCAAGGTTCAGTGCAAACGCCTCAAAAGCAGCCCAGGCAACATCAAGAAAAAACATGCTCGACAAGCTTACCCTTGAAGACATAAAACCTTCATCAAGAAAATTCCCCAGAATACGTTTTAATTACAAAAAAATTCCCGGTAAAGATGTTTTGCATATTGATAAATTGAATAAGTCAATCGATGGTCAGCTGCTTATAAAAAACTTTTCTCTGGATGTTTATCAGGGTAACAAAATTGCATTTCTGAGCCGCGATCCAATGGTTGTGACTACGTTGTTTCAGATACTCGCCGGAGAAATCGAACCGGACTCAGGCAAGGTTGAATGGGGCGTGACAGCTACACGTTCTTACTTTCCAAAAGATAACAATGCCTATTTTGATACAAAAATAAGCCTTATAGACTGGCTCAGACAGTATTCCGAAGAGCAGCACATAAGCTATATCAGAGGATATCTGGGCAGGATGCTTTTCACAGGGGAAGAATCAGAAAAGAGCGCAAATGTTCTTTCCGGTGGTGAAAGAGTGCGATGTATGCTCGCCAAAATGATGGTGGCAGAATCTAATGTGCTCATCTTTGACGAGCCGACAAACCATCTCGACCTGGAAGCAATCACCGCTTTGAACAACTCATTGATTGACTTTAACGGAACAGTGTTGTTCACATCTCAGGACCACGAGTTTATACAAACCGTTGCTGACAGAATTGTTGAAATTTCGCCAAACGGCTGGATTGAATCTTACTACAAGTACGAAGAATACATGCTCAATCCTGAAATGAAGAAAAAGCGCGAACTTTTATACAGAGATAAAGATGCTGCTAAAAAATAGCTCTGCAGCTTTTTAGCATATTATTTATTAAAAAACAGCTCTCTTGTATACAGAGGGCTGTTTTTATTAAAGTTTGTGTTAATTTAAAATTAGCAGCAGGCTGTTTCTTTGTTTTGGGTGTCTTTGCCTACGCAGGTGTATTCAAATCCTCGTTGGATAAGTCTTTTTGCGTCATACTGGTTTCTGCCGTCAAAGATAACCGGAGTTTTTAACAGGTCTTTAATTCTGTCAAAGTCAGGACGTCTGAACTCGTTCCATTCTGTTAAAAGCAGCAGCGCATCTGCGTCTTTTAATGCATCATAAGAAGATTTTGCGTATGTTATTTTATTGCCGAAAATCATTTCCGCACAATCAAAGGCTTTGGGGTCATAGGCTTGAACCTTTGCACCTCTTTCTAAAAGTGCGTTGATGATAGTGATAGCCGGAGCTTCTCTCATATCATTTGTTTTGGGCTTAAAAGCCAGCCCCCATACGGCAAAGGCTTTGCCTGTAAGGTTTTCGCCGAATCTTTTTATGATTTTGTTTATAAATATTTGTCTTTGCAGCTTGTTGACTTTGTCTGCGGACTCTAAAAGCTGATAATCGCAGCCGAAGTCTTTTGCTGTTTTTAACAGCGCCTTAACATCCTTAGGAAAACAGCTGCCGCCATATCCAAGCCCGGGGAACAAAAATTGCGAGCCGATACGTTTGTCGGCGCACATGCCTATTCTGACCATTTCAGCGTCAGCGCCGACTTTTTCGCAGATATTGGCGATTTCGTTTGCGTAAGAAATTTTTACCGCCAGGAAGGAATTGGCTGCATATTTTGTCATCTCTGCAGATTTTACGTCCATGATGATAACAGGGTTGCCTGTTCTCAAAAACGGTGCGTAGAGTTCCTGCATAATTTCTGTTGCTCTGTGTGAGTCAGAACCTATTACAACTCTGTCGGGTTTTAAGAAGTCATCAACTGCCGCGCCCTGTTTTAAAAATTCTGGATTTGAAACAACGTCGAATTCTTCGTTAGTTTGGGCTTTGATTATTTCCGTAACTTTTTGCGCAGTGCCTACAGGTACTGTTGATTTGTCGATAATAACCTTGTATCCGTTCAATGCTTTCCCGATTGATTTTGCAACGTCATAAACGTATTGCAAATCGGCAGAACCGTCCTCGCCCTGAGGTGTGCCGACTGCAATAAAGCAGACTAAAGATTTTTTTACTGCCATATCAAGGTCGCTTGTGAAAGACAGTCTGTTTTCCGCAACATTAACTTTGATTAATTCTTCCAATCCCGGCTCGTAAATCGGGATAATGCCCTGTTCCAGCTTTGCGAGTTTGTCTGTGTCTTTGTCAACGCAGATAACATCGTTGCCCATCTCTGCCAGGCATGTGCCCGCTACCAAACCTACGTAACCTGTACCTATAACGCATATTTTCATGTGTTTATACTCCTAATATTCCATGTTGGTATTATTGTAGCACAAGAAGAATGATGGTTATATTGTAAAAAATATTATTTTACACAGCATCCCATTCATCAACTTCTTTTTTAGATTGTGACCAAGGTACAATCTTTTTAGATGTACAAAATTTGCATGTTTCTTTGGGTGTTGTTAAATATTTATATATTTCTTCGCCTGTATGATTGTATATATCAATACCTTTATCAACAGGTATATTTTTGTTGAAATAGGCATTGTAATAATCCATATAACAGGCGTCAGGACAAATATATAGCCGTCCATCACGCAGTTGTCTGCAATAAGCATCACAGCAATGATTATATTCATATAAGGGATCTGAATCACCTTTAGGATTTCTCATTAACCAAAATTCATTTGCTACGTGAATATTGTCCAGCGTTATTCCTTGTTCAGCAATTAAATCCAGATAATGAACAAATTTGTTATTCATTGTCGGGTATTTTGTAAATTGGAAAGATATGTTGTTATCTTTCATTGCTGACCAAAAATCATCTTTCATAGTATCTAATAATATCAAATTACTTGTAAGTAAAATTTTGGTATTAGGAAATATTTCTCTTGCTTTATATAAAAATTGTGGGAGTTCAGGATGTAAAAGCGGTTCTCCTCCAAGAATTTTTAATTCACCAATTGTTATTTTTTTAGCAACCTCTCTCAAATCCCTTTCAAAATCTTCAACTTTTACAAATTTTTCAGGTGCAATATTGCAAAAATGTGTGCAGCCTCGGCAATTCAAATTGCAATGATCCACAACATGAACTTCTAAACGCGGAAGTTGAGTGGGGCGATTTGATTTGATGTTTATATTTAATTTAATTCCTAAAATCGATATTCTTTTATATTTTTTTGTTCCTGAATATGTGTTTTTAATTGAAAAAATAGATTGTACTGTGTTTTTTAATTCTTTCTTATTCAGGTTTTTATATATTTCCTTATAAAAAGGAGTAAGTTTGGCATATTTTTTGTATTCATCAAAATATTTTACATTTCGGCTTTGCCAAGGTTTAACTGGATCTGCCCAGTGTATGACAACTGGAGATAGAAAAGCATCTTTGTATTCATCTTGTTTCTCCAGAATTTTGTTATTCCAAATACCTGGTCTGAAATTCCATTTTTGATTTAAATAAAGTGTCTTTTCGCAGAATGTTATATTAAATATGCATTGATCATAAAATCTATAAATTCCTCTGTGTTTTTGTTCATCTGCAAATAGTTTTTGTTCTATGTTATCTTCTCTCCATTTTTTTAGGTTAGCTAGCATTACACCTGTGTTGCAATACAATACATTATCCGGCAAACTGATTGAGTGATTGTATTTTTTATCCTGTGCTTCTGGAGGCCAAGGACAGGACGCCATATAATAGTCATCTATATTAGTATTATATAATTCAGAAAAACTGTCAGTAACAATTAAGTCTGCATCCATAAAAATTATTTTATCAATATCTTTTAATATTGATGAAATCATAAGTCTGTAATTTGTTACCATTGGTATATCTGCTCTTGTATCAGTTCTTTGTTCATGATGTAATTCTGTTGATTGAGCATAATACTTTATATCAAAATTTTTAATCTTTTTTAATTTATTTATTTTCTTCTTATTTGTTTCTGTTATACTCCCTTCATTAATAACATGAAAACAGAAGTCTTCATCTGTTTTAGAATTTTTTAATATTGAGGCAATTACAACTGACATGTATTTTACATAGCCGTTATCGACAACAAATCCTATATGTATATTAGACATTATTATCTTTCTCCCTTGTTAATTTATTATATGCGTTTTTTTCAATAAATATTGTATTAGCATATGTATCAGCATAAATGACATAACCATTATTTAGCATATAAGTGATTATTTCCTGATTTTTTTTAGCTAAACTGCAACACGTCATTATTCCGGCTGTTTCTATACACCATACTATTGGTTTGGATAAACTAAAGTCCCATGATTTCAATATATCCATTTCAACTCCCTCTACATCCAAATCAATAAAAATGGGGTATTTTTTCTTGTCTATAAAGTTTTCTTTGACTATTTTGTTAATAGAAACAGTTTTTATTTCTATTTCTTTCATTGTTTTTTTGAATCCAGGAAATAACTTTAATACTTCGTCCCTGGAAGATTCTGAATAAGTATTTAAGCCTGAGGTCTCTGAGAAAATATAAAATGACATTTTTTTTTCTGTTGTATTATCTGTTGTTATTATTGAATTTATAATTATATCTTCATTCCTTATTTTATGGCAGTTTTTACAAGCAAAAGGATTGGCATCTATTAATATTCCGCGAATACCGTCAATATATAGGCTATAAGTGTTGCTGCCTTTTATTGGATGATTACAGCCTATATCAATATAATTTATATCAGATATGAGTTTTGAATTTTTTAAAAGCATTAAAAGATTCTTTATAATTATATCTTCTCCAAATTGTGAATAACTTTTTTTAGGATATTCTTCAAAATTTTTTTTAGAATCTATTTTAAGTTTTATTTTTATGCCGAGCAAGCTAATTACTTTGTATTTTTTGTCATTAGAATATTCATTTTTTACCGAAAATATTTTTTCTAATAATTTCAATTTTTTTACTCCTTTTGATTCTGTTTCTGTAAAATAAATTTTTCCGCTTAACGCTCTTTCTGTATATTTGTCTTTCAAATACATAAAATAAAAACAGGATATATATTCCATTAAATAACCGGAATATCTTGGAAACCAGTTATTATTTTTTTCAATTTTATTTTTTATATTTTCAAAGTTTTCTTGGGAACAGGTCTTTTCAATATATTCTGTAAAATCTGACATTACTTGTGTTTTATTTCTTCCTCCATTCTACAAACTTTCTGATGCCTTCTTCAAATGTTGTTTGCGGGCAGTAGCCTAAAAGTTTTTGTGCTTTTGTTATGTCGCTCACTGTTTTATCTACATCACCCGGCTGCATAGGGAGTCTGTCGATTTGTGCTTTTTTATCGAGAACTTTCTCAATGGTTTCAATCATTCCGTTTAAGGTTACGGGCGCACCGCCGCCGAGGTTTATAATTTCGTATTTTGTTGCATTGTAATTTAAGGCAGACATTACTCCTTCAACAATATCATCTATATATGTGTAATCTCTCATTGTTGTACCGTCGCCGTAAACGGGTATTGGTTTATCCTGTTCAATAAGTTCGATAAATTTTCTTATCGCAAGGTCAGGACGCTGGCGTGGACCAAAGACCGTGAAAAACCTTAAACACAAAGCCTGCATATCATAAAGCTTTGAATAAGTGTATAAAAATTGCTCACACGCTGATTTTGTAGCCGCATAAGGCGAGATAGGCTCTGTCACCTTTAAATCTTCCGAAAATTTTTCGGCTTTGCAGTTTCCGTAGACGGAACTTGAGGAAGCAAAGACAATCTTTTTCACATCGTGTTTTCGCATTGCTTCTAAAATGTTAACAGTACCTTCGATATTGGTTTTTGTATAGGCAAGCGGATTTTCTAAAGAAGGTCTTACACCTGCGCGTGCTGCGATATGGACAACCATATCAATTGAGTTTTCCTCAAAGACTTTCTCTACAAAATCTATGTCTTCTATATCCCCTCTGTATAATTTGTAATTTTCATTATTAATATTATCTTTTACGTTGTTTTCTTTTATTTGCGGGTCATAGTAGTCGTTAAAATTGTCGATAACAACAACTTTATTAGCTTCTTTAATCAATCTGTCTGCCAGAGTTGAACCTATAAAACCTGCCCCGCCTGCGATTAGAATCTTCATTAATTACTCCGATATCTCTAAAATATCCAATACTTGATTTATGTACTTGTCATAAGAAAAGTATTTTTTATACAATTCATATGACTTTAAGCCCATTTCATTAATTTTGTCGGGATTTTCTACAAAAAATTCAATAGCTTTAGCTATAGCTCTTGAATCAGCAACCGGGATTACAATCCCATCCTCTTTATCAGTTATGTATTTTGCTTGCCCGACTTTGTCAGTAACAATACAAGGCTTTTTCATCATCATCGCTTCCATAACTGCTTGAGGATTGGGGTCATCTATTGATGGGCACAAGCAGACATCACAATTTGCAATAGCTTGATACTTTTCATCTCCGTCTAATACACCCAGTATTTTAAAGTAAGCAAAATAATCTGGTGTTGTGCTGATATTACCGTTATTTTCACCTAAAAATACTAACTCTACTTTGTTTTTTATGTTTTGGGGTAATAAATCCAGTGCATAAATCGCCAGATATTGCGCTTTGCGGTGACACCAATTACCTATTATTATGAATTTTATCTTTGTATCATCTGTATCTTTTTTATATTGCGTACATACATCTTTTATGCCGTATAAAAGTAATTTTGTGTCTTTGTTATATGGCAAAAGTTCGTTTTGAGTTAATTCACTTACAGCAAATAGCTTTTTACATTTTTTAACGGCTGTAATAAACTCTGGAATTAAACTTAAGTTATTTTTTATGAGGTCGGCTTCTGACATCCTCCATAGGTAATTTTTGTTTGGTGGTATTTTATTGACAATTTTATATGAATATGCACAGTTTACGAATATATAATCAAAATGATTCATTGTTTCAATAAACTTTTCATCAGTATTAAACAACTCACTTTCGAAACAACAAATATTTGCGTCTTTGCATTTTTGTATATACAAATCTTTTGCTATTTTAGAATTACCATAAGATATTATAACTGTGTTATAGCCTTTTTCTTGAAAATATTTAGCTGTATTATACACAGCAAGTGGAGCACCTGTCATTGATACATTGTGAGAAATAAATAATATAGATTTTTTGTCTTTATTAAGGGTGTTTACAAAATTTAAATATCTAGTTATTTCTTTCTTTTGTATGTTTAAAGCATTATGATTATGTTTGCAGCTTATTTTAACTCCCAAAAATCTAAATATTTTGTGTTCCCCTTCATTTTTTACAGATAAGATTTTTTGCATAAATTTTTTCAATCTTTTAGAAAAAGGTATGTATTCTTTCATGCCATATATTTCATATCCCTGATTTGTAATCATTGTGCTTAACAGACGCTCTAATACGTGTATTGGTTTTCCGTTCATGCCTGTTTGTTCACATTCTGATGAAAATTCTGTTTCTTTTATATCAAGGTTTTTAAACCAATTCATTAAATTGGCTCTGCAAATAAACATTGTGCCTGCGATAAAAAAGCCTCGCGTATTAGGCAGGTTGAATTTTTGACATACTTCATCAAACAAATATGTATCTTCTGGTTGGTTGCGTGTATTTATGTCAATAATGCATTTCTTTGCAGATATTATGCCTATTTTTAAATCTTTTTGAAGTTGTCTCAGACAATTATAAAAAGTACTTTTTGAGCCTAATAACGAATTTACTAATGCATCTCTCCATAAAAATCCCGTGCCGAATATATTGTTTATTGTTCTAAAACCTTTTGTATGTATTTTTAGAATATAGTCATAGTCTGTTAAATCAACTGCTTTTAGTACTTTGTAAAAAGGCAATATGTCGTAACCTGCATTTGTTGTTTTTATAAAATGTGTGTCTGGTTTTAGTTGTAGAAGTTTCTTTTTAGATTCTTTATTGTCTTCCGTATATGTAACGTATAAATCCCAATTACAATGATTTATATTTTTTAAATTTTTTAAAAAGAAGTCTATTTGCTCATGGTAGTATAGGTGAAAATGTACAAGTAATCTTTTTTTATTTTTCCTTTTCATTTTCACCTTAACTCCCAAAATCGTGACAATCTTGTGTCTTTTGTCGTAAGAGTTTTTTATGGAAAACAGGTTAGAGAAAAATGTTTTAAAAGGGAACATTTCTCTTTTTATTTTATTAATCGGATTTTTTAGATTGTGTTCTTTTTCGTATTTTTCTTTAAAACCGCCCCAGCGTGAAAGATAAATTGCATCGTTTTTTTGCAGTTGTTTTTCGCGTTCTGAAATTCCAAATGATGCATGCCTTTTGTGATACACATACAAATCGTCAATTAAAACATTCTGCCATCCGTTTGTTATTGCGCGATATGCAAAGTCCACTTCTTCGTGATAACCTTTGCCGTATATTTCATCAAGATAGCCTTGCTGCTCTATTACCTGTTTTCTTATACAAAAGCAAAATCCTTCTGCTGCGTGTATAAGAGGATAAGTACATTTGTGATTTTTTCTCAATCTTTCATTCATTTGCTCTAATGTAAGATTTTTAGGCAGCGAAATGTAAAATAGCCAGCTGTGAGAACTTATCGGAGAGGCAACTCCAACTTTTGGGTTTGTTTCAAAACATTTTATGATTCTTTCACAAAACTCGGAGGGGATTTTTGTATCGCTGTTTAAAAGTACAACAATATCCCCTGTTGATGCTTTCATCCCTTTGTTACAGCTTTTGACAAAGCCAAGGTTTTCTTCGTTTGTTATTAATTTAAAATTAGTATGTTCTTTTGCAAAATCGTTTAAATAGTCTGTTGTTTCTACTAAAGAACAGTCGTTAACAAGAATAATTTCGCCGATATTAAAATTAAAATTAGTCAAAAGACTTTCGAGTAATATTTTTACATCGTCCAATGCGTTATAAATAGGGATTATTACTGAAATTTTAGACATTATTTCTCCCCTCTTTTGAATTTTATTTTTATCCCGAGGATTGTTAGCACTTTGTGCGTGTCTTGATTGGTTAGTGAAAAGATTAATTGAAGTATTTTTTTTAATGTTATAGGGGACATTAAATTAATATATTGATTATACCAGTTATATTTTTGGTAATTTTTTATTGGTTCAGGAAAATTTATACTTTTAAAAAACTGTTTGAGTCCTTTATTTAGCTTTTTTTGGTCTTCTTTAGATGCCTTATTGTAAAAATGAAATAAATTATTTATCGTAATATCTATTAATATATTTTTGATATTATCATTTTGAGGTCCTATTAATTGTAAAACCATTTCATAACTCTTGTACATACAATCAAAATGTTTAGTTCGTTGCATTACCAGTGAGTTTTTTACATTTGTTCTATGCACAATCAAATTTTCAGGAAGCAGTATAGCCTTATTTGCTTTAAAAATTGTTTGGAAGTAAAAATATTGATCATTTGCTCCTTTCAATTCATCAAAACAAATATTATTTTGAGTGATAAATGAATGTCTGTATACTTTAAGCCAGGCTGGTACTTCCGCATAACAAAATTTTTCTATATTGTCTTGGCAATATACTTCTGTTAGTTCTTTAATATTAAACTGGGAAAATGTATTTATATTCTCTGTTTCTTTTGTTTTTTCATTGTATTGTATATTGTAAAACATACAAAAATCAGTATTTTTACTGTTATCCATAACAGAAGTTATTTTTTCTAATGCATTTAAGTGCAAATAGTCGTCAGAATCAATAAAATAAATATATTCGCCGTTTGCTTGTGCCAGCCCTTTGTTTCTTGATGGACCTGCATTAATATTTGATTCATTGTTAATTATAGAAATTCTTTTATCTTTATCTGCATAATTTTTTAAAATGTTTAAAGAATTATCAGTAGATGCATCATTAACACAAATAATCTCAATATCTTTAATTGTTTGATTGCATATTGAGTCTAAACATTGAGCAAGATAATTTTCCACATTATATACAGGTATAATCACTGATACTTTAGGCATTGCAATCTCCATTATTTAGAATATTTAGATACAAGTTTTGAATTTTATTAGCATTTTTATCTGCACTGAAATTTTCAAAAGCAAATTTTTGTCCGGCTATTGCAATTTGTTGGCTTTTATCTTTGTTTGACATTACCCATTTTATTTTGTTTAGTATATCGTTTGGATCTTCTTTTTTATGTATTAAACCACTTGTTTGATTTTCAATAATTTCAGGAATACCTCCAACATTTGCCGCTATTGTCAAACATCCTGCCAACATTGACTCAACAACAACTCTTCCGAATGCTTCTTGATGAGATGGTATAAATGATATATCACTATCTTTTAATATTTCTGCAATATTATTCGCATATCCTTCAACTTTAATATTGTTTTGTAGGCGTTTATTTTTAATAATTTCTTTTAATTTGTCGGTTTGTCCTCTCCCGACAAATCGTATTGACCAGTTTGTTATACCTTGTCTGTATAGTAAATCAAGAGCTTCTATTAAATCGAACTGCCCTTTCTGCTTGTATATTTCTCCAATACAAACGAATTTTAAATTATCATTTTTTAATATTTCCCTTGGTTTTGTATTAAAAATCGTTGGGTCTATGCCTTCATATACTACACAAATTTTATTTGTATATATTTTTGAATAAGATGTTTTTACTGCGTTAGAAACGGTTATGATCTCATTAGATTGATTTAGCAAAATTTTACTTAACGAGTAAGTAAATAAAAATTTAAAAGCTGATGAATTGGGTATTATTTCTTTTATGTGCCAAACAAAAGGTTTTTTAGACAATAAAGCAGCCATTGCACCTACATAAGAGAAGATAGTATTAATGTGTACAATATCAATTTTTCTATTTTTTATGATTTGTGCAATTTTAAATACCGCTATAATGTTTTTTAGTGATTTTTTCAGTTTCCACAAATAAAATTTTAATGAGCAATCAATTGGTATAATCCAATCTTCGGAACGAATTATTTCATAATCAAGTCCGTTATCAACAAGCAGTTGTATTCCGTCCCCTGAACAAGGTAATATAATATACGGTTCAACATTATATTTTTTTTTTAGCAATGCACAGAGTTTTACCATCGACAAAAAAGCACCGGATGATGCATTGTTGTCAGATGCAATATATAACAATTTAATTTGCTTATTTTGCATTTACCATACCTGTTCTGTTAAATATTGATAAATTATGTCCGAATAATTGTATTCTGTGCTCTTCCTTGTTCCATCTAACACTGACAATTTTTTGTCGATATTTCCTGAAAAATGAATACACTCTTAGTCTGTTGCTGTATCGGAATATATGTATAAAATCATTTTTTCGTATCATGTTAATAACTTTAAGTTCTTTTCTTTTAAACATCGGTATGCAAGATTCGTCAAAGTCTGCAAATAATTTAATGAGTTCATTAAAATGAGCTTTTTGATATTGTTTGTCCGTTTGAAAAAACATACCGACCGAACAATTGTAAAACTGTCTATATGCAACGGGCTTGACTTCTTCCCAGCAGTTGTTTTCTTTAAATATTTTTACTGCTTCCATACACATTACAGGCATTTGTTTTAACCTTCCGTCTGTGCGGATTGTGGAAGAGTTCATACCTTCTTCGGCTCTGTAGTTGATTAAAGCCTCATGTAAAACTGTTATTGTAGCACCTTTTGCAAAAACCATTGCCGCAAAAGGCATATCCTGGTAGCTTGCGCTTTTTGTTTCAATAACCCTTATGTTGTTTTTGTTTAAATACTCACGTCTGTAAATGGAGGACCAGATAGAAACATGGTATTCAAAAATTCTGGGGTTTGTTTTTAAAGTAAATACCTCACCTTCTTGTGCGACAGAGGCATATTTTTTATGTTTTTTAAAACGATTGTTTCCTAAATAGAAACTAAAATCACATTTGCAAACATCTACATCAAACTTTTTGGCCTGATTATACAATTTTTCATACATATCAGGCTCAATAAAGTCATCTGTTTCGACAATGCCTATATATTCACCTGTGGCAGCTTCAATACCTGCGTTGACAGCTTTGCCGTAGCCTCCGTTAGGCTGGTGGATTGGCTTTATCCGCGGGTCTTTTGCCGCGTATTCGTCCATAATTGCACCGCAGTTATCGGGCGAGCCGTCGTCAACCGGGATAATTTCAATATCAGTTAAAGTCTGATTGATAACGCTTTCGATACATTGTCTGAAATATTTTTCGACTTTGTATGTCGGCATGATAACTGATATTTTAGGCATTTTCTCTCACTCCGTTTTGTGCTATGTAAACATCATTAAAAACAAAAAATGTATGTAAACAATACATGAGATTGTATAACAAACACAAAAAATATTTGCTCATTTATAAATATTTATTAAGTTGAAATCAGCAATGTTTATTGGGGTTTCTGATACATTTTTGTAATACTTCAAGTATCGGTGTATAAAAAAGCAAATCATCATTGTCCGCTTGTTCAATTATTTGTAATGCTTTTTTAGGTGTTGAGAAAAGAGAGTAAAACTATTTTATGTAAAATTTATAATTTCAGTCCGAGGGCATTTGTTTGTTTTAGCTGCTCTTCCTTGTGCATTTGTAAAAATTTTTGGTAGCACATGTTTGTAACTATACAATCTTTTAGCCCTCTGTGCATGCCGTCTGTATTGAAGTTAAAATGCTGTGCAATCATTCCCAGCTTTTTGCTTTTCAGCTGCGGCAGTTTTTTTCTCGCGATTTTTAACGTATCAATATAATCATTATCAAAGCCGGTATTAAAATATTTTTGGAGTTTTGTATCGATAAATCCTATATCAAAAGTCACGTTGTGCCCCATAATCATACTGTCGGAAACAAATTCAATAAACTTTTTTAATACATCGGAAATTTGACCGGCATCTTGCAGCATTTGTTGTGTGATACCTGTTAAGTTTGTAATATAAGAGGACACATATCGTTCGGGGTTAACCAGCTGTGAAAATTCTTCCACAACCCTGTTGTCCACAACACGCAGTGCGCTGAGTTCTATTATTTCGTCATTATCAGGTGAAAAGCCTGTTGTTTCTATATCTAAAACAACATAACTTTCCGGATATTTGATTAAACTTTTATCACGACCCATATAAACAGGTTACAATAAAAAGCCAAATAAAAAAATTATTTAATGTACTTTTGTAAAAGCAGTTTTTTTAATGCTCTGGCGTTGACAGCTTCGGGTTCAATTTCCAGAAGGTTATCAAGATGTTTTAAAGCTTCATTATAATTGCCTAATTTTTTATGTGCAGCAGCCAGGGCATACATTGCATCTATAAATTTTGCATCCAGTTCCAATGCTTTTTCCAAATCTTTTACAGCTTGTTTTATATCAGGATTTTGGATATCTTTTCTTGTAAGAATAATTCTTGCCCTGTTATAGTAGGCATCTGTCATTTTTTCGTTGAGCTGCAGAGCTTTTGTGTAATCAAGCATTGCTTCATCGTAATTTCCGAGTGCGTGATTAGCTACACCTCTGAAAAAGTAAGGGATTTCCCAGTCGTTTTTAAGTTCAAGAGATTTATTAATATTAGCAATTCCTTCTTTGAATTTACCGGCATGTATTTCATCAATGCCGTTATCAAGAAAAGTTTTATAATCCGTCATTTATTCCTCTTTGTGTAAAAGAAAAAGGACTATTTAAGTCCTGTTTTTCTGTATAAAAATAAAAAATGATTTGAATGGTGGAGCGTACGAGACTCGAACTCGTGACCCCAACACTGCCAGTGTTGTGCGCTACCAACTGCGCTAACGCCCCATTGTAATATTCGATTTTCATTGGAAGCAGTTGCGTAGCGCTTCAAGACTTTCGTCTTGGCTACCTCTCGAAAAACGTGAC
>CASFCQ010000028.1 GCA_949293185.1 uncultured bacterium
GCTCTCTTAGCATTGAGTTACTTCCGCATTATTTTTTGTTTTTTGCGTCCCTGCCTTCCCTTTTGTTAAGGCAGGTAGTAATCTGTACTCGAGAGCTCCACTCTCTTAGCATTGAGTTACTTCCGCAATTTTGTTTTCAGTGGTCGGGATGACAGGATTCGAACCTGCGACCCCCTCGTCCCAAGCGAGGTGCGCTACCAAGCTGCGCTACATCCCGTATTATTTATATTAATTTGAATATTTCAGACGCAGCTTGGTTTTTAATTTCTATACTGCTCGCAGAAACTCCGTTTCTGACTTAGCATACCTCCTTTCGCACGATACTTAATCGTACTCAAGGAGTCCTTGCTACATCCCGTATTATTTATATTAATTTGCAATATTTCGAGCGCAGCTTGGTTTTTAATTTCTATACTGCTCGCAGAAACTCCGTTTCTGACTTAGCCCTCTCATAAAAGCAACATTTAGTTGCTTTTATTCGGCAGAGTCTCCATTCGCACGATACTTAATCGTGCTCAAGGAGTCCTTGCTACATCCCGATATTAGATTTATCTAAAATTGTACGGATATTTTCAATTTTCAATGTACTAACACTGTTTCAAAACAGTACTTAAAGTTTATCAACAACATATATAGCCGTCAAGTTTGTTGTACTACATTTTTCTTGTAACTTTGATAATATGCCAGCCGAATCTTGTTTGTACAGGTTCTGAGATTCCTCCTATGGGTGTTGAAAAAGCTGCTTTTTCAAATTCCGGCACCATCTGTCCTCGGTTAAAATACCCTAAGTCACCGCCTTTTTCTTTAGATGGGCATAAAGAATACTGTTTTGCAAGAGTATCAAAATCAGCTCCATTGTCCAGCATTTTTTTTATCTCAATAGCTTCTTCCTGTGTTTTGACAAGAATATGTTTAGCTCTTACTGTTTTATATACTTTTTGCGGCGCTTCATCTTCATAAGCCCAAACTTTATCAGCAGAAAAATTCATAACAGGTACAGCAAAAGCTCCGGCTAACACACAAATACATATTAGTTTAATTAAAAACATTTTTTTCATTATAAACTCTCCGTTTTTATTTCTTGTTCAAATTTTAAACAAAAAAGTAATTTGTTACAATCGTCAGACGGGGCTATTTTTATACCCTGCCATATGCATCTTCATATCTTATTATATCGTCTTCTGAAATATAATCACCTTTTTGCACTTCAATAATCCTTAATTCTTTATCATAAGGATTTTGAAGAGAATGAACAGCCTTTAGCGGAATATCTATACTCTGACCTGCATCAAGGTCGTAATTTTTTCCATCCAACACAACCAAAGCCCTGCCTTCTAAGATAACCCAGTGTTCAGAACGGTGGTTGTGTGATTGTATGGATAGTTTCTGTTTGGGTGAAACACTTATGACTTTAGTTAAATAGCCTTCCCCCTCAGCTAAGCAGGTATAATATCCCCATGGTCTAAAAACAGTTTTGTGTATTGTTTTAACGCTTAAATTGTCTGCAGAAAGCTTGTCATATAATTTTTTAACATCTTGAGATTCAGCTTTTTTACAAGCCATAACAGCGTCTTCTGTTTCAACAAGAATAACATCCTCAAGCCCTGATACAGCAACAAGCTTTTTGGCACTGTAAATCAAAGAATTTTTTACATTATTAGCTATAACATTACCTTCGATAACGTTACCGTTACTATCTTTTTCTTTAACATCATAAAGCGACTTCCAGCTGCCAAGATCATTCCAATCAGACTCCAGAACAACCATAGCTGTTTTGGTTGATTTTTCCATAACAGAATAGTCTATTGAAATATTAGGCATTTTTTCATAAACACCGTAAGGTACGGATAAAGACTGAGAAAAATTCAGCTCTTTTAAATTGTTGGCAATTTCAGGTGCATACAGCTTTATTTCTTGTTCCCATACAGAAGCTTTAGCGCAAAACATACCGCTATTCCAGTAATAGCAGCCGGCATCAATATATTTTTGTGCTGTATTTTCATCAGGTTTTTCAACAAAATGTTCAACCTTGTATCCGTTTTTTATACTCTGAGCTGTTTTTATATATCCGTATCCTGTTTCAGGATATGTCGGCGTAATCCCGAATGTCGTAATATAGCCATCTTGAGCAAGTTCATTTGCTTTTTTTACAGTATTTTCAAATGCTGTTATATTTTTAATCAAATGATCGGAAGGCAGAACGATAATTTCTTCATCATTTACAGAATTTTGTTTTATATATTCAACAGCGCATGCAATTGCAGGTGCAGTGTTTTTACCCATAGGCTCTGCTATTACTTTGGCGGATGAATTTATTTGTCTTATTTGAAATTTTACATCATTGGCATGTTTAATATTGGTAATGCACAATATTTTTTCATCATCAACAATATTTTGAAGCCTTTTAACCGTACTTTGCAAAAGGCTGTTGTCTCCTTGTATTGCGATAAGCTGTTTTGGGTATAAATCCCGGCTCAAAGGCCACAGCCTGCTTCCCGAACCTCCTGCAAGAATAATTGCGTACATATTTTACTCCTCAAAATACTGTTTTCATAATCTTTTAGAATAAGTTTACTTTAATATTGGCAGCAATTCAACAGTTATATTTTAAAAGAGCTGAATGTGTTTGATTTTTGCATAGGATATCTTAAGCTGCATAATTGTGTCTTAGGTTGGTTTATATTGGATAATTCCGGTTTTTCTGGAGCTGAGAGTCTTGCATTTTTTCTCATAAGTCTTTTTTGCGAATAGTTTGCCATCATATTTCTTACAATAGGAGTTATTATGTTGCAGGCAAGAATTGATGCCCCTACTGCGGCAATTACTCCGACACCGTTTTTATATCCGTTAAAGTTTCTTTGTACATCTTCTACAAAGTCAATTTGCTGTTCAAGACTTTTTCCTTTTGCAAGATTTTCAAAAGCAGCTTTAAAATCAGCCCCCGGATTAAAGTCTTTCGGTACGTTTACCCCCTTAAGGTAATTCAGCGTTCCGTCTAAGAATGTGCTCATATTTTGTCTTTGTTTTTTTACCTTAGAAATTCCGTAATTTCTGAAAGTTTCGGCAAAGCCTTTTATAAGCTCGAGATTTGAGCGCGAATCCGGTTTCATAATTTTTAAAAAGTCATTGCTTTGTTTTGTCATGTACTGAATATTTTCAGACATGTGATCGCCGATATTTTTTATAACCTGACAAATTGAATAATAGAGTCCTACATTGACGACCCCGTCTGCGATTTCTTGCGGTATAAGAAATCGCTTTTCTTTTTTATCGATGTCTTTGTTACGCGCAAGCATGAGAATCTGCGCTAATGCAGACAAAACCCAGCCGGCAGCACCAAGGTGAATAAGGGCAATACCGACATCTTCAGCGTATTTGCCGTTCCATACTTTATTAGCAAGACTTTCAAAAATGTTTCCCTTAAGCAGCGGCATTGTCTTTAGCCTCCGTCTGTTGGTTTTCTATTCGGTCATGCTCAATATGTTTTTTTACCCTTTTGGTCAAAGCTTTTGTAATGACTTTAGTAAGCGGTGCATCGATTAAGAAGTTTGTAAAAACCATTACCCCTGTAGCGAATATTGTGCCGATTGTTTTTATTGAGTTGTTGTATTTGTTGATAAAATCTTCTTTTTTAATTTTGTATTTTGTGCAGTCAAATTCCGGCAAAAGCACATCATATTTTGTTTTTCTTTTGATTGATTTTAAATATTTTGGACCTTCTTCCAGCACATACCTTGAAAATCTTTTTGCAAGGAAAATTGTTGCATAGCGTACTCCTACACCTACAACTGTACCGGCAATAATTTTACCGATTGTTCTGGCAACAGAAACTGCTCTTGTATCCTCGTCAGCTGAGCGGTTGTTCATATCAATAAAAGGCTGCGTGGCAAGTGCCGTAGCACCTTGTATAAAACGCTGCTCCGGTGAATTAATATATTTGCCGATACCTTTTACAACTTTTTCGGCTCTGTTACTAATGACAATCGACATTTCACTATTCCGCTACAACTATTAATATAAAACGTAAAATTAAATTTTTTTGCTAGTGATTTTACAAAAATTTATTTTGCAAGTGTAAACCCGCTGTATGTTGCTGCTAAACCGAGTAATAAACTTGCGGACATATACAAAACAGCCTGTAATATTTTTCCGTCTTTAAGAAAACAAAACGACTCACAGCTAAAAGTGCTGAATGTCGTTAAGCCGCCTAAAAAGCCTACTGTCAAAAACAATTTTAGCTCAGGCGAAATAACAGCTGCTTTTTGCATTGTCAGTCCAAAAATATATCCGATTATAAAGCACCCTGCAATATTGGCGAAAAATGTTCCGACATAGAGATATTGTGCCCCTAAAAGCTTTGAGGCTGTTTGTGTTATCAAATATCTTAAAACAGCGCCTATTCCACCGCCTGTAAATACTGCAATCAGGTTTATCATTGCATTTCCCTTTTTGTACTTTCCAATTGTAAAACAAATAATATTAAATTAATTATTTCTTTAGAAAATCTTTAGAAAATTTTTTATTTATCCAACATTTACGAGCGACATATACTTGCCGCCGTCTGTTTGTTTTACATATCCTTTTAATTCCAGATTCATCAATATAACAGTAAGTTCCCCAAAATCAATACCGGACTGAGAAACAATCATATCAACAGTCATACCGTCAGCTGCAACAAGTGAAAACACTGTGCGTTCTTCCTCTGTCAAATCAAGGTATTCCATTGTACTTTCTGATTTTTGCGGCTTTGGCATTTCTATCTGCCATTGCAGCGCATCTAAAATATCCTGTCCTCTTGTAACAACGGAAGCTCCGTTTTTTATGAGTTTATAAATACCTTCAGTATTGGGGTTTGTCAAAAGCCCTGGCATACACATTAGCTCTCTGTTTTGTTCAAGGCAAAGGTTTGCACTGATTAACGCCCCGCTTTTCATTGCGGCTTCTGCCACAAGAGTTCCTTTAGACAGCCCTGTAACTATTCTGTTTCTGTGAGGAAATCTCCACGGCAAAGGATCAAATGAGGGCCAATACTCGCTAAACACAACCCCCTGTTCTTTTTCTATTTTATCGTAGAGGTATTTATTTTGTTTTGGATAAATAAAATCAAAACCGCTTGCGATAACTCCGATTGTAGCCAGATTATTTTTTATTGCCGCCTGATGAGCACAAGAGTCTATACCTATAGCAAGTCCTGAAACTATGCAAATGTCAGTATTTTTAAGCTCGCTTATTATGCTTGTTAATACAGTTTTAGCAGAATCACTGGCTTTTCTTGAGCCGACAACAGCAACTGTTCTGTTAAAATTGCATCTGGACAAATCCCCTTTATAAAACAATGTCATTGGCGGATTGTATATTTGTTTTAACAGATACGGATATTGAATATCTGTATATGTAATAAAATCTAAATTTTTATCCTGTATATATTCCAAACATTCATCAGGATTTATTTTCTTTCGGGATTCTAAAAAATAGTTAATCTGCCCTTTTGTAAGATTTTCTACCTTGTAAAGTTCATCAGCTCCGGCACACCATGCTGATTTTATTGAGCCGAAATGCTCAAACAGTGTTTTTATAAAAACACTGCCTATCTGTTCTATAGAGGCAAATGCAAGCCAGTATTTAGAATCATCTTGTTTCATTACAAATTTTCTCTAAAAGAATTCAAATCTATAATTTTATTAACTTCCTGCGGAACAAAATAAGGACAAGCATTCCACAATATGGTATCCATTGGTACGTCTGTTTCCTTTTGTACTACAAGTCTGTTGCAATATCCTTTAACCATATTTGTTGAGCCGTCCATTTTTAGATTAAAATATCCGCAAGACTGACAAATTTTTATTCTAAAGCCATGTTCATTCAATTTATTTGACACTTCCTGTATCGCATCGAGCATTCTTATCTGGGAAGATGAAGAATATTTTTTCTTTTTAAATCTGAAAACAGCCTTAACCAGTCCGCTTTCTGAGATTAAATCGAGTTTGCATTTCAAATTGTTTTTACCATCAGTAACAATAACATCTACTGTCGATGTCTCACGCTCTTCTTCTGGTTTTTTATGGGTAATTTTATTAACCAAAGAGCTTACCAGCGGTATATGCATAAAGATTTTTAAAAGCGAATAAACAGGATATACAAATAAATATCCTACGTTTTGTCTGCCAATTTTTGATGTAAACAAAGACACCAAAAACGCAGCCGCAAGTACAAATGCGAAAGCAAAAATCAGATTAAAATTAATCAATCCCGCCAGAATAGCAGAAAGGCTGAATACTTTTGACTCAATGTTTATTGTATATGATGAAGTAAAGCTTAACAGTCCGAAATAGATAACAAATAACAGCCAAAAATTGGGAGTTAACACGTTCATCAAGAACTCGCCGAGTTTAGGTGTAGATTTTATTATCAGAGGCAGGCAATTCCATACCAGAGAAAATTTAAATGAAACCGGTTGTTTTCTGCATTTGTAATTGTCTATAGATGTATAGGTTTTTATCAACGGACAAAATTTTGGAATAAAACCGTTACGCACCAGCAGAGTTGTATATTTAAGTTCGCTGTTAATATCTTTGAAATCAACGCACTGTATTTTTTCAAGTACGTCTTTTTTTATAACAAAAATATCGGAATCTACCACACTGGCTAACCCCAT
Organism: uncultured bacterium; assembly: GCA_949293185.1. Classification (GTDB taxonomy): domain Bacteria; phylum Cyanobacteriota; class Vampirovibrionia; order Gastranaerophilales; family Gastranaerophilaceae; genus Limenecus. Next base: position 6,656 of record CASFCQ010000028.1, read on the forward strand.
TAAAGACCTTGAACAGTTAAAAATTCTTTCCACATATGAACGGTATGTCGTTCTTATTCCATTCACAAGACATTTACGGCGTACAATATAATCTGTAGAACCGCTCAAAACATCTTCACCATGCAGGTTTGAATTTACGGAAGAAATAAAGTTTTCATCAATATATCTGTCTGCGCTGAGGAACAAAAATGCATCCACATTCTGATATGACAACAAACCTTCCAAAAGCCATGAAACAGATTCGTCTTTTCCAACAGGTGCAATTTCTCCGACACGCCAAATTTTTGCACCTCCGATAAACTCAAGTATATTTGAAGAATTGTCTGTGCAATGATCCAGTATAATATGAATCTGATAATTTTCTTTAGGGTAATTTTGCTTGTTCAAAGCTTCCAATAACGGTACTACAGTTGATTCATTATTACGGGCATATATAATAACCATAATATTATGAGGTTTGGCAGCAGCGTTATATTTTTGTTTTAATAAAAATCTTTTTGACTTTGTACTGTAAAAAACACAAACAGCATAATAAACAGAGTATACAGCTACGTATAGGAACAGTGCAGCAAGTAAAAATATCAATATAGTCATATTATTCCTCATTGTCAGAGCTTTTATGGGGTGATATTGCAAAAAAGGAGAGCTCTGTTGTACTAGCCTATTTTATAAAAAAAATGTTTAAAAATCCAGCCATGTACACAAAACTCGTACAAGAGTATGACAAAAGTACATTTTAACCCTATTTATTTTTCTGTTAACATCATTTTCAATCTCTGAAAAATTTCACAGGTTGACATATTTCTGATATCAAACCAGCAAATCTCCGGATTCTGTCTGAACCATGTAAGCTGTCTTTTGGCATAGCGTCTTGTGTTTTGTTTTATCCTGGAAACAGCCTCGTCATATGTAATGTTGCCGTCAAAATATTCAATAAACTCCTGATAACCTATGGTATTCATTAAACTCGAAATTTTGCCGTACTTCTCATAAAGCGACTTTGCTTCTGCTTCCAAGCCCTTTTCAAGCATTATATCTACGCGTTTGTCTATTCTGTCATATAAAAACTGTCTGTCTGTTCCGTTCAAATGCCCCAGACCGAACCATTTTATATTATACATTGGCGTTTTTTTCTTTTGTGCCTGTGACATCGGCATATTAAGAGTCTTGCATACCTCGAGCGCTCTTATTATCTTTACGGTGTTATTCGGATGCATTTTTTCTGCAAGTACGGGATCAAGTTCTTTAAGCATATTGTAAAGAACTTCCACGCCTTCAGTTTTTTCTATATTTTTGAGTTCCGCTCTCAATTCTTTGTCAGGGGCAACACGGGGCATATCGTAATTTTCAAGTAAAATTCTAAAATACAATCCTGTTCCGCCCGCAACAACAGGTGTCTTACCCTGTTCAAACAGATTATCCATTATTTTTGCTGCTCTATCAGCAAAGTCGGCGACGCTAAATTCTTCATCAGGATTTACAACATCAATAAGGTGGTGTTGTATACCTTGCATCTCTTGCTCATCAGGTTTTGCTGTTGCTATATCGAACTCTTTAAAAATTTGTCTTGAGTCAGCCGATATAATTTCCGTATTGAGATATTTTGCGACCTCCACAGCAAGAACGCTTTTTCCTGACGCTGTAGGACCGGTTATGGCTATAACATTTTTTTTATTTTTGGGTTTCATAATACAGGAATATCAAAACTATCGTATAGGTAATAAAATAGAATGATAAAATCAATCCTATTATCGACATTATAATATTCATACTAAAAAATATACTGAGAATTGAAAAAATCAGTTGTAAAAAGAACAGGAATATTATCAATCCGACTGAATGCCAAAAGTGTTTGCAGATAAATACAAGGTTTCTGTTAAAAGCAGAGAAAGGAACAAAAAAGTACTGTTCTTTTTTATCAAACACAGCCGGAAACAAATACATTGTCAAAAACAAAAATATTGAACCTATACCACCCATATAAAGTATCCACAAATTTATTGCTTTAATTTGCTCATAAGTCAAAGAATCGACATATTTTTGCATTTCAACTGGTGTGGAATTTGCTGCAGTCATAAAATCTGTCCAGTTGATATCAGTCCGTGGCAAAAAGTAAGTTCCTGATTTATAGCTCACAAACATCATAAGTATATAAACTGCAACAAAACATAAAACGGTAAATGTTACAGCAGGGAAGAAATCACCAACCCCGGGGAAAAATTCTTTACCCAGCGCAAGAGAAGCATCAGCTTCTTCTTTATCATTTTTATAATCACCGTTTTCGGACTTTTGATAGTGCTCTATAGTTTTTTTAATCATATACAGCCATCCTGCAAGAAACGCCGTAAAAAGTAGTATATTTGTTGTCAAAAATACAATATATGTGATTTTATGCGCAAGCTGAAACAAAGCAGAGGTTGTAAAGGTAAAAATAATAAGAAACAAAACCAGCGGCTGTATTATAATTACGTTTTTTCTTGTTATATCAAGTGCTTTTTTTATATATGAACTCATAATTAAAATTATACCATATTTATTAAAAACTTGTAGTATAATTTTATTGTAATCATTAAAAACAAACCGGCAGGGTATTTATTATGAGAAGCGATAGTATAAAAAAAGGTATACACAAAGCACCGCATCGTTCATTGCTTTATGCGACGGGTGTGTCTAAAGAAAGTTTAAAAAGACCGTTTATAGGTATAGCGAGTTCGTTTTCGGATCTTGTTCCCGGACATGCAGGGATGAGAGATCTGGAACGACAAATAGAAAAAGGTATACATACAGGCGGCGGGCATGCATTTATATTCGGTGTGCCTGCTGTTTGCGACGGTATTGCAATGGGGCATTGCGGTATGAAATACTCGCTGCCGTCCCGTGATTTAATAGCTGATTGTATTGAGACGGTTGCTCAGGCGCACCAGCTTGACGGGCTTGTACTGCTTACAAACTGCGATAAAATCACTCCCGGAATGCTTATTGCGGCACTGAGACTGAATATCCCCTGTATCGTTGTGACAGCCGGTCCTATGACTGACGGATGTTCTAAAAACGAAGTTTTGACAATGATACGTGGCTCATTCGAGGCTATCGGCAAATTGTCTGCCGGTAAAATTACGGAAGAACGTCTGCATGAGATGGAAGAAGAATGCTGTCCGTCAGCGGGTTCCTGTCAGGGGCTTTATACAGCCAATACAATGGCTTGTCTCACAGAGGTTATGGGCATGAGCCTTCCGTTTTGCGCTACTGCTTCGGCTGTTTCCGCTAAGAAAAAACAAATAGCTTTTGAATCCGGCGTAAAGGTTGTAGAACTTGTTAATAATGACATCAAGCCCTCAGATATTATTACCCGTGACGTTTTGAGAAACGCTATTGTGACAGACCTTGCACTAGGCGGTTCAACAAACTCTATTCTTCACCTGCTGGCTATTGCAAATTCAGGCGGAATAAAAATTACACTCGACGACTTTGATGAATTGAGCTATAAGATTCCGCAAATTATCAAACTCGACCCGTCTGCTCTTCCGACTATGACTGATTTGCATAATGCAGGCGGCATACCGGCGGTATTGAAAACTCTTTACGGCAAAACTCCGGAATTTAAAGATACCAAAGGCGTATCAGGTTTGAAAATCAGCGAGATAGCAAAACATGCCTGGGCTGACAACTCAATCATTCATACACTGGACAATCCTATTACATCAAATCCCGGACTCGGTATTTTAAAAGGCAATCTTGCAAAAGACGGTGCTGTTATTAAAATTTCCGGTGTTGACCCGTCAGCTTTGACTTTTGAAGGAACAGCAAAGGTCTTTAATTCGGAAGAAGAGACAATGGAAGCCATAGACAAAGATCTTATAAAAGAAGGCGATGTTGTTGTCATCTGCTACGAAGGACCTAAAGGCGGTCCGGGTATGAGAGAGATGCTTGCGCCGACATCTATGCTTGTTGGCAAAGGCTTGGGCGCAAAAGTAGCATTGATTACCGACGGACGTTTTTCAGGCGGAACAAGAGGACTGTGCGTCGGACACATCTGTCCGGAAGCTGCTATGGGCGGAATCATCGGTTTGATTAAAAACGGTGATAAAATTAAAATAGATATACCTAAAAGAAGCATTGAGCTGTTAGTTTCCGACGAAGAACTTGAACAGCGCCGCAAGAATTTCATTCCGCAGCAGCCGAAAGAGGTCAGCGGTTATCTTGCAAAATACGCAAAAATCGTACAAAGCGCCAACTCAGGTGCGGTAACATTATAGAATAATAAAGGAAAACATATATGTCAGGACACTCAAAATGGTCAACCATTAAACACAAAAAAGCTAAAGTCGATGCTCAAAGAGGCGTTGCTTTCCAAAAATATTCACGAGAAATTATTGTAGCGGCAAAAATGGGCGGAGGCGACCCTGCAGGAAATTTCCGTTTGAGAACCGCTATTGAAAAGGCAAAAGCCGGAGGTTTGCCTAATGACAACATCAAAAGAGCTATTGAAAAAGGTGTAGGCTCAGGCGCAGGTGAAAATTACGAAGAACTCACCTACGAGGGCTACGGCGCAGGCGGTGTTGCCGTAATAGTAGAGGCAATGACCGACAACAGAAACCGTACAGCAGGTGATATCAGAAGCTATTTTACAAAATTCAACGGTAACCTTGGGGAAACCGGCTGTGTAGGCTGGATGTTCAAACCCGCAGGTATTGTTACTTTTGATAAGGACGAAGTTGACTATGAACAGCTATTTAACGAAGCTATAAACGCAGGTGCGGATGATTTTGTCGACGAAGATGAAGAATACAAAGTCATTACTACGCCCGATAATTTCCAAAGCGTTGTAGAAGGGCTGGAAAAAGCAGGATTTAAGCACAAAAGCGCAGAACTTACCAAAATTCCGCAAAATACTCTTGAAATTACGGATGAAAAAACTGCTAAGATGATTCTGTTGTTGATGGACAAACTCGAAGAACACGATGATGTGCAAAATGTGTACTCAAACTTTGACATCCCCGATGAAGTGATGGACAAAGTTCAGCTCTAAATTTTTTCAGGAAAAGAGGTGAAAGTTATCACCTCTTTTTTTAAATACAATATTTTGTCAGCGTGCTATAATAAAAACAGATAGGGGGAAGGGGTACAATGTATAATCCGAAATCACATAAGGCAGAAGAGTTTATTTGCCATGAAGAAGTGTTAGATACTTTGGCATACGCTGAAAAAAATAAAAATAATGTTGAAGTTATTGATAAAATTCTAGAAAAAGCACGGCTTAAAAAAGGGCTTACTCACAGAGAGGCGGCTGTGCTGCTCGATTGCGAGATTGAAGAAAAAAACAAAGAAATCTTTGAGCTTGCAATGGAAATAAAACAGGATTACTACGGCAACAGAATCGTTTTGTTCGCACCTTTGTATCTGTCTAATTACTGCGTGAACGGTTGTGTATACTGCCCTTATCACCACCAGAACAAACACATTCCTCGAAGAAAACTCACACAGGAAGAAATACGAAACGAGGTAATTGCGCTGCAGGATATGGGGCACAAAAGACTGGCAATCGAGTCCGGCGAAGACCCTGTTAACAACCCTATTGAATACATTTTAGAGTCGTTAAAAACAATATATTCCGTAAAACACAAAAACGGTGCAATCCGCCGTGTTAACGTTAATATAGCGGCAACAAGCGTTGAAAACTACAAAAAACTGCACGAGGCAGGAATCGGGACTTATGTACTGTTTCAGGAAACTTATAATAAAGAAACTTACGAAAGACTCCACCCTACCGGTCCTAAACATAACTATGCATACCATACAGAAGCAATGGACAGGGCTATGGAAGCCGGTATTGACGATGTAAGCCTCGGGGTATTGTTCGGTCTGGAATTGTACAGATACGAGTTTACTGCTCTGATGATGCATGCCGAACACCTTGAAGCAGCGTTCGGCGTAGGTCCTCATGCAATAAGCGTTCCCCGTATAAAAAAAGCCGATGATATTGACCCGGGTGCTTTTGATAACGGTATTGACGATGATACGTTTGCCAAAATCGTCGCCTGCATACGTATTGCAACGCCTTATACCGGCATGATTATTTCTACAAGAGAATCCGAACAATGCAGAGAAAGACTATTGAAACTTGGTATTTCTCAAATGTCAGGCGGGTCAAAAACCAGCGTGGGCGGATATTTTAACCCGATGCCGGATAGCGAAGATTCTGCTCAGTTCGATATATCAGACAGACGTCCGCTCGATGAAGTAATAAAATGGCTTATGGAACTCGGGTATTTGCCGAGCTTTTGCACAGCGTGTTATCGTGCAGGCAGAACCGGTGAAAGGTTTATGGAAGTGTGCAAACAACAGCAAATCCACAACTTCTGCCACCCGAATGCAATTATTACGCTGAAGGAGTATCTTGAGGATTATGCATCGCCGGAGACAAAAGCTCTGGGAGAAGAGTTTATTAAGCATGAGATGGAAATATTGGAAAGCGGAGAAAAAATTAAAACCGCGGTAGAAGAAGACCTTGTAAAAATTGAACACGGCGAGCGTGATTTCAGGTTTTAATTATTGCGGGTGCGTTGTATGGCGCACCCGCTGGCTGAATATGCATTTTCTACAGGTGAGATTTTCATTTATTTTTCACTTAAATATTTACCAGCTTTATGTAGCTTTTTTTATATTCAATCTTTTCTCTTGGTGTTTTCATTTTTGCCATAATTGCCTCATCCTCAGGATAATATCTTATCTTTTTTGCAATAACATCAATGTAATCACTCGGTCTTCCCACACAATTAGGCAAATCACGTTCTCTTACTTTTTTACCATCTATGATTACATAATTTGTTTTGTGAGTTTCATATACGTCAGCAACAAGTGTTCTCAGTTTTAACTTTCCGTTTGTAAAAAACTGTTTTATACGCTTAACTATTGGTATTGCGGATGTATTCTTTACAGGTGAGATTTTCATTTATCAATAAAATACTCTGATTCTATATACTTCTTTTCTTTAATTAATTTATGTTTATATGCTATCTTCTCCTGAAAAGTCATTTCTTCCATTTTTTTTATATCTTCTGGATAATATTTTATTCTTGTTATAGTTGCTCCTTCGATATCACTCGGTCTTCCCATACAATTAGGCAAATCACGTTCTCTTACTTTTTTTCCGTCTATGACTACATAATTTGTTTTGTGAGTTTCATATACGTCAGCAACAAGTGTTCTCAGTTTTAGCTTTCCGTTTGTAAAAAACTGTTTTATACGCTTAACTATTGGTATTGTGGATGCATTCTTTACAGGCGAGATTTTCATTTATTCTATATATTTTCCAGCTTTTATGAGTTTACTCTTGTACTCAATGCGTTCTCTCGCATCTTTCATTGTTTTTAGTATTGCCTCATCTTCAGGGTAAAATTTGATTTTACTCCAGGTAATACCTCCATCAATATCACTGGGTCCTGTTACACAATTAGGCAAGTCTCTTTCTCGCATTTTTTTACCGTCGAATATTATATATTTTTCTTTTCTTTCAAACACATCTTTAGTCAATGTTTTTAACTTTAGTTTGCAGTTAATAAACATATTCTTTATATGTTTTATAATAGGTATCGCGGATGCATTTTTAATTGGTGAAATTTTCATTTTAATTTGACCTTTTTATTATTTTATCACTTTATGTGCTGTTTTCAACCCTTATTGCCTTACTGTTGCCCACAGTTCCCAGATATGTTTGTTTTTATCATATCTTGCGTTATTTATTACCATTCTTGAACCTTTTTGCAAAAGCAATTCAGCTTCTGAGGCACGTTCCACATTGTAGCATTCTATCATCGACCCTTTTGTACCTTTAGGAATATCAAGATACCACAGGATTTTTTTTGCATATCTATCCCCTGCTTCTTTTTCTATTGCTGTTGAAAGAAATCTTTTTTGAAATACCCTTGTTTCTATCAAATTCTTATCAACAAACTCGTCAATCTGTTGAACTGAGTATTTTCCTGATTCTATTCCTTGAGTAAACTCTTCTATGGCATTTTGTAATGTTTTGTCTTTATCCAGTTTAACAACACTAAGAATACCAAAATGGCCTTCTCCTCTATATGCTTTGACATCATATTTAATTTTTTGGCTGTCCAAAAATTTCTCTATTTTTTCTATATATTGTTTTACTTTTTCAACAGTTGTACCTGAAACAACAGCTTTATTTATCTCTCTGGAATCAAACTTGTACTTCATCAACGGTCTTATGACCTCTTTTGGTCTGTTGATGATGCCGTCCATACATATTTCCCAGTCGTGTTCGGGTAGGTTCTTGTAAAAGTTCAGCTTGTGTATTCTGCTTATGCTTCGCACAAACAATGCCAGTTTGTTTATATTGGCAACATCATCGGTTTTAGAATACCCTTTCCATACGTTTATGTATTTACCGTTGTGCAGGTTCATAAATTCCGCTATTTGTTCATAATCAAAATCTTTTAATCTTTTGCTCAAATCAGCACAGTGCAGCCAGGTTTTGAAATCTTTTATGCTCGTAAGGGATTTAAATAAAAGATCTCTTTTTATGTTTTTCATTTCTTTTATTATGTAGTCCGCTTCTATCTCACCTTTAGGGAAGAGATTTTGCACGTCCTGAACGCTTACTTTTTTTACCGTAGTAAATTTAAGAGAATCTGTTACTACGGGTTTTAGTTTGCACAAGTCCTGCACGGGGATGCAAACTGTCCGGGGTTTGCGCACAAACGCTGCATTGCTTTTTGTGCAAAGAGTTTTATATACGGTTGTACACTGTTCACACTTGCCAATATAAAATTCTACCTAATTACTTACCTTATTTATATAAAGTAATTAGAGGAATAAAAATTGCCTCCGAGCTAAAGGACATAATTTTACCTTGTGTAAACCCTTGGCAGCCTTACCCTTAGCGCACAGGTAAGTTCATAATGGATTGTGCCGAGAATCTGCGCCCATTCGTCAATAGCAATACTTTCGTTTCCGTCTTTGCCAATGAGGGTAATAACATCGCCTTCGTGAGCATTGCAGTCAGTGATGTCGAACATCATCTGGTCCATTGTGATGTTGCCTATTTGTTTAACCTTTTTGCCGTTGATTATGCCGCAGATTTTGTTGGACAAACCTCTGAAAACCCCGTCGGCATAGCCTATCGGTATTGTTGCAATTTTGGTTTCTTTTGTTGTTTCAAAAGTATGGCAATAGCTTACGCCTTCATCTTTTTGTGCTGTATGTATGTTTGTAATTCTGCCCTTTAAAGACATTGCGGGGTTTAAATCAGGTTTTTGCGTTCCAACTGTTAAATCAGGCTGAAGCCCGTATATGCCGATACCCACACGCACCATATCATTGTCAAAATCTTTGTAACAAACAGTTCCTGCAGTGTTGTTGCAGTGCACAAGCAGACCTGTTGTGTCAACGGAATCTATAACGCTTTTGAATTTTTCATACTGTTTGTATGCGTATGATTCAACCTCCGCTGTTGCAAAGTGGGTGAATATTCCTTCCAGCTCTATAAAATCGCAGCTTTGGATTTTTTTAATAAAATCAGCGGCTTTTTGCGGGCGTACCCCGATTCTGTTCATGCCTGTGTCTATTTTTACATGGACTTTGGGCTTTATTTTCAGCTTGTCATAAGTTTGTTTGCAGGCTTCTATGTGCTCGTCGGAGAATACTGAAATTGATATGTTGTTTTTTGCAGCCCTGTCAAAAGACCACACGGGAACAGCGCCCAAAACCAGTATAGGAGCTTTAATCTCCGCCTCTCTCAGCTGCAAACCTTCGTCTATAGAAGACACTCCGAGAAAGTCCACGCCTGATGCCAGCAGCACCGGTGCAATCATCACAGCCCCGTGTCCGTATGCGTCAGCCTTTACCACTGCAAAAAGCTTTGTATCCGGTTTTAAATATTTTTTAAATTCAAGAATGTTATGTTCTATACAGTCTAAATTCACCTCGACCCAGGCGTCGCGGTGTGTGTTAAGAAAAGATGTTCTGTTAAATTTTTTCACAATTGCCCCGCAATATAGTTTTGTGTTTCAGTAATTTAAATTTTATATCAAAAAACAAATGCATGATAAAATCTATTTATAAGTTTTATATATGAGGTGTTTTTTATGAAGTATGCGGTAATTTCCGATATCCACGGTAATATGGAGGCGCTTGAGGCGGTGCTGAATGATATTGAAACAACAGAAAAAGCAGACAAAATACTCTGTCTCGGAGATTTAGCAATGGCAGGACCTGAGCCGGCTCTTGCTGTTGAAAAAATAAAATCTCTTGTTGAAGCAGGCAAAATTGATTGTATTCAAGGGAATACCGATAAAATGATTGCTGATTTCAATGATGAAATTTTAAACAACCTGCAATCTAAAAACGAAATTATGGCTAATGCTCTGCAAGCTGATGTTAAGGCTTTAAATGATGAGCAAAAAAACTTTCTTAAAAATCTTCCGGTAAACCATGAGTTCAACTATTTAAATACAAAAATTCTTATGGTGCACGGCTCTCCCAGAAAGAATGATGAAAATATTTTTCCGGAAATGCCAATGTCTGAAATTGAAGAAATGGTAAAAGATACGGACGCAGATATTATTCTTTGCGGTCATACGCATGTTCCCTGCGGGTATCAAACAGAAAGCAGAAAAACAATAGTTAACGACGGGAGTGTCGGAAGACCGTTCAGCGAAGAGCCTAAAGCCTGTTATGCATTGATTGATATTGCTATGGGCTGCATTTCTGTCAGACACAAACATATTGCATATGATGTTGACACAGCTTCTAAAAAACTTCTCGCAAGAGGATTTGAAGGCTCTGACAAATTGGCAAAAATGCTGATTCACGCTACATCAAGGTATCCGCAATAAATTTTTGAGGGTAATTATATGATAGAAAGATATAGTCTAAAAGAAATGAAAGAAATATGGGAGCTGGAATCAAAATTCAATTTCTATCTGCAGGTAGAGCTTGCTGTTTGTGAGGCTTATAACGAAATAGGAAAAATCAGTGATGAAGATTTAGACGAAATAAAAAAGAAAGCCTCTTTCAGCATTGAACGCATTGATGAGATTGAAAAAGAGGTCGGACACGACGTCATTGCTTTTTTAACAAACGTAAATGAAAATGTCGGTGAGGCATCAAGGTTTATACATATGGGAATGACAAGCTCTGATGTTATTGATACAGCGTTTGCTCTTCAAATTAAAAAATCCGCTGAAATTATTTTAAAGGATTTAGACAAAGTTATACAAACAATAAAAGATAAAGCAACAGAACACAGAGATACTGTATGTATAGGCAGGTCTCACGGGGTTCACGCTGAACCTATGACATTCGGGGTAAAGCTCTGCAGCTGGCTTGATAATTTTCAACGTGCTAAAAAACGTTTTGAAACAGCACTGGAAGATATTTCAGTAGGACAAATTTCCGGCCCTGTCGGTACTTACAGCAATATTTCTCCTGAAATAGAAGAAATCACCTGCAAAAAACTCGGGTTAGCACCTGCAAAAATTTCAACGCAGGTTATATCAAGAGACAGACACGCTTATTTTATGCAGGCTCTGGCTCTTATTGCGTGTGCAATAGAACAATGTGCAGTTGAAATCAGACATTTGCAAAGAACAGAAGTTTTAGAAGTTGAAGAAGCATTTAAAAAAGGGCAAAAAGGCTCTTCTGCTATGCCTCATAAAAAGAATCCGATATCTTCGGAAAATCTTTCCGGACTTGCAAGGATAGTAAAAAGCAACTCATCTGCAGCTTTGGATAATATTGCTCTCTGGCATGAAAGAGACATATCTCACAGTTCCGTTGAAAGGGTTATTTTCCCGGATTCGTGCATACTTATTGATTATATGCTCAACAGATTTAACAATGTTGTAGAAGGACTTGTTGTGCACAAAGATAATATGCTTAAAAACGCTTCATTGTTCGGGGGAATCGTTTATTCTCAAAGAGTTTTGCTACAACTTACAGAAAAAGGACTTACGCGCGAGCAGGCTTATGCCATTGTCCAGCGCAATGCTCTGGCTGCTTTCAACAAACCTGACGGTAACTTTAAACAAAATCTGCTGAATGACAGTGAAGTTACATCAACTTTAAGCACTGAAGAAATTGAAAATTGCTTTGATTCGGCGTATTATTTGAGAAATATCTGTGAAATATACGAAAGATTCGGCGTATAGACTTGAGATTGAGGTAATTAAATGGGCTGTTTAAAGTTATTGATAAAAATTGTCATAATTATATTTGCAATAATCGGCTTTAGAGCAACAGGCTGCTGGGATTGGTGCGTAAAAACCTTTCACCTTAACGAAAAACCGTCTCAGGAATCAATGATAGAAAAAAGCCGTGATGTTGCTGATTTTTCTGCTGTTCCTGATGAATATGTACTTGCAAAATCAGCCAACATCCTCGGATACAGAGCTGTAATAGCAGAACATGACGCTACTGGACAAAAGTTTGCCGTTGTTAACGAAAATAAAGGGCTCAAGCTTACAAAGCAGGATTTTAAAAACGGCTCGCTCAAAAAAAAAATCGATGGCATAAACAAAAAACTCGAGTATCAGTACATCCATGTTGAGAATTTTAAAATTTTAAAACAGGGAACGATGCGTGCAATGGGACAGACTGTTCCCTATGCACAGTTTCAGGCTGATGTGACCAATCTTCCCGTAAAAACTTTAAAAGGAGTAATTGCTGTTGCTCAGGATGATGAAGGCAAAAGCAAAATACTTGTTTCTGCCAACGAAAAAGGCAAGTATTCGCAAATAATAGCAGAACAGTTTTTTAAAAAAGTTAAATTAACTCAAAATACCGAACCAACAAAAGATAAAAACAAAAAATCAGATGCTAAAACCTCTTCCGGCACAAAAGAGAAAATGCTTGAAGCAGCACAAAAAGCTAAAGATATTGCAGAAGAAAAAATAAAGTCAGAAAAAAATGCAAAATAAAAATTATGAAAAATATATAAAAAAATGTATTGCTCTGGCGAAAAAAGGCGAGGGCAATGTTTCGCCCAACCCTCTGGTCGGTGCTGTTGTGCTTGATAAACACGGCAATGTTGCAGGATGCGGCTGGCACAAAAAGTACGGAGAAGCACACGCAGAAGTTAATGCAATAAAAATGGCTCAAGAAAACGGAAAAGATATAAAAGACGGAACGATTTTTGTCAGTCTTGAACCCTGCTCTCATTACGGAAAAACACCTCCCTGTGCTGATTTGATAATAGAAAAGGGCTTGAAAAAAGTAGTAGCAGGATGTGTAGACCCAAACCCAAAAGTTGCAGGCAGAGGACTTGAAAAGCTTAAAAATGCGGGTATAGAAGTTGTTAGCGGTATCTTAGAGGACGAATGCAAAGAACTAAATGAAATTTTTATAAAAAATCAACTTCAAAAAAAGCCTTTTGTTGCTATTAAAACAGCAGTAACTTTGGACGGAAAAATTGCAACCAGAACAGGCGATTCAAAATGGATTACCTCGAAAAAATCACGTACTTATGTGCAAAGGTTAAGAAACAAATATGACGCCATACTCACAGGCTCTGGTACTGTTATTGCAGACAATCCGTCACTAACCTGCCGTATGAAAAACGGAGTAAACCCAGTGCGTGTGATAATTGATTCAAACGCAATAACTCCTGCCAACGCAAAAGTGTACAATAATGACGGGACACGGGTTATTCTTGCTGTTAGAGAGGATATCTCTGTGCAGAAGATTGAAAAACATTCTGCTAATGTTGAAATCCTTAAATGCCCAATAAATCCTGATACAGGGAAAATAGATTTAAATATTTTAGTTGAAAAACTTTTTGAAAAAGGCATAATGAGTATTTTAATCGAAGCAGGCGGGGGGTTAAACGGAGCTTTTTTAAATGCAAGACTTGTTGACAAGCTGTATCAGTTTGTTGCCCCTAAAATTATCGGTGATAATTTAGCCAAAAGTTGGGTTGAAGGTTTTGATATACAAAAAATTAACGGGTGTATTAAACTTGAACTAAAACAGACTAAAACTTTCGGACAGGATGTTTTATTTGTACTGAAAAAAACTTAACTAATGACACACTACAGCCAATCTGTTTTGCAGGTAATTATAAAATAAAAGCTTTGCAAAACTTATAAATTGTGAAACAATAATATAAAGAAATTGTTTTTCGCATCATTTATTATGAAAGGGTAAAATTTTGTTCGAACGTTTTACAGAAAAGGCAATAAACATTATTGCAACAGCACAAAAAGAAGCAGCAGACTCACAAACATATAAAATTTACCCTGAACATATTCTGCTTGGGATACTGGAAACTAAAAACAATATATGCTCTCGCCTTCTTGCATATGGAGGGATGAACGTTGATACATTCAGAGAATATGTATATTCAAAATATAAAAATATTTCCCATGAATTCAAACACACTAACATTGCTTTCAGCATAGAATCCCAAAAAATTATAAAATTAGCCTCAGAGCTGGCAACAAAACGTACAAAGTCTTATATAAGACCGGAGCATATACTGCTTGCATTAATAATGATTGGTGAAAAATCAGACTCTTCTATTGCTGAAGATTTTAAAGAGTATATTTCTGACATAAAAAAACTAAAACAAACGCTTTTAACTCTCATTGCAAAAAATGACAAAAGGAATATTCTCCATCCCGAACTTGAAAAAAGAGAACCGCAAAGTGAATATTCTACTATCCAGTCAATTTTCAAAGAGGGAGAAGCTCAATCCATACTGGAACGTGCAGTTGCAAAACTTACAGCTTCACATTACGAAATTCTTGGCACAGAACAAATTGTTCAGTCAATACTGGAAGATTCCAACTCTGAAATAACAAAACTTTTGAATGAATCAGGTATTAACCTTGACAGCTATTGCACAAAACTAAAAGAAATTTCTTCAAGACAGGCGGAATTTGAAGAAAAACAAATTATCTTTACACCTAACGCATTTAAGACAATGCTTCTGGCTTTTGAAACAGCAAAAGAGCTGGGTTCGGCAAGCGTAAAGCCTGAACACATCATACTAGGTGTTTTAAAAGCCAAAAGCGGTATTGCATACAATATTTTTAAAGAATTACACATTGTAGACGATGACCTTGCACACAAAATTATTAAACCGATTGAAAAACAAATGCCGGAAACACTCACTATCTTACGTCTGGCAAAAAGAGAAGCGCAGTCTATGAACAGAAATATTGTGGGCAGTGAATTTATACTTCTCGGTATACTTGGAGAAGGTGCGGGCATAGGTGCAAGAGTTCTTTCTCAGCTCGGAGTGACAACAAAAGATGCTCGTATTGAGGTTGAAAGAGTTCTCGGTTACGGCAACTCATACACATTCGGAGAGATTGTATTCTCCGACAGAGCCAAAAAGATTTTGGAAATTGCTTGGGAAAAAGCTAAAAAACACAAAAATTCTAAAATAGAATCAGAAAATCTTCTCTGGGCTATCACCCAGACTCCTGATTCAGTTGCAATGCAAGTTCTGGCAAACCTCGGAGTTGATGTTCTTGAAATTAATCAGGGAATATTAAAAGAGCTTGAGGCTTTAAAAAATTCAGATAAATCTGAATAACTAAACTTCAACAAATAATTTTCTTCCTACGATATTCGGTTTTCCGTTGTAATATCCTGCAAAATATCCGCCTCTTACAGGTTGGTTTTTACCGTAAAAACTTGATGATACAGAAGTATTCTGCATAAAAGGATTTGTCGAAGGAGCAGCGAACGGATTTGCTGATGCAGGACGAACAGATGTAATAGCCGTAGTTTGCTGCGGGGTCAATGTCTTTGAAATTAAACCTAAAAGATTTTGTATCATAACAGTCCTTTCACACACCTAATTTATCAACAATTAAAATATACGGATTTTTTACAATCTGTCATGATTATTATAATACATTATTAAATTTTGTTAAGACATGTTTTCAAAAATCACCTGAAATGCGTATGCAAAATTTTTATAAAAGTGCAAAAATATTTACGGGACAGGAGAATTATTATGATGAAAAAATGCCCGTTTAACTTTGATATTTGTACACCTGAGTGTGCTCTATTCATTGCCCCGGCTGATATAAACGAATTCGTTGCCAACCGTCTGACAAGCATCGGCGTTTTTGACAGAGAAAAAGGCATGTGTTCATTCAAGCACAAAGCTCTCGCAAAAAGCAGAGAAATTTTTGAAAAAAGCCAGCAGAATAAATTCTAAAACACTGGATTTATTAACAAAAATTATTATAAACTTGTTATAAAGCACTAATGGAAGCAAAAAATGAGCGATTTAAGCCTCGGTCAATTTTTAAAAAATGTGTTCGACTACAGCACAGGAAAACCCGTACAGCAGCAGCCTGGCAAAGTTGCCAATGAAAATTTTCAGCGTGCTCAAAATGAAGCAATGAAAATGGTTCAGCAAACTGCCCAAAATATTACCCAAAATCTTGTTCAACAGCAAAATATTCTGCAAACCCAGATGATGCTGAAAGAATTGTCTACAGCCCAGCAATCATGGCTTATGAGGCACATGTTTGATTTTCCTGAAAACATTACACAACTATTAGAAACAATTGTCACTGACGGAAAAAAGGTCTCTGCTCAAGAGCTGTTAGCACTAATGAACAAGGAACTTGATTTATCCAAACTACTGGTATTGCTGCAGACTAACGGAAAAACAGCTCTTGAAAAAATAGCAAAAATGATTGCCACAATGAATCAATCCGGCATTTACAATACCCAGCAGCTTAAAGAAATGTCAGTTTTGATAAATGCCTGCATACCCGCAAATGATGCCTCCCAAACTCAAATTTTAAAAAGTTTTATGATTATGTATTTACCGTGGCTTCCTCTCAACGAAAGCAGCGGCTTTAATATAGGTGCTCAGGCAGATGAAACAGGAGAAAAATCCTCTGCCGAAGATACAATAACAATCTATATAACAACAAAAAACTACGGCATCGTTAAAATATTTTTGTACAAAGAAACAGACGGCTATGATATGGATGTAAATTGCCGCGAAGATTTTCCTAAAGACAAATTGCATGAAGCTATTAAGAGCGATTCCACATTCGTACTTAAAAACCCGCCAACATATACAATAAGAGCCGGGTCAAACGAAGAGCAGCAAAAAAACGAAACAAACATAACTTTTTCAAAAAGTTTAAAAGTTACCCCGCAGCTGCTAATCATTATTCACGCTATTATAAAACTTATTAGTGATATAGATGCCAACGGCACTCTGCAGGAAAAGAGGAAAGAAGAATTATAAAACACTATATACCCGCGATGATTAAAAAAATAAAAAATGAAAATTTAACGATTACAGAACTAATTATTATATTTTATGATAATATATTTATTAAGTTGAGTAAGGATAGACTAAAAAGTTAGGACCCTTTCCCCATGGGTGATGAAGATAAGCAGTTTGAGGCATCGCACCAAAAACTGGAAAAAGCAAGAAAAGAAGGTCAGGTTGTAAAATCCAAGGATTTTTCAACAGCTATTGCAATGATAGTTATGTTTTTTGCAATAGCAAAGCTGTCTCCGTTTATATTCGACCAGATTTCACGTCTTTTCGTTCTTTGCTACGAGCAAATTCCCAACCAGCATTTGGAATCAATCGGAATGCCGTATCTCCTTTTTATTACCCTTGTTCCTACAGTGTTGATTATTGGTCCTATTCTAGCCCTCGCTATGTTTATTGCAATTATTGGTGATTTTATACAGGTAGGACCTTTGTTTACCACCACTCCGCTTGCTCCAAAGCTGGACAAGCTTAATCCTACAAAGTATTTTAAAAACCTTATGTCCGTAAAGACTTTGTTTGAGCTTGTTAAAAACATTATCAAAGTTGTCATTTTGGGTTATGTAGGATGGTCTGTATACAGCTCGCATTTTGAAGTAATACTAGGACTTGCGGCAATGGATAACCATTTTGCGGTTATGCAGGAATTTGGCGCGCTTATTATGGATTTCGTTATAAAAGCAAGCATTGCTTTTCTCATTATTTCTGCAGCCGACTACGGGATGACCCGCTGGAAATTTTTGCAAGACCAGAAGATGTCCTTTAAAGAAGTAAAGGATGAATACAAAAACACAGAAGGAGACCCCAACGTCAAGGCTGCATTGCGTCAACGACGCCAGCAGATGATGCAGCAGGGTATGATGGACGCTGTACCGGATGCTGATTTTGTTGTTACAAACCCCACACATGTTGCCTGTGCATTAAAATATGATCAGGAAACAATGGAATCCCCAAAACTTGTAGCCAAAGGTACAGAGCTTTTTGCCAAAAAGATTATAGAAATAGCAAGAGAACACGGAGTACCTGTTGTAGAGAATCCTCCCGTTGCACGTGCACTTTTCAGGCTCGTTGATGTAAACCGTGAAATCCCGCCTGATTTGTATAAAGCCGTAGCAGAAATCTTATTATTTGTATATAATTTGCGAAATTCTCAAAAACCTAGTAATATAAATACTAAGATGAGTGATAGAAGTGACAGAAATAACGCTTCTCAAAATAAAATTAAAGAATATATTTCAATCGTTGAAAAGGTTGCAAAAGTAGAACACAGACGTATACCTTCTCACATGGTGGATTATGAAGAACTTGTTTCTATCGGTATTATTGCGGTTCAGGCAATGATTAAAAACAAAACACCTGAGCAGCTTGAAAAATATAATACCTCCTACATTTCTACCGCCGTGAGATGGGCAATCAGAAATGAACTTAGAAACAGATATAAATGGTATACTCTAAAACACAAAACTGACAGCGAAACTGCTGAAGCAGCAGGAGCAGACGACGCTCTTGATGTTTCTCCGGGAAAAGTAAGAGAAGCTATTTACGAAACAATTTTGTCTATTGATTCAATAGCAGCAGCATCGTCAGACAATGACTCTCCGTTTGATTTTATCAAAGACCCGCATGCTCTTCCTGATGAAAAAGCAGAAATCAGCGAACTGGGAAAAGCAATCAGAGAAGCTATTGCAACACTTCCTCAAAAAGACAGACTGGTAGTTGAATACAGATTTTACAGAAACATGCAGGTTAAAGAAATTGCCGAGCAGGTCGGGCTGTCTTCTTCACGTATTACAAGAATTGTTCAGGCAGCGCTTAATCACGTCAGGGAATACCTTGTCGCTCATGAACATTACGGTTATTAATCAGGTCTTATCCGGTGCATAATTTTATTATTATCTTATTAACTATTGTTTGTGCCGCACTGACAGCGTGGCTGGTTTCTTTATATTTACAATACCAAAAGCTAAAACAAACTTTTCGTAACCATAAAAAATTACTCAGAAGCGTTACCAAAACAATAAACTCCGTTCGTTACGGAAATTTATATGAAAGAATCCCTCAAGAAACTTTCTCTGTTTTACCTAACCTGTCACAAAGCGTTGATTCTATGATAGAAGCTATCGTTGACAGAGAAAATATGATTAAAGAATACCAGTCTGAGTTAAACCAAAAAATCGATGTCTTAACAGAAGTCGAAGAACTGAAAGAAGACTTTGTTGCAACATTAACACATGATTTAAAAGTTCCGATTCTGGCAGAAAAAAACATGCTCAATTTTTTGATTAACAACCGCTTTGGAGAACTTAACGACAGACAAAAAGAAGCCATAGGGTATTTAACAAGCTCCAACAGCGAACTCGTTGAACTTGTGGAAATTATTCTCGAAACTTACAAACTAAATGAAACAAAAATAGAACTTCATAAAGAAGACCACGACGTTAACCGTCTTATAGAAGAAACTATCGAACAGATGCGCCCAATAGGAGACACCGACAGTATTACAATAAACTACTGGAGCGAATTCTTTAACAGAGTCCATCTTGATGAATTTTACATAAAGAGAGTATTAAAAAACCTTATACTTAACGCAATCTCCTTTAGCGAACCTCACTCTAAAGTGGATGTTGCATTATGTAACGACGACAAAAATATTTATATAAAGATTACAAACTATGGCAAAAGCATAAAACGTGAAGAAATCGATCACGTCTTTGACAAATATTACACAACAGCAAAAAAATTCCGTAAAGTCGGTACAGGGCTGGGCTTATATTTGTCAAACAGGATTGTCAAAGCCCACAACGGAGATATTATCATAGAAACAGATTCCAATAACATACCTTACACAACTTTTATGATAAAACTTCCTATCTCATAAAGATTAATCTTTATGAAAATTATAAAAGAGCTGTGTACAATTAAAAAAAATCTTTAAACTATTGTCCGTTTTTAATCAAATTTCCAACGCCTGTTAATATTTTCTTTATAAATTTTTCAGGTTTTAAAAGCCATTTATTAGACATTATAGAGCCTTCTACACTCACTTTGTCTTTTACGGATTTTATATCTACATCATAAGCAACAACAATTTTATTTTTCTTAAAGTTCCTCACGTTAAACCAGATAGAATCATCGTTGTTGCCGATAGATTCTCCCATTTTTTTCAGGCGCAATATTTGTTCGGCAGACAAAATATTGTTATGAGAGAGTATTGTTGTCCTTGCTTTAAAAGAAGGAGTACTGTTTTGTATTTTCATCATTTACACATCTTTCCAATCAAAAGAACAAATGCCATCCACAGCATACATCTGTTCTTCTTTACTAAAAATATTAATTATGCTTTTTTCGCTGATTTTTTAAAGCACATCGGCAAACATATTGCCGCACAGATTAATGCCGACAATCCCCAGAACAGCAATGCGCCGTTCCAGCCGAACTTGTCTACAACCATGCCTGTACCAAGCCCTGAAAGCATAGCCCCGACATATCCGAAAGTGCCGGTAAAGCCTGTAACAGCAGAGGCAACCTTTTTAGAGCTGGATTCTATAGCACAAACACCGCCTATGAGCATTTGCGGTCCATATGTAAAGAAGCCTGAAAAACCTATCAATAATATATCTATTACACCTGAACCGTTAATTTTAAACACATCAACAAGTGATTTTCCGGTTAAAGCTAAAAACGCGCTGTCTATAAAGTTTGTACCTGTACCGTTAAAATAAAGACCTGTCATACAAACAATTACACCGATTAAAAATATAACATTAATAGGAGCTCTTGCACCTTTAAATACTTTGTCCGAAATTACCCCGGCAGAAATTGTACCGAAAAATCCGAACAACGGAAGGCAGGCAAGCTTCATTGAAGCAAGCTCCAAAGAGTTATCTTTTGCTTCTACAAGATATTTAATAATCCAGTCTTCCGTACCGAATCTTATTACATAAACAAATACATAAGCCATTGCTAGAGCCCATACAGCTTTGTTGGTTAAAACATTTTTAACAAGAATCTGAATATATGTCATTCCGTCATCATCAGCTTCTGTTTTAGCAGTTTCATGGACTTTTTCAGGTTCTCTGTATTCTTCAACATCCGGCAAACCTATAGATTGAGGTTTATCTCTCAAGCGGTTAAATAACCAGAACGCAAGCAAAATTGCAAGTGTTCCCGGAATATAAAACGCAGCCTGCCATCCGAATTTTGCAATTACAAAACCTGACAAAATTACGGCAAGAAAAGTACCTGTCTGGTGAGAAGTTGACCACATAGCCCATTTTGTAGCTCTTTCAGAGTTAGAGAACCAGTATGTGAGACTCTTTGCAACAGGAGGAAATCCCATAGACTGAAACCAGCCGTTGCATCCCCAGAAAAACGCCAACACCCACAACAAAATAGTGGCGCTCGGCAAGCCAAAGAAAGTGAATTTCCCAGGAGTAAATACAAAAAAGCTCAAAGCAAAACAAATATTAGCCAAACCTGCCAGTATCAAACCAGTCGGTAAAAATTTTCTTACATCGGAACGGTCAGCTATCATACCGTTAACAAATTTTCCGATAGCATATGTCAAATATAAAGAACTGCCGATAACACCAAGCTCAAGGTTGGAATACCCAAGCTCCTTGCTCATAGAAGGCAATGCTGCAGCAATATTTTTTTTGCATAAATAAAACATCGCGTAACCGATAAAGCAGGAATAAAACATTCTCCATCTAAAATGAGAATACGTTTTATCAATCTTTTCTTTATCCGTCATCGGTTCTGCATTAACCGGCTCTTTAAAAAATTCTAATAATCCCATACTTACCACTCTCTTTTAACTTGTTATTCAATTATGACAAAAACATGATATGAAAACAAATGTAATATTTTAACACACCAGTTTGCATAAGATAATTTATCAGGCATAATTTATCTATGAAGATAGCTGCATTTAAAGTCGAAGATTGGATGAACGAATACGAAAAGTATTCAAAATACGACCTTGGAAACACCACTGTCCAAACATTGTCTTTAGACGAATTATTCGAACTGTCCCAGGAAAATAAAGAAGCGTTTTTTAACAATCTTTGCAAACAAAAGCTGGGTTACGGATACATTACCGGTATGCCGGCTTTTAAAGAAGGTGTTGCAAAACTTTATACAACAATTACCCCGCACGACGTTATCCCAACCATAGGTGCGGCAGGAGCAAATCATCTTCTTTTTTATTCGCTGGTAGAGCCTTCTGACAGGATAATATCTGTCATACCGACATATCAACAGCTGTATTCAATACCTCAATCCTTCGGTGCGGATGTACAATATTTGCATCTTACGCCGGAAAATAAATTTTTACCGGATTTAGATGAATTAAAACATCTGATAAATGAAAATACAAAACTTATTTGCATCAACAATCCCAACAACCCTTCAGGCTCGTTAATTTGCGAAAAAATGCTTCTTGAAATAATTGATATTGCGAAAAGTGTCGGGGCTTATATTCTCAGCGATGAGGTCTACAGGGGATTAAATCAGTCAGATGAGTATACACCTTCTGTGGCTGATTTATATGAAAGAGGCATAAGCGTGTGTTCAATGTCAAAAATATTTTCACTTGCAGGGCTGCGTTTAGGCTGGATTGCAACAAAAAATAAACAGGTTATGAACAACTGCATTCACCACAGGGAGTACAACATGATATCGTGCTCATTGTTAGATGAGAATATTGCGGCACTGGCATTAAAACATTATGATAAAATAATTGAGCGCAACAGGATTGCAATCAAAAAATGTCTCGCAATACTCGATGAATGGGTCAATAATGAACAACACATATCCTATATAAAACCGCAAGCAGGCACTACCGCTATGTTATATTACGACTTTGATATGAGTTCAAAAGAGCTGTGCGACAGACTTGCAAAAGAAAAAGGCGTATTTTTGACACCGGGTTTTTGTTTTGAAACCGAACACTGTTTCAGGGTAGGATATTGTAAAAGTCCGGAAGTTCTAAAACAGGGGCTGGGTAAAATAAGTGAATTTATAAATGAAATAAGCAATAAGGAAAATCACATCCAATGATAAACACAATAACAGATATACAACAACAAAAAGCTGAAAAACCTTCCCAACAGGATTTTTCAACAAAAGTTAATATTCTGAAAGCTCTTGCGATAACTCTTGTTGTATCGGGGCATCTGGAGTTTTCTCTGCTTGGCATGTTCACTCCGTATTCGTTTCAGCTTGCATTGTTTTTCTTTATATCAGGTTATTTATTTAAAGACAAATATGTTGATGATGTTTATACTTTTGTGAAAAGAAGGATACATACTCTTCTTGTTCCGTATTTTTTATATAACCTGTTTTATCTTGGCGTTACCGTATTAATAGCAAAACTTACAGGTCATTTCTGGGGAGAAAAAATCACTCTCAAGAACTTTTTTATAACACCTTTTTTAAACGGACACCAGTTTGATTTGTCCTGTCCGTTATGGTTCGTCACACAGTTGTTTATGACTATGATTGTGTTTTTATTTTTGTTCAGGACTTTGAAAAAAGCCAAAGACAACAAATATTTTCATCTAACTGTATTTACAATCCTGGGGGTTATGGCAATACCAACCGCAAAAATTTTTGCTGTTGACCCTTTGACTCTTATTGCGATAAGAACAATGTTTTCTCTGTTTTTTGTCTATTTGGGTTACTATTACAGACATTACATTGAAGAACATATAAATATATTTACGGTAAAATGGCTGGGGTGGATAATCGTTTTGCAGTCAATATTATGGCTGTTTAACAGAGATTTTGACCCTGAGCACGGCATAGGTTTGAGTTATGTACTGGTTTGGGCTAGGTTTGACGATCAGCTTATTGTCCCGATAATAACAGCTCTTACCGGTATATGGGCATCTTTGTTTACCGTAAAAATTTTGTATCCTTATTTAAAAGATGTAAAATTTGTGCGTTTGCTCGGAGAAAACACATATCACATTATGGCTAATCATCTGCTTGTTATGTACATAATCACGGCAATACTTTTAAAGATGAATGGTATTCCGATTTCAGAACGGGCAAACCACGATATCTACTGGATTTATAATCCCGTACAGACAACTTATCTGTATTTTGTTTTAACAATGGTTATTTCCACATACATAGGAGTGGGTTTGAAATACATCAGACAAAATATTTTTCATATAGATAGTTCGCAAAAATCACGTTATAAAGAAAACTCTGCAAAATAAAATCTACCGCCGGCACGACAGTATTAATTTATATTTTTATTCCTTTGTAACAAATTTTACAATTTTCTTTTTTTCATGCAAAAATCATGTCGGTTTTGTTTTTATAACAGCGTGTGGAAGTTTAAGGAATGAATACATAGCCATGACCTCACCGGTTTCAGCAATACCAGTACAAAATGCAGCTCCCCAACCGATAGGAGCATATTCGCTTAACGGCAGCAATGATTTTCGTGCCGGTCATTTTGTTGTAAATCCGCCGCCAATACAAAAATATTCTTTTTACGATGAAATTTATGTTGACCCTAATTTTTACAAGCAGCTGATAAATCCCAAAAGCAAAGCTTTTTATTCAAAAAATCTTATGAAAGAACAAGATTCACAGCCTAAAAAAAGCAAAATTAGCGGTGTATTAAAAACAGCAGCTTTTTTAGCCGGAGTCTTTCTTGCGTATACATATCGTGCTAAGATAAAAACATTCTTAGCCGATGCTTTTGCCGGAATAAAAAACATGGTAAAAAAATAATTTAAATCCCGCATTTAAAGGGTAAAATTACAACATTATCAAGTCATAATTAAAGTATGAACTCACCAAATCAAAACAATCCTGACAAAAATAATCAAAAAAAAGAATTTTTCCAGTTGACAGGGCAACAGCTTTCGGTCAACATACACCGTTATGAAAAAGTTTTGAACAAACCGCAGGTCACGATTTTTAACAAAAAACAGCTCGATGAAATAGAAGAAGAAAAAAAAGAAAAACTTCTGCTAAAGCGTTTGAATGCAACCGACACTGCAATGATAGAGGAGTGTGCTTACAAAGTCATTGACGATCCGGAGCTTAAACTGGAAAAACGGATGGAAAACTGTGAAAAGGCACTGTCTGAAGTCAAAGAAAAACTTACTGTTGCACAAACTATTCAGGATACAAAAGCCCAAAAGGAACTTTTATACAAAAAGAGCATACTTGAAAGAAATCTTGCAGCTCTACAAAAACAATACAGCGAACAAAATTTTGAAACCGGTTTTGTAAGCTTTTTTACAAAAATGCTTTTACTTCCGCAAAAATTGAAGACCAACATAGAAAAATTCTTAAAATCCATACTGCTGCACTCAAAATTTCTAAAACAATTTAAACCTCTGGCTAGAGCTATGGCTGTCAGAGATACTATATGGAAATTAAACAAAATAAACAAATCTGTTGATGAACTTGTTAAAATGAAAGTTCCCTTCGGCGAACAGGAAGAAAAATACGAAACTCTTGTCAATCATCTGCAACGGGCAGGCGCTTTGCATTCACAAATAATGAAAGAATTAAAAAGTTGATTTAAAATATTCTAAAGAACGATTGGATAACATCTCATTTTTAAGCTTTTTATTCTTTTTAATTTTTCTGTCAGCATCAAGGTCAGCAACAATTCCCCAGTTAGAATTTATGGGCTGGAAGTGTTTTTTATCACAGGTCGTTATGTATCTCATCAAAGCACCGAGCATGGTTATATCAGGCAATACTATTAAGTTTTCACCTTTTAAATATTTTGCCATATTTATTCCGGCAAGCATGCCTGTTGCTATTGATTCCGTGTAACCCTCCGTACCTGTAATCTGCCCAGCAAAAAACAGGTCTTTACGTTTTTTACACTGAAGGGTAGATTCCAAAAGCATAGGACTGTTAATAAAAGTATTACGGTGCATTACCCCGTATCGCAAAATGTTTGCGTGTTCAAGCCCAGGGATAGATTGTAAAAGTTCTTTCTGGCTGCCCCATTTAAGATTCGTTTGAAATCCGACAAGATTGTACATTGTAGCGGCGACATTATCCTGTCTTAATTGCACAACCGCATAGTTTTCAATACCTGTTCTTTTATCAACAAGCCCCACAGGTTTCATCGGTCCGTACCTTAATGTATCTACGCCGCGGGAAGCAAGGACTTCAATAGGGAGACAAGATTCAAAAAATTTTGCATCCTTTTCAAATTCCTTAAGTTCAATCTTTGGAGCATTAATTAAAATTTCATAAAAATTTTCATACTCCTGTTTGTTCATCGGGCAATTGATGTATGACGCCTCGCCTTTGTCGTATCTGCTTGCATAAAAAGCTTTGTCAAAATCAATTGAATCTTTTTCTACAATTGGTGCAATAGCATCAAAAAAATGCAAATGTTCAGAACCGCCAAAACTTTTTATATCATCTGCAAGACTGTCTGAAGTAAGCGGACCTGATGCAATAATTACAGGCGCATTTTGTGGAATTTGGGTGACTTCTTCACGTATCAGATTTATTCTGCCGCTTTCTTTAATAAGATTTTCAACTTTTTGTGAAAACACTGTTCTGTCTATAGCCAGAGCATTACCTGCTGGAACTTGAGATTCTTTGGCTATATCTATAAGATAAGAACCCATTGCTGCCATTTCGTGTTTCAAAAGTCCGCTTGCGTTTGTCGCGTCTAAAGAACCAAGACTATTGCTGCATACAAATTCAGCGGGCTTATCCGTTGTATGAGCACCTGTTGTTTTTATCGGACGCATTTCGAAAAGGTCAACATCAAAACCCTGTTTTGCCAGCTGTAATGCAGCCTCACATCCGGCAAGCCCCGCTCCTATAACTTTTACTCTGGCATTATTTTCCATTATTGAGCCATCTCTTCATAAGACTCAAGGTCATTGTAGTTATACATATTAACAAACTGGTATAAAAGCTGCGGTGTGAATTTTTTAGAGCCAACCTCCAGCATTATTCTTAGGGCATCTTTAGTATTTTTTATTCTCATTGGAGTTCTGTTCGAAGTCAAGTCGTCAAAAAAGCTGCACATACCGACAATTCTCGCCATTTCGCTGATTTGTTCACCGGACAGTTTAAAAGGATAACCTGAGCCGTCGTTGTTTTCATGGTGTTCAAGGGCAACCAGACATATATCTTCCGGCAAAGACATTTCGTATTTTAGAATTTTATAACCTATTTGTGTATGTGTTTGAAAAACTTTTGTGTCCTGCTGGGAAAGTACTGTCTTTTCAATTATTTCTTTAGGCAGCTTAGTTATACCTATATCATGTAACAGTGCAGCTTTGGTAATTTTTTCCAGATAATCTTCGTCAAGGTTGAGTTTGTAGCCCAGTGCAGTAGCAAGTATTGCAGTATTAAGAGAATGGCAGTCGTAATAATTTCCCAGCAGTTTTAATTGTGAACAGTATTTTACCTCTGGCAGTATTGCATGGACATCATCTATGATTTTGTCCTTAATTTCACCCACCATTTGTATTGCATCTTGTTTAGCATTTTCCTGCATCGCAAACATAGTTGTTGCAAAATAGGATTTCATATCAACCTGAGCTTGAGCTTTGATTTTAGATTTGCGGTTAACAGTTTTATCAAAAATGATTTCTTTAGGTTTTGCTTTTTCAAAAGTATCAGTATCAGAAAAATCCTGATGTTCTTCAATTTCTCTTTGTTTTCTGTTTCTATTTAAATTCTGTTGTTTAGGAGTATCTTTGTACAAATTTTCATACTGGCTGATTTGTAAAAGCTTTCCGGAGGTCAAAATCTCACCTGCATTTACAAGCTTATCCCCATTGTCATTATACAAATCAAAGGGGAGCATTTTAAATTTTACTAACTCTTCTACTTCAATCTTTTCCATACTAATTATAATTATATGCAACTTAAATGCATTTGCCAACAATTTGTTTATATGAAATTTGAAATTGTTGGTATAATATTAAAAGATTCTAAGAAATTTAAATATGGAGAATATATCTATGGCATCGCTGCAATACATTGGTCACAGTGCTTTTTACATACAAACAGAAAATTACGGAATATTGATAGACCCTTTTATATCCGGCAATCCTAAGGCTGTTTTTGACATAAACAAAAATAAAATAACAGATATTTTTGTAACTCATGCACACTCTGATCATCTCGGAGATGCAATACCTTTATCAAAAGCTTTAAATGCACCTGTTTGCGCAATTTTTGAACTTGCAAACTACTGTGCCCAAAAAGGGGCTTACGCTCAAGGAATAAATATGGGTGGAAAAATTAAATTTCCATGGGGCAGTGCAAAATTTTTACCGGCTTTCCACAGCAGTGCAACACCGGAAGGTACTTATGCAGGTATGCCGGCTTCAATTTTGTTTGAAATTAACGGTGTAAAAATTTATCATGCCGGAGATACCTGTTTAAATTCAGAAATGAAAACAATCGGTGAAATATACAAACCGGATATTGCTCTTTTGCCAATAGGTTCAACTTTTACAATGGATATGGATGACGCTGTTATAGCAACACAGTGGCTGGGGGTAAAGCAGGTTATTCCTATGCACTATAATACATTCGATCTTATTATCGCGGACGCAGATTCGTTTAAAAACAAAATCGAAGCTCTGGGTGTAAAATGCACTGTATTAAAACCGGGAGAAGGAATAAATCTATAGTTATGGATAAAAAAGTTGCTTTAATGATAGTTCCCACAGGCATTGGAGCATCTATCGGAGGTTATGCCGGTGATGCAAGTCTTTATGCTCAAAAAATAGCACGCAAAATTCCGTTAATAGTAAACCCCAATATTGTTAATGCAGCTGTATTTTCCGGCATCACAGAAGGAATGTATTATGTTGAAGGATATGCAATAGAAGAATTTGTCAAAGGCAATATCGGGTTAAAACCTTCTTGTAACAATAAAATAGGAATAATATTTGACAGAGCAATCAGTAAAAACGTGCTTAATATCCATATTAATACAATAAATGCAGTTAAGACAATTTACGGCATAGATGTTATCGGATATGAAATAACAGAAGACTCAGCCGGAGTAGAATTTTTTACAACAAAAAGCGGTGCATCCTCAGGCAGGGTTAACAATCCGGCAACTCTTTTGAATGCAGGCAAAAAACTTTTGCAAAAAGGTGCTGATGCAATAGCAGTAGTATGTGCATTTGATGAACCGCCGGAAGATGATTATGAAAACGGCAACGGGGTGGATATCGTCGGTGGAGTAGAGGCAATAATATCTCATTATCTTACGCAAAAGCTATTATGTCCGTGTGTACATGCGCCGGCTTTTGAAGACGTAACAATAACGGGAAAGCTTGTTAATCCGAAAGTCAGTGCAGAATACATAACGCCTACATTCTTGCCCTGTTTGTTATTTGGATTGCGCAATGCCCCTTTATTAATTGATTTAACAAAATCATTTGAAAAAGAAAATTGTATAACTGCTGACAATCTACATTCCGTATTAGTTCCGTACAATGCATTGGGCTCAAGTGTTGTACTGGATGCATTATCAGCAAATATACCTGTTTATGCAATAAAAGAAAACAGTTCTGTTTTAAATATAGATAAAAATAAATTGATGCTTAATAATGTAACAGAGCTTGAGACTTACGACGATTATTTAAGAATATTGGGAAATTAATATGAACAAAAAAGCATACAATCTCGCTGAAATGGTACTGGTTATAGCAATAATAGGTTTTATAGTAATGCTGCTGTACAAAACCATTGATCCATCATACAAGGCTGTACCTTTAGCTTATTCAAGAGTTTTTACTTCGCTTGAAGACGCTGTTTATAACTCACATCAAAAAATAAAGGAGAAAAACAAAACTTTTCCCGGAGCAGACCAAAATCCTGATCCTTATAAAGCAGCGCAGCAGCTGTGCAAGCTTATTGCAACTGACCCGATGCAGTCAGATGATTCAGGATACATCAATACTGTTGTTTACAACTGCAATGATAATTTTAAAACCGTGCCTGAATATATGACAAGCAACATGTTCAATGACAGCAACACGGCTTTTGTGGCGGCTAACTCTATGAAGTTTTATATTTCTCCTCTGCAGCAAGTCAGAGTAATAAACGCTGTTAGCCCCAAACAAAAAATCGCACTAAGATATTTTATTGTCTGGGTTGACCTGAACGGTAAAAAACATCCTAACAGCGCATTTAAAAACAGAAAGGGGATTGTAGATATAGTTCCGTTTATTGTCACAACAACAGGTTCTGTTTTGCCTGCAGGTTATCCTACAACAGATATAAGATATTTTTCTGCATATGTACAATACCCTCTGGACAACAAACCAATATCCTCTCAGTCCAGAACCTATTATGATGCACAAACTGCAGCTTTTAACGGGAAAGAATATCCTTTCTATGATGAATTTTCAATCAGAGATTCTATTTTAAGGCAGCATCAGGGCACTGCATTGGAAATAAAATCATTCAGTCCGCAAAGTTCAGAGTATGACCCGCCTTGTGAATTAAAAAATAAAACAGATGAACCGCTATGCAGGGTAGAGATAAATGACAGATTCTAAAAATTACAATAATTTAATATTATTCATTGCTTCTTGATGATTTGGATTTGCATCAAGAACTTTTTGATATTGTACTTTAGCTTCTTCTTTTCTTCCTGCGACTTCATAAGCAAGAGCAAGATTGTATCGGATATCAATATTGTCCTGAGCAAGTGCTACTGCTGTTTCCAATGATTTTATGGCATTTTCATGGTCGCCGTCTTTGGATTGTAATGTTCCCAACAGTGCGTGTGCTCTTGCATTTTTGGGGTCTATAAATATCGCCTCTTTATAATACCTTTTTGCCTCAATAAAATTTTGGATTCCCATATAAATATCACCGAGGGCTTCGTAATATAGGCTTACCTCCGGAGCAAGCTCTATAGCTCTTTTGCATTGCTTTACAGCTTCGGAATAATTTTTTATAGAGTTGTTTGCAAGCGCCAGTTTATAAAAAATTTCGGGATTTTCATTGTTATATTGCATTGCTTCATTAAATTTAGCAAATGCCTGTTTTGTTTTTCCCTGATTTAGAAGATAAACAGCCTCTTCTGTTAGTATAGAAGAAAGGTTGCTGTGTATAACTTTGATATCAGAAGGTATTGCAACTTCGATAGCATCGTGGCAAACCTTTTTAGCCATATCAAAATTTTTGTTCATACAATATGCCATAGCCAGTGTCTGGCTCAAAAGTAAATTAGTAGGGTCCTGTTTTATTGTTTCTGTAATCAATTCAATACTGTCATCTATTTTTCCGGTATAAATATAAATTTTTGCTATGTAATTTTTTAGAGTATAAACATCTGCATTGGGTAAATCAATTGCCTTTTGAGCATAACTAAGAGCCTCTTCATACATATGTAAATGAAAAAGAAGATCTATAATTTCTTCATAATACTTATAATTATCCGGCTCAAGGTTAATAAGCGTCCTTGAATAATATAGTACATTATCAGTATCTTTGAGTTTTAGATAAATTCTGCGCATATCCTTAAGAACCTCGATATTTGCAGAATTTTTTTCCAACACTTTTTTATAAACAACTATTGCCTTTTCATACTGTCCCATTGACGAATACAAACTTCCGAGAATTTCATAATATTCCAGCTTTTCATTTTCATTATCAACAAGGCTGACCAGTTGTCTGTATAGTTTCAATGCGGAATCTTTTTGTTTATTGTTGTAATAAATCAAAGCAAGGGCTTTCATCGCATGCAGATTGTATTTATCCTGGCTCAAAATGTAGCTGTAATAATGCACAGCCTTTTTACTTTGATGAGTATCACGGTATAGGTCTGCTATTTGAATATACAAATTTATATCGTCAGGAAAGGCTTTTATTAAAACAAGAAGATTTGATATTGCATCATATTCTTTTTGGATTGAAACATATATTTTAACAAGCAGTTTACGCAGGTCATGGTGGTAGGGATTCTGGTTTAAGTATTTTTTTGCCAGTTTTTGTGCAGTATTATAATCTGCATTGTTCATTAATGACTCAACCTGTTGATAAACTTCTTCAGGTGAAATTTGCAAATGCTCGCCACCGGTATTTTGTACGGAAGAGCTGTCTTTTATTTTCATAAAAACATACAAAATTCCCAGAACAAAAAATATTAATAATATTATTAATACCAAATTGTTAGACATTATGATACCTGCAAACTACCCCGGAGGCCATTTTAGCGGTCGTCCTGATAAAACATGTATATGGAGATGGAAAACTGTTTGTCCTGCCGATTCACCGGTATTTATCACTGTTCTGTATTCAGTGATTCCGAGTTTTTGTACTACATTCTTAACTGCTGTCAGCAATGCAGACATAATTTTTTCATCATCCAATTCATTTAACGAAGCATAATGTTTCTTTGGAATGACAAGAATATGCACAGGTGCCTTCGGACTCAAATCATTAAAAGCAACTGTATATTCATCCTCATACACGAGTGATGCGGGTATTTCTTTATTAGCTATTTTACAAAAAATACAATCTTCCATAAATCTCCTGTATTCCTCTTGTTATTTATTATAATGTATTATAGCAGAATTTAAAAGTATATTATGCATATTTCACAACAAATGCTTTTGATTTTCTTTAGTCTGATATACAATTTTATTTATAATACTTTAATGTGTGCCCGTAGCTCAGCCGGATAGAGCGTCAGCCTCCGAAGCTGAAGGTCGGGGGTTCGAATCTCCCCGGGCATATTTTTTTTGTAAAAATCAATAAGAACAATTTGAATCCATTTACCACATACACTAGTGACAGTTACAGGCTTTTTATATATACTAGGCTTATGAGCAAAAGAAACATTAAAAACGTAAGAAATTTTTGCATAATTGCACATATTGACCACGGCAAATCAACACTTGCCGACCGTTTGCTAGAGTATACAGGCACTGTTGCCGAACGTGATATGCAAAATCAGCTTCTCGACTCTATGGACATAGAAAGAGAACGCGGAATCACAATCAAACTGAACGCAGCGAGAATGAAATATAAAGCAAAAGACGGTCAGGAATATGAACTCAACCTCATAGATACCCCCGGTCACGTTGACTTTTCTTACGAGGTTTCACGCTCTCTGGCTGCATGCGAAGGCGCTTTGCTTATAGTAGATTCAACACAGGGAGTAGAGGCGCAAACACTTGCCAACGCGTACCTTGCCATTGAACAGAATCTCGAAATTATCCCTGTTATCAATAAAATCGACCTGCCTTCCGCTGATGTTGACAGAGTGAAAGAAGAAATAGAAGAAGTCCTCGGTATTGACGCCGAACACGCAATCCCCGCAAGCGCAAAAGCAGGAATCGGTATAGAAGATATTCTGGAAGCTATTGTAAAACTGATTCCGCCGCCTGAAGATACATCTGACAAACCGTTAAGAGCACTGGTTTTTGACAGCGCGTATGACCCTTATCTGGGGACTTTGTGCTTTTTTAAAATAGTTGACGGAAGTATTAAAGTCGGTGACAAAGTTAAATTTATGGCATCCGGTAACAAATATGAAGTTACGGAGCTCGGTTATTTGAACCCGAATCGTGTGCCCGTACAAGAGCTTTGTACCGGTGATGTAGGCTATATGGCGTGTTCAATCAAAGAATTGACAAGGTTTGTGGGTGATACAGTTACACTGGCTGATACGCCCGCGGCAGAACCTTTGCCCGGGTATAAAGAAGCTTTGCCTGTCGTATTTTCAGGACTTTACCCTGTTGACAATGATGACTATCAGGATTTAAAAGAGTCTTTGGAAAAACTAAAACTCAATGACTCCTCTATTACATTCGAGCCGGAAACTTCTTCTGCTCTGGGTTTTGGCTTTAGATGCGGTTTTTTGGGTATGCTGCATATGGAGATTGCACAGGAAAGACTGGAGAGAGAATATGATCTCTCGCTTGTAACAACAGCGCCATCCGTAGTTTATCGCGTGCATAAAACAGACGGCTCGGTTGTAGAGATTGATAACCCCGCAAACCTGCCCGACCCGCAATATCGTGAATACATAGAAGAACCGTATGTTAAGGTTAATATCATTGCCCCCAATGAATATACCGGTACTTTGATGGATTTGTGCCAGACAAAACGCGGCATTTTTGTAAATATGCACTATATTGACAAGGTGCGTGTTGATATAGAATATGAAATGCCATTGAGCGAGGTTATTGTTGATTTTTACGACCAGTTAAAATCACGTACAAAGGGTTACGCCAGCATGGACTACGAGTTCAAGGAATACAAACGCTCAGACCTCGTAAAACTTGATGTTATGCTTGCCGGAGAGGTAGTGGACGCCCTGAGCGCAATCGTTCACAAGGACAATGCGTTTTACGTCGGGCAGAAACTTACAGCAAAACTTAAAGATATTATCCCCCGTCAGATGTTTGAAGTGCCAATTCAGGCGGCTGTCGGCGGAAGGATTATTGCACGTACAAACATAAAAGCTTTAAGAAAAAGCGTGCTTGATAAGTGCTACGGCGGTGATATTTCGCGTAAGCGCAAGCTTTTGGAAAAACAGAAAAAAGGTAAAAAGCGTATGAAAGCCGTAGGTCGTGTTGAAGTTCCGCAGGAAGCTTTTATGGCTGTACTTTCGTTGAATGATGAATAAAAATTAGTCAAAATATATTATTTTAAATACTTTTTCACCGTATTCAAAAATTCCATAAGCTGAATAGGTTTTGGTATATAATCAACACACCCCAGCTCTTTTGCTTTGTTCACCTCATTTTCCATTGCACAGGCAGATACTACAATGACCGGTGTTTTTTT
Source organism: uncultured bacterium (assembly GCA_949293185.1). Lineage (GTDB taxonomy): Bacteria > Cyanobacteriota > Vampirovibrionia > Gastranaerophilales > Gastranaerophilaceae > Limenecus. The sequence goes on from CASFCQ010000028.1 coordinate 41,727, forward strand.
ATTGAAAGCACGTAAAAAATCATATCCTGATACAACCGGCATTTGAATATCCAGTAAAATAAGAGCATAATCATTATGCAAAGCTTTATCCAACCCCTGCTGTCCGTCTAAAGCAGTATCAACAGTATAAGACTGAGCCTCAAGAATATCTTTCATCAGCTTTAAATTGAGTTCATTGTCTTCGACTATCAGTATTTGTGCCATAATCCGTTAATTTTCTTTTGTATCTTTCTTTTTAGGCTGCTCAAGAGGCATCTCAACAAAAAATGTAGTACCTTCTCCAACAACGCTTTCAAACCAGATTTTTCCGTTGTGCAGTTCTACAAGTTCCTTGGTTATTGTTAAACCAAGCCCTGTTGAGCTTTCTTTTTTGGAATATACGTTGTTAAGCTGTACAAATTTGCCGAAAATTTTGCCTTCGTATTTTTTGTCTATGCCGACTCCGTTGTCTTTAACCCATAAAAGGACTTTTTCGTCTTGTTTTTTGTATCCGATTTCAATTTGTCCTTCGTCCGGAGTAAATTTGATGGCATTGCTTAAAAGATTATACAAAATTTGCTGTATTTTCTGGTAATCCGCTTCGATTTCAAGAAAATCTTTTGCAAATTTTTGAAGCGTTATATTTTTTTTGTTTGCAAGCGGTTTTACGATATTCACAACCTCATTAACAGAGGTTTGAAGATTGAATTTGCAAAGTGCAAGTTTTATTGCTTTTGCTTCTATTTTGGAAAGCTCAAGAATTTCGTTTATCATTCCGAGCAAATGAAGTCCTGATACGTGGATATCTGTCACATATTCAGTCTGTTTATCATTTAACGGGCCGAAAATTTTCATATTTAATGCTTCTGAAAAGCCAATAATGGCGTTTAGCGGGGTTCTCAGTTCATGAGAAATGTTTGCAAGAAACTCATTTTTAACCTTATCTGCGGCAAGAATTTTTTCATTCTGTTTTTTTATTGTCGCAAAGGCTTCTGTCTTTTCGATAATACTGTCTTGCAATGCCCTGAGCTGCAGCTTGAACACGTTAGAGAGTTCTGAATCTTTTATTGAATATGATATTAACGCAGCAAGAGCAACAGCCAGTTCTTCGTCCTGTCTGGTAAAAGGATAAGCTTTTGGTCTAGCAATCAGCATAAAACCGAAGACTGTTTCTCTGATGTTTAGCTTTGCTATCAAAAAGTCGGAGCCTGTTTTTTTGAGTTTTAGTGCATTAAAAAACGAGGAGTTTTCATCAAAAGTAAAAACACTTGTGTCGTAAAGTTTATTTTTTAAAATTTCGGGAAAATTTATTGTATTTTTATCCGGTTCAACAGGCAAATCCTTGCAGGAAAACATTTTATACTGTATATTTGCACATCCTGCGTTGAGATAACATATATACGCGCAATCAAAATCAACTATTTTTTGAAACTGCAGTATCGATTTTGCAAAATTCTTCTCCAAATCATCATCAGAAGACAAAATCGCCGGAATATTTTCTAATACTTGTTTAAATTTGTTCTCTGTCATAGCTAATTTATTATATTGTTTTAAAATTTTATGTTCAAGTTATTTACATTTTTAATATCTTTTGTGCTATTATATTTTTTGCCGAAATCACTTTTATTATTAATAACAAAATGGAATTAACACAATATGATTCGAAAAATAACGAAGCCGACTGTCTTTTATCGTGCATACAGAATGAACTTTAACAAACATAAAAAGATAAAGAAATTTGCTAAAGCAATGGAATACGGAGCAATGGGTTCTCTTGCCACAATACAAGCCGGGTATTTGCTGCGCCAACCGGTTGTAGAAGAATTTATTAAAACAACAACTCAAAAATCAGATTTTGTTGTAACACATCTGCCCAAAGGGGTAAAACTAGGTCCAATGCCTTATGTTGTATCCAAACAAACAGATATGTTTCAAGATTCTTTGTTCAGGCTAAAGTCATATGTAAAGCCTTTATACACCTATGTAATAAAACCTGTATCCGCAAATGAACAAAAACTGCAAAAAAATATTATTTTTAAAATTATGGAAGACGACAAAAGCCTGCCGCAAAATATAAATAAACACAAAATGGCATCAACAATACTTAATATTGCAAATGAACTCGGGGCTGATCCCATAACAATAGCCTGCATAATAAAACAGGAAACCCATTTTCAGAGCGGCTTAAATCAAAAAAACGGAAAAGGTTTAATGCAGCTTACAAGCATTACAATAAAAGATATGTACCAAAAAGGCAGAGACAGATTATATCACAACGCTTTAAACGAGTTAAAAAAAGATTACCCGACCTCTGCATCTTTGTTCACAAAATTACAATCACAAGATTCAATAAATATCAAAGTCGGTACAATCGCATATATGATGCGTCTGCAACAATCCGGAGGCAATGTTAAACAAGCATTGAAAAACTACAACGGCAGCAGTTTAAAAGAACGCTATGCCCGTGATGTTTTTGGTGATATTCAAAAATACACGGCAGAGTATGAAAAACTTAAAAAATCATCCTTCAAACCGGCTTAAGTCTTTTATCATAGCCAGCTAAAACAGCCTGTTGAAGTATCTACTGTATATTGCGCATTGTCAGTCGGCATAAAAAACGGAACAAAAGCTTCTATCTTATCCTGTTGTGTTGCATAAGGATATCTTTTGCCGTCAATACATAAAACTCTTGCCGGACCGTGCTGTATATTAGCAAATCTGCCTTTTTGTTTTATCATCGAGAGTTTAGGCAATTCCGTTTTTATCACAACAACGGGGCATTCTGGGTCATCGTATTTTTTCGGCACAGCTGCAGCGATGTCATATATGGATGTTACCGATAAAAAGGGATTTCCGCTCTGTGGTGATGATATTTTATGAGACAGAATACTTTTTATTGTCGTATTAAAATAACTACTGGGCGCTAGAAAATACTCTATTGCTGCTTGAATATTTCCTTCTTTTTTGAAAGAGGAAGCCCGCGCACCTTGTTGTTTCAATTGTTCTATGCCTTCTTCGGGGTTGTAAAAATACATTCCCCTATAGACGGTTTCTGTTCCTAGATAATCAGAAAATTTTTGTCGCAATTCAAAAGGTTCAATTTTTGATGTGTCAATTTTTTTATTATTTACAAATTCGGCAAGTTCTTCAAAACGAGAAGCAACTCCGGGATCTATCAACAAAACTTTATGCTTTTTATCTATTTTTGACTGTTCAAATATTTCATCGTATTTATCTTTTCCATATCCGTATATTTGTTCTAAAAGATAATCCAGCTTTTCATCATGTTGTATAACGTAGTTGTACATCTTTGGATTATCAAAAGGAGTGATATGTTTTTTTATCATATCCTTGTATATTTCATCAACCGTTTCGTCCAGAGTTGGCGAATTGTTTATTGCGTCTTGGGCTTTTATTTTAAAAGATTTTTTGTTAAAGGTTTTAAATGGCTCTTGCGCAAGCAGCTCTTTCATTTGTGAAACAAATTCAGTATCAACAACGGGATCGTTGTATTTTTTCATATTTTCATAATATTTATTAACAAAATAATTGGAAAAAAATTCTTTAGTGCGTTCATTTCCTATGTCTATTTTTAAAATATAGCGAAAAATCTCATTGTTGATTTTTCGCAACTCAGAACTGCGTGCATCTGCATATATTACTTGCGGAATTTTATTTTTATCTTTTAATTCTTGAATAATATTTTCAGCTTTCACATTGAAATTTTCGAGATGTACATCAGCTCTGGTAACCGTGCTCATTCTTTGCCGAGCATCATTTATGGTTTTATCTAGTACTGCAATTAGTTTTTCTTCACCGACAAAAGCCTTTGCAGAACTCTTATAAATAGAATTGAAGTTATTAACAAATGTATCTGTAACAAATCTGGATATTCTACACTCTTGCGGAATATCCCAGACATTTATTTCGTTTTCACTTTTAGGCGGTTTGCCTTTGTGTTGCTCATAAAAATCTTCCACAAATGTTTCTAATTCTTGTATTTCAGGGCTTTTAGGTTCAGCTTTAAAAGAAAGGTAATAATTTTTAGGATAAACAGAATCGATACTATTTGATGTTACAGAAAATTTTTGAATTTTATTGTTGTGCCTTATTATCTTTTTAGGGCAGTTATCGGAATATGATACAGAAATTGGTGCTATTTTCATACATTTCTCCATTTTTTATATTTTAAGTTTAAACATAAAAATTTTTGTTATCCAACAACTGCAGACAAATTTTTTACACAAAATAGATTAAGCAATCAGATGTTGCATTAATAAATACGGGGAGTGCTGTTTATATGTTGGGCGATATCACGCTTAAAATAAAATTAAGAAAATATTTTAAATACTAAAACTTACCGCCTCTGAGGTAATACTCAGAGCAGCTCATTCCGCTTGTGTGTCCGTTGCAGTCTTTTTCAAGATTATCGCCGTCAGTTTCTTCCGAGCCAAAAGCAGCTGTCCTGTCTTTGTAAATATAAATGCCGAATATATCACGTCCGATACGATTAGGAGGAGCAACACCGTTCATATCGAAAAGAACAGACGCGCACGGTTTTACTTCCGAACAATTACAATCAAGCCATTTAAACCCTACAACATTACCATTTTCCTGATAAGCAAATAATTTTGTAAACACATTTGACTGCATTGGTATCTGAGAGCCGTTTTGAAATTTATAATGATACGATTTTAAAGTTTTTGTACTTTTGCTTAAATCAACATTCAAATACGGGCTGATTATTTTAAAAATTTCATTTTCTTTATCTTCCACATTGCTATTGCAAATCGATTGTATAAGTTCAGCATCGCTTATATTAAAGACCTCAAAGTTAGTCTGAGTTTCCCAAAACAATCTTTTCCAACTTGCAATAATTTTTGCTTCTTTAGAGTTGTTAAATATTGTAGGCAGGCAGAGTATGACTGTGGTCACAAGAAGACAGACCACAATCATAATTTCTACCATATTAAATGCTTTGATTTTTCTATTCATCTTATCTTGCCATATCAAGCTGTTTTTTTTCCTGCATTAATTTGTCATAAATCCAATCAGGTATAAAGTTTTTGCCAAGAATAATCTGTCCGTTGTTAGGGTTGGGCGCATGGAAATCCGAACCGCCTGTTATAATAAGACCATTCTTTTCAGCAATAGTCGAATAGTATTCCACCATAGCAGGAGAATGTTTTCTATGATATGCTTCCACTCCTCTCAAGCCGTAATGCATAAACTCTTTTATAAGATTTTCCGCATCTTCGACATCGAACGGATGCGCAAACACAGGAATTCCGCCGGCATCATAAATAATCTCTATAGCCTCATGCGGCGAAACCGTTTTTCTTTGAACATAAACATCCGATTCGTCATTTATGTATTTGCTGTAAGCCTCCATAACACTGTTTGTTCCGCCTGCCATTGTAATTGCCTTGGCAATATGCGGACGTCCTATGCTGCCTCCCGGAGCAACAAGGCTTTTCAGCTTGTCGAATGTAATATGTATTCCTTCTTTTTTGTTTAAAAGATGAATAATTTCTTCTGTCTGCTCAATACGCGCCTTTTGCTGTGTTTTAAGCATTTCTTGAAAATCGCTGTCCTCACGGTTCATAAAGTACCCGAGAATGTGAATTTCAGTATCTTTATAAATCGTGTTGATTTCTACACCCGGAAGAATTTCCAATGGCGGCGTACCTTTTTCTTTAGCGATTTTTTGAGCATAGTCTACAGCTATCGGATAGGCAAGAACGTTATCATGATCGGTAATCGCAATAGCATTCAAACCCGCGTCAATAGCAGTATCCACAATCTTTTCGGGGCTGAATACGCCGTCCGAATAGATTGTGTGAATGTGTAAATCGACTTTCACCTTTCTATCCTTTCTTTTTGAGCTTGCCCTGAAACGGCATCAAAGCGCATACTTACCGCATTAAGTTCCAGCAGAGGAGTTTCTGCAACATCAAATCGTTCAGGAATACTTGAAATCAATCGTTTTAAAGAAGGTTCGTAAGCCATCCCGATTACAGAATCAAACGCCCCGCAAAAACCTGCATCTGTTATATATGCGGTGTAATTATTTATAATTTTTTCATCAGCGGTTTGCACATGGGTATGAGTGCCCAAAACAGCACTGACATTATGCTCTGAGCAGAATTTTGCAAAACAAATTTTTTCTGCAGTCGCCTCCGCGTGAAAATCTACAATAACAACAGACGCCTGCTCTTTTATTTTTCCAATTTCATTTTCAAGTATTTCCCAAGGCGAGTCCACCGGCGTCATAAATGTTCTGCCAAGCAGATTCATAACTGCAACTCTAGTGTTTTTGACATCAAAAATTCTGTACCCGACACCATACGTACCTTTAGGATAATTCATCGGTCTTATTAATCTGTCAGACTTATCAATGTATGAATAAATGTCTTTTTTATCCCAGATATGATTTCCCGAGGTAAAGCAATCTATGCCGTACGAGGCAAGGTCATTATGATTTTTTTCCGTAAGTCCGAAACCATGAGAAGCATTTTCCACATTTGCAATAACAAAATCATAATTTTTTTCATTGGAACGTAAGTCGTCCAGAAAATGCTTAACCGCATTACGCCCCGGACGACCTACAATATCGCCAATAAATAATACTTTTATTTGTTCGTTTTCTGTTGTCATATTTGCCTGCGTGCACAGGTCAAATCTCACTTAGCAATTTCAGTAGTCCTGATTTCACGTACGACTGTGACTCTGATTTGACCCGGATAATCGAGTTCTTCTTCAATACGCTTAGCAATATCACGGGCTAACTTTGCGCTTGCTAAATCGTCGAACATATCAGGCTGGACAATAATCCTAACCTCACGACCCGCCTGTACAGCAAAAGACTGTTTTATACCTTCATAGCTTGAGGCGATTTCTTCAATCTTTTTAAGTCTTTTAATGTAAATCTCAAGAGTATCTCGTCTTGAGCCGGGGCGTCCGGCTGATATAGCATCCGCAAGTTTTACCAAAACTGCTTCAATCGTATTTGCTGTAACATCGTCGTGGTGAGCTTCTATTGCATGAACAATATCTTCTTTTTCACCGTAACGACGGGCAAGCTCAACCCCAAGCTCAATATGCGTTCCGTCTTGAGTCTGGTCTACTGCCTTGCCTATATCGTGAAGAAGTCCGGCTCGCTTTGCAACCTGAACATTTGCGCCGAGTTCGGCAGCAAGCATTCCTGCAATGTGCCCGACTTCCAGAGAGTGTTTCAAAACATTTTGTCCGTAGCTTGTTCTGTAATACAGACGTCCTAATGTTTTAATTAACTCTTTATGAAGGTTCAAAACGCCCATATCAACAGCAGCGTTTTCACCTTCTTTTTTAATTTTTTCTTCAATTTCTTCCTGAGCTTTTTCCACCATTTCTTCAATTCTTACGGGGTGGATACGACCGTCGGAGATAAGTTTTTCCAGAGCAACTTTTGCAACCTCGCGTCTGACAGGGTCAAAGCTTGATAATACAACGGCTTCCGGAGTATCATCGATAATCAGGTCAACACCGGTAAGAGTTTCCAGTGTTCTGATATTACGTCCTTCGCGTCCTATGATACGTCCTTTCATCTCGTCAGAAGGAAGATTAACAACAGATACAGTAGATTCCACAACCTGATCTATTGCACATCTTTGCATTGTGGTTGAAAGAATATCCTGTGCTGTTTGTTTTGCGTTTTCTCTGATTTTAGCTTCATTTTCTCTGATTAATTGCATTTGTTCCTGCTGAAGATCCTGCTTAAGCTGTTCCATCAGCATATGTCTTGCTTCATCACGAGACATGCCTGCAATTTTTTCGGTTTCTTCAATTTGTTTTGCGATTAAATCTGCAAGATAGTCTTCTTTTTCAAGTAATTCGTCCATTTTTTTCTGAACTGCAAATTCTTTTTCAGTTGCTTCCTGCAGTTTGTCTTCGAGCATATCTTCTTTTTTGAGAAGTTTATCTTCTGCTCTTTGCAAATCCTGACGGCGTTCTCTTACCTCGTCGTCAAATTTTTCTCTTTCAATATGCAATGCTTCTTTTGCCTGAATCATTGCTTCTTTTTTTAAAAGGCTTTCTTTTTCTTCTGTTTCTTTAGAAAGTTTTTCATAAAGCGCCTGCACTGTTTTTTTCTTCTGCATTACGGCAAAGGCGAACGCACCTAAGCCAACAGCTGCGAGAAGGGCAATTATTAAGAGTGCGGTTAATAAAGTCATTGTGTCGATTGTCCTGTACCTCTTATTCTATATATACATATACTCAAATGCGCCTAATTACTATGGTGCATTTGGTTAAATATTTATGTATAAAATTAATGATTTATAAATTCATATTAATTATTAAATCTTTTATATATTAAGCTAAGATTATAGTAGCATATTTTTTATAATTTTAAAAGAAAAAATTTTTGTTAAAAAATGCATTTTAAAGCCTAAAATACAAACAAAAATTCGCTTTTTAGGCTAAAGATTAGAGGTACATATAATCAAGCTGCATTTAAAAACAAAGCCCGACTTGTAACAAGACGGGCTTTGCAATAAAAATAATTGTATTCCGGTTTACTAATTAAATGTCGGACAATCTGTTGACGGCGCCAAAAATGGTGCACAACTTGTATATCTTCCGGGTTCTCTAAACCAGGGCATTTTGCCTTGAGTTATAGCGTATGCTGTACAAGCAAAATTCGGAGAAGAATCATTACATCCATCGCCCATAGCGTAAACCCCAAAAGCCGCTGATTTACATGAGCTGTGTCCAACAATAAAACCGTGAACATCTATCCCAACCGTATTTGGTTGTTTTGAGCCATTTGTATCAACTAAAATTTTACCACCTTTAGTACATCCGTTGTCAGGGGTTGTTAATTGCCAAGCCATACCGTCTGCAGTCCATAAAGAAGGAGTAAACGTAGTGTAGGTACTACCGTCAATTGTAACGATTGCCCAACTTGAATGTGCCGGATCAGGGTTAGGTATAGTATTCACGACTTCACTATACCATCTTAGAGTTTTGGCATCTGTAAAATTCCAGAAATAAGATTCTGTATGTTTTGCTTCTACTGCCTGAGTTGCATTGGTTACTGCTGCAAACGCTTTTTTAGCTGCAGTAACATACTGAACCTCATCAGAGTGATCTTTTAATGTAGGAATAGTCATTACTGCAATTACACCTATAACCATAAGAGTGATAAGTGTTTCTGCAAGAGTAAATGCCTTAAGTTTTTGATTTTTTTTCATATTCTATCCAATCTTTACTAATTAACCTGCGTTTAAAGTTGCAAACAAAGAGTTTGCTTTTTCCAAAATTTCGTCCCGACACCGCATTATCTCATTTGTTTCAAAACCTAACTGTTCTTTTACAAGTGCCTCATCATATAAATCCACTTCATCATGAGAAAGAGCATTAGCAAGATACACAAGTGTTGCTACCTCCGGCATAGACGAAGATAACGGGTCGTGATGATATTTTATACAGTTTGCCAGCATAACAGAGAGTTTCCATTTCTTAGCAAGCATAAAACCAAGCTCTGCATGGTTTGTATTAAAAATAGCATTTTCAGCCTCTATTATATCAGTGCCGTATTTAACCATCTCTCTTACCTTCTGGTAATCAGATGCATTACATATATTCAGCAGAATTTTACCGATATCATGCAAAAATCCTATTGTAAAAGCATCACTTGTGTCAGCCAGGTCAACCATAGACGCCAGTGTCTCACAGGCAACAGCGCACCTTAGCGAATGTTTCCACATTTCTTTCCCGCCGTTTGAGGTAAGCATTGGTTTCATCGCAACAGTAATAATAATATTTTTTGTTTGCGACATTCCCAAAAGAGCAAGCGCCTTGGATACGGAGGTGATTTCCTGTGCAAAGCCGTAATAAGCCGAGTTTACCAATTTCAGCACCTGGGATGTCAAAGCCTGATCATATGCCATAATCTCGCCCAGTTCTTTTGTGCCTGACTGATCATCTTTTATTATTCCGAGAGCCTTGACTATAACATTCGGCATTGCGGGAATATCTTTTATTCTTTCTATGAAATCTAGAGGATTTGTCATTCTTGCAGCCCCGCTTAAACTTGTAAATGTTTTTTAATTGAAATCATACTTCCACCTGCGCCAAAACCAACCGCTATTACAAATAATGCTAGAATAACTGTATTGTTAGCCAGCACCGGCGAAGCTACAACAAAAAACTCATGAACCTTTAACAAGCCGTTATTAACAGCGTTAAGAGGGAATAAAGCAATTAGCGCTCCCAAAAAGCCGTATATAGCTCCTTGAAGAATCAACGGAATTTTTATATACCAGTTGCTTACACCCATCAGACGCATAATTTCAATTTCTTCCTTACGTGATTGAATAACCAACTGTATTGTATTATTTATTATAGTAATTGTCAAAATAGCCACTAACACAACAACAATAAGTGTTATAGAATGCACTACATTGTTAAACATCTGCATTTTTTTTGCGATATCCTGCGCGTAGTTTAAATCCTCTACTCCTGTATAGGTTTTTATTTGATTAAAAACAGTATTTATATTTTCAGGTTTGTCCACTTTAACATGAAGAGTGTCAGGCAGAGGGTTTTCCATATCAGGAACATCTATTTCTCTTTGCATATCAGCCCAGGATTTTTCCTTCGGGATAATTTTCACCCTTTCCACGTGCTCTATTGCTCTAATATCTTTAGCAACAGCATCTGTATTGGCTGATTCTTTAAGATAAACAGAAATCTCAAGAACATTGCCGAGTTCCTGAACAAAAGATGTTATCGAAAGAGTTGTTCTAAAAAGAGAGCCAAATATGGTTAAAATAGCTGCCATTGTAGTTATAATAGCTAAATTAATCCAGCCTGTTCTTTTTATACCGTATATTGTTTCCAGCCCTATTCTATAAACTATTCTTAATTCTTTAAGCCAGTCCTTTGGAATATGTGCTTTAACTTTCTTTTTTATTATAGCTTTTGTTGACTCATCACTCATTTATTTACTCTCAATCAGCTTGTTATTCGTATGTACCTGCCTGAACATCTCTGATTATCTGTCCGTTTTCCAGCGTCAGTACTCTTTTTCTGAAATAATCAACCATTGCATGGTCGTGGGTTGAAACCAGAACGGTAATACCTTTCTGATTAATCTGTTCAAGAATTTGCATAATTTCCATAGAGTTTTTGGGGTCGAGATTGCCTGTAGGTTCATCCGCTATCAATAGAGGAGGCCCGTTAACAATTGCACGTGCAATTGACACTCTCTGCTGTTCCCCGCCGGAAAGCTCGGAGGCTTTTGCTTTCATTTTATTAACAAGACCAACAACTTTTAAAGCTCCGGTAACTCTTGCCTCTATTTCTTTAGAGCTCATTCCGAGTGTTCGGATAACATAAGCACAGTTGTCATAAACACTCTGATTCATCAGCAGTTTGTAATCCTGAAACACAATCCCCATACATCTTCTAAGGTTAGGCACTTTTTCTGACGGCAAATTAGCGATGTTTATTCCGCCAATCATTACACTGCCTGAGGTTGGTGTTTCTTCTTTATAAAGAAGTTTCATCAGGGTGGATTTGCCTGCACCGGATGAGCCTGTAATAAAGACAAACTCACCTGACATTATATCAAGGTTGACATTCTTTAGTGCATAATTGTTTTTATATCTTTTTGTTACACCGCGTAACTGAATCATCTTATTTTTACCCAACTCTCGTGTACAGTTTCCATTATAACCCGAATAAGAAACAATGGCAAAGCGGGAAAAATACGCTTAAATCTTGCCGGCTCTTTAATAGCACGATAAAGCCATTCAAGCCCTAGTTTTTGATAAATTTCAGGAGCTCGTTTAACTTTTCCTGACCAAACATCAAAACTACCGCCGACACCGACAAATATCGTATGACGCATTTGTTCTTTAAGCTGGGAGATAAATATCTCCTGTTTTGGAGCGCCGAGTGCGACAAATACAACTCTTGGCGCAAGGTTTTTTATCTCTTCTTTGACTGTTTCTTCCTGATTTTCATCAAAATAGCCGTTGTGTATATAGGTTATATTCAGATTTTCAAACTCTTTACGAAGATTTGCCGCAGCCTGCTGCACCACCTCTTCTTTTGCCCCGACAAGCCCTATCGTATACCCTTCCAGAGCACAAAGAGATATCAATTTTTTAGAAAACTCTATCCCGGGAATATTTTCCTGTTTTATTCCTTTAATTCTCAGTGCCAGTTTTATTCCGACGCCATCAGGAATAGAAAGATCAGCTTCGTTTAAAATTCTGCCAAACTCATTGTTTTTATTCCCCAAGGAAATCATCTCCGGGTTTATAGTAACAATATGCAGTCCTTTATTTTCTTTCAGGTGCTGATGGACAAAAATCATTGCCTCGTTAAAATCAAATAAATCAACTTCAAATCCCAGTACCGGTTCTGTTATTCTTTGCATTAATTCCATAATGTATTAATTATATAGAGCAAAATCACTTTTATCAAGACTCTGTTAAGCAGTTTTTAGCGTACTTAAACATTGCAGCAAAAAGATTTTTCTGACTTCTAAGCTATAGCAGGATAGGACAATCTACTCGGTAAGTTGCTAAAACTAAGGGTTGGTAAGTCTCTTTTTCATATTTAAAAAAATTAATTCACTAAGCAAGACTCCGTTCAAGTTCGGCGGATTGGTAAATCCGTCCTACGTCTGAGATACTTTGTAGCTCACTTAGGCAGCCCCATTCAAAATTTACATAAACAAAAATTTAACTTTTTTTTGCAAAACAAATTCCAGCAAATCTTTTTTTTCTTCCGCCATTTTTAAATTAGGTTTAAAACCGATTGTTTTTAAATAAAGCTCCACAGTATCAGCAGTTTCTTTTGCTTCCATTCTCAAGACTAAATTTTTATGAGGCTTGTCTAACCCGTCCGCAAGTCTCAATACTGCCCCCAATTTGCTGACAAGTATACGATTATTTTCTGACAAATCCGCATATTTTTCGTGTTTATTTATGTCAGGAAAAGAGCCTCTGTGATATCTTGCAATATTAGCAATAATCAAAATTTCTTCCGGAGAAAAGCCCTGTATACCTTCATCAATAATAATATTCATCGTATGTTTGTGATGAGATTTTTTTTCAACAACATAGCCTATATCATGCAGCAAAGCAGCTTGTGCAAGATAATCCTGGGCTTTTTGCGGCAAGTTTTTAAAACTCTCAACACTTTGTTTTAGCACATCAAAAATCATCACCGCATATTTTTTTACTTCACATGCGTGTTGTGTATTTTTACAATATTTATCATATATATTATCTAATTTCATTGTGTTATTCATGTTTAAGAAGTTTTTCTATAACATCGAGCAGGTAATCCTGATTGAAGTTTGATTTTTTTATAAAAGCATTAACATCAGGCATATCTTTTGTAAGATGTTCCGTATCATAAGATGTAATCAGAATAATGGGAATATCCTGCAATTTTCTGTGGTTTTTAAGCTCTTTGACAAACATTCTGCCGTCCATTTCCGGCATTTCCATATCAGAAAGAATCAAGTCAAAATCATCTTTATAAAGAGCTTCAAAAGCTTCTCGCGGATTTTTAACCATTTCGAAACTATAGCCCCAGTGTACAAGAATATTTTTTAACAACTCTCTTGTTGTCATAGAATCATCAACAATCAGAATTTTATAATCTTTATTTGTCTTTTGCTGTAACTGATATTTAGAAACAGATGCAAGAGGTTTTTCTGCCGGTACATATGTGCTTTTATAAAGCTCCGGAACATTCAAAATCAAACATACATCCCCGTTTGCAAGAGTAGTAATACCCGCAATATTTTTCAATTTCATAATCGGAGGTTCAAGTTTTTTCTGCAGTATATTCTGGTCGCCCAGTATTTTATCTACAATAATACCCATCAGGCTATTTTCAACATCTATTAATATAACGGTTTTTTGTTCATTACCCATATACTCGGCATCAGGGGGCAATTTCATCAAATCACTGAGATAGAATAAATTAACTGTTTTTCCGTCAATAATAATTGATTTACTGTTATTTCTTATATAAATATCTTTTTCTTCAATCCACATAACAGTTTTTATTGTGGTCATCGGCATTGCAAACAGCTGCTTGGCTGCCTGAACAATAAAAGCTTTTAATGTTGACATTGTAACAGGCAATTCTATAGTAATTTTTGTCCCCTGATTAGGTACAGAAAATACTTTTACGCTTCCGTTAAGTTGTGTAATTTTAGTTTGCACAATGTCAAGCCCGACCCCTCTGCCGGAAATTTCAGTAACAACTTTTTCTGTTGAAAAGCCGGGCCAAAATATTATATTCATAATCTGTTCTGCTGAAAGATAGTCTGCTTCTCTTTTGGTTATAAGATTTTTTTCAAGGGCTCTATCCAATATCTTTTGTAAATCGATACCCCTTCCATCATCGTGAATTTCTATTATAATCTTATTCTGCATACTTTTAGCAATGAGATAAATTTTGCCTTTGGGTGGTTTTCCGGCAGCTATTCTCTCCTGCGGTGTTTCTATGCCGTGGTCAATTGAGTTTCTTATTATATGCATTAAAGGTGCTTTTATTTCTTCAATAACTTTTTTGTCAGCACTGGTTTCACTACCGGAGATAAGCAATTCTATTTCCTTACCGGTATCTTTTGAAATATCACGAATCATTCGAGGAAACATATGAAATATGGTTGCAAGAGGTAAAACCCTGATGTTTTTAACCATACTCTCAAGCTGGGTAATAATAACATTCAGCTTTGTATCCTCTTCGTCCACTGATTTTTGAAGGCTAAGGATTCTGTTAGTGAGCTTTAGAATTTTTGATGAATTTTCCTGAAAAATTGAATAAATTTGTTTGCTGAAAACAGACAATGTTGAATAATCAATTTTATCGTCATTATTCAGATATTTTCTGTCATAATATTTTATAAAACTTTGTGATTTATGGTTAAAATTTCTCCACTCATTCAAGTCTACAAGAATCTGTTCTAGTTCGGAAACATTCTTTTTATGTTTAATTCTGCCTATAATTAACTCACCCATCTGGTTTACCAGACGATCCAGTTTTTTTGAATCAACACGGAGTGTTCTTATTGAAGTTGTTTCGTATGAATTAAAAAAGTCCTGTGCTTTTTTAACCGGAAGCGGAGACTTGTCAATAGTAGCACTAAGATTTGTCAAAGGATTAACAGAAGAGTTCAAATCCAGCATCTGTTTTATAATGTCGAGTCTTTGCAAAACAAGAGAAATGTCTTCCTGCTGGTCACTATCATCCAGTGCCATCTTTTCAGCAGAAGAAAAACACTGTTTCATTACTGCAATAATTTCTTTTTCCGGAAGTTTTTTTGTGTTTTTTAAAATTTCTAATATCTCGTTTAACTTTTTTGCAAGGCTTGTAACTTCGCTTTTGGTATTTGTTTCAACTATATCATTTATTACTTCCTGTATTTTGGGAATTTGAGATAAGTTAGTTTCCAGATGAGACAATTCATCTTTTATGTAGTTAATTTTATGTATAAGCGTCTGTGTCTCATTATTAAGTAAATGCGTTGTATTATTTTCACTTTCGTGTGATGATTCCTGTTCATCATGGATTTTTTTGGATATTAAACCTTTAATATCCAATTTTTTTATATTTTGTGACTCGTAAATAGCATTTAAATTATTTAAGATTACAGCCAGTTTCTGATTAAGCTCTTCTACTTCATCCTCATTTACAATATTAGAACTTTGCATTACAAAATCAATTTTTTGTTCTATTTCATTGATTGCTTTTTTTATTTCTTTATAATCTGTTTCATCAAACTCTTCTTTTAGTTGTTTAATTAAGTCATCAAAAGTTTCTATATACGAAGCACCTTCAGTACCGGTCATATTATTTAACAGAAGATAAGCTTCAGATAGCATTGCATTTATTTTATTTACACTTTTTTGCTGTTGCTCATCAAGTTCATTTGTTTCAATTTCATTTTCTTTTTGTTTTAACACTCCTGCAATCGGCATGACTGGCTCTTGTGCAGCAGGAAACTCATTTTTTTTCAGAATTTCATCAATTTTATCGATTTGTTTTTGGATATCATCTGTATAATATTCTTTTTTTAATTTTACTGATTCCTGTATAAGTTCGGACATTAAATCAATTGCATTGTATAACGCGTCTGATATCTCCCGATTTATTTTTATTTTTTTTTCTTTGGCAAGCCCGAGCACATCCTCTGCTTTATGCGCCAGACGTTGAATATTATTAAAACCAATCATCCTTGCTGCACCTTTTAGAGAGTGGGCATCCCTAAAAAGATATACAAGCAGGTCTTCACTGTCAGGGTTAGATTCCAACTGAAGAAGGTTGTTATTAAGTTTTTGAACGATTTCTTCAGTTTCGCCTCTGAATATATTTAAAATTTCATCAAACTCTTCCGGTGAAAAATCCATTTATACAACCATTTTTCTATATATTTTTTAATTCATTAATATTATCTATATTATCATTAAAGGTGGTGAGCATTTCTGAAAGATTGTTCACGTTTTCTTTTATATCCTTAACAATATCACCGGAAAGTTTTTCCTGATTTTCCGAGTTAAATGAAACATTTTCGATAAATTTCATTAATGTAGACATTGTATTATTTAAAACATTAAAATTCTCTTCTATATTTCCGGCAAGTTTTACTCCTGATTCAATTTCCTTACTTCCTTCTTCCGTAGCCATAACAGTAGAGTTGGTAGTATGCTGAATATCGTTAATAAGTGAAGCTATTTTGGTAGTTGCCTGCTTTGATTCGTCAGCGAGTTTTCTGATTTCACCCGCTACTACAGCAAAACCTTTCCCGTGCTCACCTGCTCTTGCAGCTTCTACAGCAGCATTGAGTGCAAGCATATTTGTTTGTTCTGCAATATCTTCAACAAGTCCAATGATTGAACCGATTTGTTGAATATATTCGCTCAATTCCAGAATTAATTCCGCAATAATTTGTATACGCTGCTTGAGCACAATCATTTTATCAATATTTGCCTGTACCGGTTTTTGTTCTATTTCAACATTTTTTAATGATTGAGAAGCCTTATATAAAATTTCTTTAGAGTTTTGTTTGAGCGCAAAAGACAGTGATTTTAACTTTTCAACATTATTAGCCGCATTCAAAAAAGTGTGTTCATATCTTGAGATTTCACTTTTCTGGGTTAATGTTATTTCAAGAATTTTAGATGCGGAATCAGATGTTTGCTTTTCTTTATTTTTTATATCATTTTTGAGTTCCTTAAGCAGCCAATTTTTTGACCACAAATATTGTGATATATATGCAGCAAGTAAAAGTACTATTGTTATTACAGAAATAGGCGACCATAACTGCTTAACAGAAATAGTTGTTATAAGCGCAAGGAGTATCAAAAAGAAAATTATATCCATAATTAACTTAATGTCTGACTTTTTTTTATAATTAAATTCACTGGTGTTATTCATAATAAATCCTCTTAACTCCCTGTTATTTTTCCTCAAAATGCAATATAATTATTTTATTACAAATTTTAATTTATGTCGATGATTTCACAGCAAAGTAAATACACTTAATTGGAAAAAAGAAATGGAAAACAAAACACCTCTTTTAACTATTAACGATCCGGAGAATCTGCATTTATGCTTTTCTCTGGATGAAAACATATACGCTTTAAATGCTCAAAATATTCTGGAAGTAACTGCTCTGCCAATGCTGAATGAACCGCAAAAACTTCCTGAATACATAGTAGGCATTTTGAACTATAATGATTTATTTATCAAAGTTGTAGATATAAGAAAAATCTTTGCACTTCCGCAAAAAAAATATGACCTTAATAATAAAATTATTATTGTAAAAGGTGATGAATCATTGATTGCCATAATAGTGGATGAAGTGACAGACTTTTTTACAGCTTTACCTTCCAAAATACAACGGGTAATGGGTGAAAATTTTAACAACATTACAAGGACTTTTTACAAATTAAATGATAACGTAATAAATATTATTGATATTCTTAATCTTGAAAAAGTCATTAAAAAATCTCAATTTAAAGAAAATACAACTCACTATACAAATCTGTTTCCTTCCGATGAAGAATCGGTTTGCATTTTAAACAAACGCAAAAACGAAATTGCCCAGATTCCTAATATGAATCTGGATTCAAACATTTACGGCAAAGACCAGTATGTAATTTTTACGGTGGCTTCTCACACATACTGTATATATTCTTTGTTCGTAAAAGAGCTTATCAATATGAAAAATTATGCTGTTACTAAAATTCCTTATACGCCGGATTTTGTAAAAGGAATAATAAATCTCAAAGGAAATTTTTACAGCATAATAGACTTAAAAAAATTCATTGGCTTTGATTTTGACTCAGAAAATGAAAACAATGACAAACAATCAGAAAGTAAAGCGATAGTGATAGACTCAGCTGATTTAAAGCTTGCATTGCTTGTTGATGAAATAAATAACATAGTTAACATTTCAAAAGAATGTATAGAGCCTAAAAATGACATGAATCTTGATAATTTATTTATAAACGCAGAGGCTTACATAGACAATAAAGTTTATAATATTTTAAATCTGGATAAATTAATTAATGATGAAAGACTCTATATCGATGTCGTTAATTAATAAGTAATAAAAAAGCCGCAGGATATTTATCCGGACGGCTATAAAGTAAACAGTTTACGAGTGAGAGTGGAATATGCACAGTTTTATAATATTCAATTGTTTACTTATTTGAAACTCCCCGGGTGTATAAAATAATTTCTTATTTAGTATATAATTTGAGAATAAATCAAAACGGAGATGGAGTATGTTGTTTTTTATATCACTGGCTATGGTATTTGTGTCTTCATATATGATAGCCTGTGTTGCTGCACCTAAAAATCAGCACAACAAACTTTACGGTCCTGCACCGTTTTTATACTTCTTACTTACTATTTTTGCTCAAGTTGTTTTAACTTTTCGTTTTTATACTTCTTACTTACTATTTTTGCTCAAGTTGTTTTAACTTTTGAATCTTTATCTTTATTCAAAGCAATTAACGAAGCAAATGTTATTATTCTAAATATTATATTCTTAACTGCCGCTTCAATTTTGTGGTTTAAAAAAGACAAGCCATTGTATATTCCAGACATAAAAACAAATTTTAATAAAATATGGACAGCTCTGAAACGTGACAAAATTTTGATGATAATGGCTTTTGGCTTTTGCTTTTTAATGCTTACTGTCGTGCTGCTGGATGCTTTTCTTCCCGTTACAGGAGGAGATGCTCTGGCGTATCATTTGAACAGAGCGTCATACTGGATGCAACAGGGAAGTTTGAATCATTTTGTTATTGCCGATGACAGAAACCTTGTAATGCCTATAAATTCTGAAATTCTATATCTCTGGAATCTGCTATTCTTTAAAACTGACATTGGCTTGTACTTTATTTCTTTTATCGGATACATTGCTGCTATTTTCTCCATTTTCAACATTTTAGAATTCTTTAACTTTACCAGAAGAAGAATTTTGTGGACTATTTTTATTCTTTCTTCGTTTGCTTCGGTTATTGTTGAACTCTCCAGTCTCGAAACGGATGTTCTAATTGCCGGGTTAGTTCTTTCTTCTATTACTCTCTTTCTTTTTGCTTTAAAAGAAAAAAAGACAGGTTTGCTTGTTTATTCCGCTCTTGCTTATGCTCTTGCTATGGGCACTAAGTCTCCAGCTGTTATTGCTTTTCCTGGTGTATTTTTATTATTGGCTTTCTTTGCTTTTAAAAATAACAAAAAAGAGTTTTACAAACCCTTAATTGCTTATCTTATTTTTCTTTTTATTACTTTCATGCTTTTTTCCAGTTACAATTATATTTTAAACTTTATTGATTTTGCTAATCCGCTCGGCAGCGAATCCGCAAGAGCAGTGCACGGCTTTAGAGGCGGATTTAAAGCTTTTGTTGCTAATTATATTAAATACTTCTTTATGCTCTTCGATTTTTCCGGTTTCAGATACAGTGAATATGTCGGTGATCATAT